>NZ_CP036433.1:0-344166 GCF_007751035.1 Lignipirellula cremea | reverse complement strand
CGCAGCCGAACATATCGACAACAAGCGTGTGATCGTTGGCGTCGGTCAACCAGACGTCCCGGTGTTCCTCGTCGGGCCTCAAATACTCTTCGCTGCCAATCTCGTCCACCAGACGAGACGCCGCCTTGCGTAACTGTCGCTTGTTCGTGACGGGCTCATACGGGCCGTAGCGGCCATGGGGGCGAATATTGATTGCCATATAAGGTCCCTGCAGGAGCCGGAAAGAATAACGAAGGAGAACCAATCCGCCGGCCTCTCGCCAGGCGGCATGTTCGGTTCCTGACCCACCACGTCGGCGACATGATACGGGAAGCACCAGGCCCCCCGCAACGCTTGTGAAACTGACACAAGTTCTGCTGCCGAACCGCCCCAATAATGCGGTATGACGGGCGGTTTTCAATTAGAATGAGGGGGAAATCACGTCCTTTGACTATGTTGAAGTCCCCGTTCAATCTTGCCAAAAGGTTTTTTTGATGTCCTCGTACGGTAATCTGGATCGTCGTCATTTTCTGCAGTCCGCGGGCGCCGCGGTGGCTGCGGGGGTTTTCTTTGGCTCACGCCGGTTGGCGGTGGGACAGGAGTCGCCGAATGAGCGGCCGGTCTTCGCCACCATTGGTTTGCGGAACCAGGGCTGGGCCATTACCAGCAAGTCTTTCAAGTTCGCCGACTTTGCCGCACTCTGCGATGTCGACGCCAATGTGCTGGGCGATAACATTGCCAAGGCGACCGAGAAGCAAGGGAAAAAGCCGGACGCATACGGCGACTATCGCAAGGTCCTGGAGCGGGATGATATCGACGCGGTGATGATCGCTACGCCCGACCACTGGCACACCAAGATCGCCGTCGAAGCGATGCTGGCCGGCAAGGATGTCTATTGCGAAAAACCGCTGACCGTGACGATCGCCGAAGGGAAGCTGCTGGAGAAAATCGTCAAGCAGACCGGACGCGTGTTCCAGGTCGGCACCATGCAGCGGACCGAATCCGACCAGCGGTTCCTGCAGGCGATCGCGCTTGTCCGCAGCGGCCGGATCGGCGAGATCAAAAAGGTCACCTGCGGCATTGGCGCCTTTGACGCTTCGCCCGTGATTCCCGAGGCGCCGGTCCCCGAGGGGCTGGACTGGGAAACGTGGCTCGGCCCGGCTCCGCTGGTTCCGTACCGGGCGTTGCCCGAGATGCGCAAAGGCTACGGCGGCGGCGTGCCGCTGTACAGCAACTGCCATTACGCGTTCCGCAACTGGCATGAATACTCCGGCGGCAAGCTGACCGACTGGGGCGCCCATCATGTGGATATCGCCTGTTGGGCTCTGGGAGCGACCGACACCGGGCCGAGCAAGATTACGCCGCTTGAGTTCGTCCTGCCGGTCCCTTACAAAGACGGTTACCCGACCGTCCACGACCAGTACAACATCGCCACCAGCTACAAGATCCAGGCCGACATGCCGAACGATGTCGAGCTGTTGATCACCAGCGCCGGCGACAACGGCATTCTGTTTGAAGGGACGAAGGGCCGCTTCTTCGTCAACCGCGGCAAGATCGTCGGCAAACCGGTGGAAGATCTGGTCGACAACCCGTTGCCCGAAGGCGCCATCGAAGAGGTTTACGGCGGCCCCGTCAGCGAGAATCACACCGCCAACTTCATCGACGCGATGCGCAGCCGGAAGCAGCCCATTTCCGACGTCTGGTCGCACAACCGGATGCTGGAGATCTGTCACCTTTCGAACATCGCCATGCGCCTGGATCGCGAACTGAACTGGGATCCGGCCCGGCGCGTGATCATCGGCGACGACCAGGCCAACACGTTCCTGGCCCGCGAGTACCGCAAAGGCTACGAGATCGACATGTAGTCGGCCGAGAGAAACGGCTTGCTCGAATACCTGCGTGCGACGGCGAAGAGATCGTCGTCGCAGGCCGGCCGCGCGTCAGGAGCGCAAAGGTAATGACTGTCGATTTTTGTCTGTTCGTTTTGCCAGCAAGCGCGCGCAGAAAGTCGACTTTCGCTCCGCGAAAGTACGCGTCCTTTCACGGAGTGAAAGGCGACTGTCCGGCGTCTACTCTTCTTCAAAACGACGAACCAGAATCCGTCGGTAGCTCTTCGCACGTTCCCTAAATCAAAATCGGTTTGCCCAGCTGGCGGCGGACGATGACGAACTGGCCGGCGTGCATCAAAGGGTGCGCGGCGATCAGGGTGAACATGTCGCCCATGGTGGGGCAGAAGTTGCGCATTTGCTCCGGGGCCGGGCTGTCGAGGTCGGATTCGGCATAGCCATCCAAAGCCGCCAGCGACGCCGCCCGGACCTTGTCGAAGAGCTCCGCGTAGGCCGCCTTGTCCAGAAAGCCGGCCGGATCGTCGTTGCCGCACTGCTCCTTCGCATGGGCTTCGCTAAAACCTTCCGGCAAGGTGATGCCTTGGCCGGGCGCCACGCCATTCAGGAGTTGCACCTCAGACGAGATTAAATGCCCCAGCTGCCACGCCAGATGATTACAGCCCTCGGTCGGGCGACGCATCAGGTCGGCGTCGTCCAGATCGCTGAAGTACGACTTGAGGACGGTTGAACTGAGGTTGGCGGAAGAACGGATCGCGTCTTTGGCGTTCATGAATGCTCTCGTGGGGACAGTCGGAAAACTAGATCAAGTCGACCAGAATTTCCAATCTATCCAGCAGTGCGGCCAGGGATAGAGGGGGCGTTGAACTTTGCCGCTCTCGCCCGACGTGGTATCAAACGCCGATTTCTTCGCTTCGCTCGACGTGGTATCAAATCGCGATTTCTTCGCTTCGGCTTGAATCGAGCTGGATCAGGGCAAGGGCTCCGAGAGGCGGGCGTCCAGCTGCGCGAAGCGCTCCATCTGCTTGTACATCCGCAGCAGGCTGTCGAGGACGGGCTTCACCTGATCGAAATCTTCAAAGTCCTCGAAGACTTCCAGTGTTTTGGGCAGCGCCCCTTCCAGCAGCCCTTTCAGATGCAACGCGACCGTCATCAGGTCGGCGTTCGCGGCGCCCAGGTTGGCGCGGAGCGGGCTGGTTTCTGCCAGCGACTGGTGCAGGTAGTCGCGGATTCGCTGCTGCCGGCAGTCGGTCGGACTCGCTTCCGCGGCCGGGCAGGTTTCCTCGGCGGCGATCTGCGGGACGTCGTCGCTGGGGTGCTCGCTGGGGTTCATCTTTTTTCTCCTGAGGGAACAGTTCGTGCGGCCGCTGCGTATTTTGCGAACGGCCAAACCATGAAATTGAAAGCCGGCCGCCTGGAGCAGCGGCGCCAGCAGCAGTCGGGTCAAACGGAGCGTCTGCCGCGACCGTCGCGCGGCGTTCGTCAGCTGGGCACGTCGTTTCCGCTGCGCCTGGATCTTCGCCAGGGCCTGCTCCACCCGCCGGACGAGCGCCGCCTTGGCGCCCAGGCACCGGACCAGCTGTCGACCCTGGAAGCGGAAACGCAGTTTGAAATAGATACGATTCTCCCCCCGGCGTTCGCGCGAAACGAAGCCCTGCGTGCGGAGCGCTTCCACCTGTTCGTCGGTCAGATTCAGCGACCGGAAAACGGCGAACGGGTCCTCCTTGTGGTCAAATTTCAAGACAGGCCTTTCCTTGCTCCTGTTGCCAGGCAGCCCGAGAGGAATGACGAGAGGAGGCGAGAATCGCCGGCGCAGGGCGTCGCCGCGAGGGACAGCGGGCGCTGGGAAGGAAAAAGTGACATTCCCGCGAATCAGGGCGTCGAGCCCAGACGCCGCGGTTAACCCTATGGCTGGGTCCCGCAAAAAGTCAACACAATTTACGGCGACCGCGCAATCATCGACCGGGCCGTAAGAAGGATCCTCGTGAGAGTTTGTCGGCGGTTACAGAAGATCGCACCAATGATCGCACCAATGATCGCACCAATGATCGCACCAAAGATCGCTCCGACGCGTGCTGAGAAAGCAGGAAAGCGACTTCCCTTCTGGCTCTTGGCATCGCAGAATGGCGCGGGACGATCCCTCCTCTCCTGTACGGAACCTCTTATGAACCTGCAGACCGCCTGGTGCGTTCTTGTTGCCGCTCTCACTCTCGGCGGGCCTGTCGCCGTCCTGCCGGCCGCAGAACCGGTGCGGGTCGCTGGCGCCGATTCCTCGCTCAAGCTGCGGCAACCCCAGGCAGCCGTCAACCAGCAGGGCGTGATCTTTGTCGCCATGGGAGCCGAGAACCGTCTTTACTGCTGCCGCTCCAGCGACGCTGGCCTGACCTACGGCGATCCTGTTCTGGTCGGTCAGGTTTCCCAACTGGCGCTCGGCATGCGACGCGGGCCGCGGATCGCCGCCGACGGCAAAACGGTGGCGATCACGGCGATCGACCATGCCTGCGGCAACCTGCTGGCCTGGCGATCGGCCGACGCAGGAGACTCCTGGCAGGGGCCGGTCGTCGTCAATCGGGCGGAACGATCCGCGCGGGAAGGACTGCACGGGATGGCCCAGGGTCCGGACGGATTCTTGTACTGCGTGTGGCTGGATCTGCGCGGCACCGGCACGGAGATCTATGGCGCCTCGTCGACCGATGGCGGAGGATCCTGGAGCGAGAATCGCCGCATCTACGCGTCGCCGTCGGGCACGGTCTGCGAGTGCTGCAATCCGTCGGTCGCCGGCGACAGCCAGGGTGGGATCTATGTGATGTGGCGGAACGAGATCGAAGGCGATCGCGACATGTTCGCCTGTTTCTCCCGCGACCAGGGCGTGACGTTCAGCAAAGCCAGGAAGCTGGGCGAAGGAAGCTGGAAGCTGAATGCCTGTCCGATGGACGGCGGTCATCTGGCCGCTTCCGCCCCGGGCAAAGTGACGACCGTCTGGCGCCGGGACCACGATCTGTTCCGCACGACGACCGGCGAGCCGACAGAACAGAAGCTGGGCGCCGGCATGCAGCCCTGGGTCGTCGGGAATTCCGACGGCGTCTGGCTGGCCTGGATCACCCAACGGGGCGGCGAGCTGCTGCTGTCGGCGCCCGATGCGCTGCGACCGATTTCGCTCGACAGTCAGGCGTCCGATCCGATGCTGGCTTCCGCCCTGGGCGGCAAAGGGCCCATCGTCGCCGTGTGGGAAAGCGGCAATCCGCGTCAGCCGACGATCATGGCGGCCGTTGTTTCGCCGTAAGTTACGGCTCACGATCGCCCCGGCAAAGGCCCGTGATTCTTGGGGGAGTTTCCCTCCATTTGGGTTGACCTGGTCGTGCCGCGGCCCGTTACAATGAATGTCACCCGTTTCCCTGGCTCTCTTTCGTCATGTTGATCCGAGTACTGAAATTTCGTTCGCTGGGCGCCGTGCTGCTCTTGCTGTTGTTGGGGTCGCCCGCCTGGGCCGAGTCTCCGGCGGAGCGGGTGCAGCGGCTGATTCGTGAACTGGATCACGACGAATACATCCACCGTGAAACGGCGATGGCTCAGTTGATGTCGCTGGGCGAGGCCGCCATGGCGCCGTTGCTGGCGGCGCTCAAGCACGATTCGCCCGAGGTGCGATCCCGGGCGCGGGCGATCGTACAGGTTCGCCTGCGGGCCGACATGATCGCCCGGTTCAAGGAGCTGGGCTCGCCGGAGCGGGACGCGGATATTGATCTGGAAAAAGGGATGTGGCTGATTGCGCGGATCATCGACCTGGAGGTCGAAGAACAGGACCTCGACAAGCAGCTCGACGCACTGGCCGCCAAGGTCCGCGCCCAGTTCCCGCCAGACGCCGATCTCCGCCAGGTCAAAGCGGCCGACGCCGTGAGCGCGCTCCGCAAAGTGCTGTTCGAAGACGCGAAGTTTTCCGGCAGTGTGGCCGACTACGACAACCCCGTGAACAGCTCGCTGTCGCACGTGCTCAAAACCCGCGAAGGGCTGCCGATTCTGCTCTCCCATCTGGTCGTCGCCGTCGCCCAGCGGGCCGACATCCCGATCGTCGGCGTCGGCATACCCGGTCGCTACATGTGCAAGTACGACCTGTCCCAGGCGCCCGACAAACCGACCGAAGAGCTGGTCCTTGACCCCTTCGGCGGCGGCCGCTTAATGACGGTCGCCATGCTGCAGAACGAGATCCCCGGCTTCCAGCCCACCGTCCATCTGCAGCCCTCCCCCCACCGCGACACCCTCCTCCGTATGCTCGCCAATCTGGCCTCCGACTACCTCGCCGTCGGTAAACACAACATGGCCAACCGCGTCTACGAATACCAGGCATTACTGGCGGCGTCAGCGAGTAGTGATTTGCCGTAGGCGGCTGCGAAGAAACACTTCTGGATTCTAGTTCGTCTTTCGGAGGCCGAGCAGACTCCGAAAAGTCGTGGGGGACGAACGCCCCTTTCACCAGCCAGCGTACAGAACCAACCATCGTAGCCTGGCGAACGGAGACGCGGTCAGCAGGGGCGCCATTTCGCGATCGAAGACGAGCTTTGCCTGCACCAGGATGAGGATCAGGGGAATGGCGACCAGCACGAGTTGGATTGTCAGCTGCAGCCAGGGTTGCTGGTCGCGCAGGCGGGGCAGGCGGGTGGTCCAGCAGAGGAGCGGCGAGAGCAGAATCACCAGCGCGGTCGTTGTGGTCAGTTCGCCAAAGAACCGGCCGATGAACAGCAGGCCGAACAGGCCGACCATGCCGACGCCGATCTCGGCGGTCGTATCCCACGGGGTGGAGGAAGGCGTGCAGCGGGACAGGAGGCAAGCGGTCAGGCTGGTCGCCAGCACGGCGGCCGATAAGGGCAGGGCGGCGGCGCCGCCTTGGAGATAGCCCGACATCATCATCGTCAAACCAGCGCACAGGATCGCCATTGCCAGAGCCAGCGGCGGTCCCAGGCCGGGTGATCGCGCCTCCAGCCGTCCCAGTCCGCCCCACGCGGCTGCGAAGAGGGCGGCGGTGGCGGCGAGCAGCACGGCGACGGCGAGCGGCGGCCAGTCGTCGTCAGCGCCGGTCAGATAGATCGAACCGTGCAGCAGGATCCGCGGCGCGGCCGCGGCCAGGCAGACCCGCAAAATCCAGGCCAGCCAGACCGGCGTGCGTTTCACGCCGGCCAAGATTTCAATGACGATCGCCAGCGGCAGGAGGATCGTCAGCAACCGATCCAGCGCATTCACAGGCGGCCACTGCACTCGCAACGCCAGCATCGCATAACCGGCGACCAGCCCCAGTCCGGCGGCCAGGGCCGCTATCGAACCGGGGCGAAGCGCGGCGGTGATCGGCCGGGTCGCAAACCCAAGCACAAGGACGGCGACAGCGCTCGCCAGGACGGCGGCGCCAAAGGCTTGCCCGTATATCAGCGGATCAGGCATGCGTCAGGGCTGCACGCCTTCGCAGTCGATGATGATGATCGCTTCATCGCCGATCGGTCCGATCGCCTTGGGGTCAAAGCCATAGTCGCTCCGCTTGAGGCGGGTCTCGGTAGAGAACGCTACGCGCTTCACGCCGCGGATCTCGTGCTCTTTGCCGCCCATCAGGGTGAGCGTGACCGGGTTGGTCTTGCCGTGCATGGTGAAATCGCCGGCGACTTCAAAGCCGCCATCGATCACTTTGACGCTGGTGCTTTTGAACTCGATGGTCGGGAACTGTTTGGTGTCAAAATAGTCGGGCTGGCGGAGGTGCTTGTCCCGGGCTTCGTTGGCCGTGTCGACGCTGTCGGCCTGGATGGTCAGCGAGAACGTCGATTTGGTCGGGTCTTCGCGGTCGAGGATGAACTTGCCTGATACGTCGTTGAAGCGGCCGTGAATCCAGCTGATATCCAGGTGCCGCGCTTTGAAGCTGACAGACGAATGCACCAGATCGTAGTCGTATTCATCCGCAGCCGAACAGGTCGTGGCGTTCAGCGCTGCCACGGCGCCCAGGGTGAGGGTGAGCATCCAGATCGAAAGGGTCTGTTTCATAGGAGCATCTCAACAGGTGAAAGGGGAAAACGGTTGTCGGAAAGGAAAGCCCGACAGGCGTAGCCAGCGTAGGATATCCGGCGCCGCGAGTAAAGCAGCATCCTTTGGGAAGCGGCCCGCATGCGGTAAACTGGAACGCTTTCGCATCGTATCCCCACCACGGCGGCCGAAGTGTTCAAACGCTGCTACCAATGTTTTCGACCAGTTGACCTCTGCTTTTGCGAGGCCATCCCCCGGATTGATAACCGTACGGAAATCTTGCTGCTGCAGCACCGCTCTGAGCGGTCGCATCCGTTCAACACGGCCCGGATTGTCAAGCAGGCGCTCACGCGTTGCCAGCTGGTGGTGGGCCACTACCAGACGATGCGAGAGATGGAGCTGCCGATCGCCGCCTCGACCGGGTTGCTGTTCCCCAAAGCCGACGCGCCCGAACTGAGTGAGCTGTCGCCGGAGGATCGACCGCAGCAACTGGTCGTGATCGACGGCACCTGGGGCCAGGCGAAAGCGATCGTCCGGGAAACGCCGCAGCTGCATAATCTGCCCGGTTACCGGTTGTCGCCTTCTTCGCCCGGCCGTTATCGCATTCGCCGCGAGCCGACGCCGCAGAGCCTGTCCACGCTGGAAGCGGTCGTTTCCGCCCTGCATGTGCTGGAGCCGGAAACCGCCGGTCTGCCGCAGCTGCTGGCCGCCTTTGATCGGATGGTTGACGATCAACTGGCCCGCTCGGCGGGACTGGCGGAGGGACGGGTCCGCAAGTCGCGAGGCGATCGCCCCACGCATGTGCCGGCGGCCCTGCTCGACGACGAAGGCGATCTGGTCGTGGCCTACGGCGAATCCACCCCCGGCGAACGCGGCAAACGCTCCACCCGGGCCTTGCCGGTGAACTGGGTCGCCCGGCGTCTGGGGGAAGGGGAGGAATTCTCCTGTCGCCTGCGGCAGCCGGAACCACTCTCGGCCTCGGCGCTGGAATACATGAACCTGCCGGACGGTGCGGAAGACGCCGTGACCGAGCAGGAGTTTGGCGATCGCTGGGCGCGATTCCTGCGGCCCACCGATACGCTGGTCGTCTATCATCACCGCACGCTGCGGTTGTTGGAGAATGCCGGCGCGGCCGCCCCGCGCTGCCTGGTGCTGAAGTCGATCTTTCATCGCTGGCGGAGCGACTGCCATTCCCTCGAAGACCTGCTCGCCGCCGAAGAGATCGAAGTGCCAGCCGACCACCTGCAGCCCCGCGCCCAGCTGCGCCTGCGGATGGCGGTCGCGCTGGTGGATCGCCTGCGCAGCAGCTTTGCGCCGTAGGCGTCGCGAGGAGCGACAGCCCCGGCGTTGTGTCGTGCGCCATTAGAAATGTCCCCTTAAGCGTTCATTAGAAATGTCCCCATGCTAGTTGTCTCTAAAGGAGACAGCGATGGAGACGATTTTGATGAATCCGCGTGATCGGAAGCGACTTGAGGTTTTCAGCCAGGTGAGTTCAGGGACCATGTCCCTGCGACAGGCCAGTGAGGTGCTCGGCGTGAGCTATCGCCAGGCAAAACGCATCTGGAGCCGCTATCAGCAGCAAGGCGACGCCGGCTTGCTGCATCAGGCTCGGGGACGCGCTTCCAACCGCCAGCCTACGGCGGAGACGAAGGAGCGTGCTCTCACGCTGTATCGCGAGCAATACGCCGATTACGGCCCGACGCTGGCGGCCGAGTGCCTGACGGAGGAAGACCGCCTTCCGGTCGCCGTCTCCACGCTGCGTCGCTGGCTGGTCCAGGCGGGGTTGTGGCAGCGTAGTCGCAAACAAAAGGTTCATCGCCGTCGGCGGGACCGGCGTCAACATCAAGGCGAACTGGTGCAGCTCGACGGGTCGCATCACGATTGGTTCGAGGGCCGCCGGCCTCACGAAGCGGACGTCGCGTACACTGGCTGGGCCGTATTGATGGTGATGATCGACGACGCCACCGGCCGCGTTTTCGCTCGCTTCTACGAGAACGAATCATGGCGATCGGCGGCCGACGTGTTCCAACAGTACACCGTTTGCTACGGCCTGCCGCGTGGTTTGTACGTCGATCAGCATGGCATCTATCGCAACGATCGCGAGCCGACAAGCGAGGAAATTCTCGCGGATTTCACGCCGGAAACGCAGTTCGGTCGGGCCATGCGTGAGATCGATGTGAAGTTGATCCTCGCCCGCAGCCCGCAAGCGAAAGGCCGCGTGGAGCGGATGAACGGCACGTTACAGGACCGCCTGGTGAAGGCGCTGCGGCGTCACGGCGTCTCGGATCTGGCGGCGGCGAACACGTTTCTGGAAGAGCAGTTCTTGCCCGCCTTCAACCGCCGCTTCTCGGTTGCGGCAGGCGATCCGGCGGACTGGCATCAGGCGTTGCCAGGCGACATGGCGCGGATCCTTTCGATCCAGGAGCCGCGCGTGGTGCAGAACGATTGGACCGTGAGCTGGAGCAACCGTATCCTGCAGCTGGCCCGTGATGCGTCGGAGATTGTCTGCCCTCGGCAGGCGGTCACGATCTGCGAACAGCTCGATGGCGTGCTGCGGATCTTTGCTGGCGACGTCGAACTCAGCTGGTCGCCGGGCCGCGCCAATCGTCCGCGTCCGCAGAGGAGGTCCGGGAAGAAGGCGACAGGCCCCATCGGTTCGAGCCAAGGCCAAAAACCCTCGCCCGATCACCCCTGGCGATAACCCCCTCGCTCGGTTGTTCGCAAAATGCGCGGACTGATTATGGAAAACCGAACCCAACGTCCCCCATAATGCCACATCCGCGGCTTAACGCGAGCTCCTTGAAAGGGCTCGCTTGCCGCCAAACACCCCCCAACCCCAAGGGGACATTTCTAATGGCGCAAGAATGGGGACATTTCTAATGGCGCACGACAGACAGCCCCGGCGTTGCGTTGCAACCGCCTCGCCAGATTGCTAGAGTGAAACTCATCATTCAAAGGCAACGGGCGGATCGGCCTGGGCTGGGCGGGCTTCTTCTTCGAGACGGGTAACCATTATGCGGCGTTCTCATGCGTTCCGGGCGGGACAATATCTTCTGACGGCGGCCTGTCTGCTCTGTCTGACGGCTACGGTCGACGCACAGGATAAAACGCCGTTGGGGGCGCTCATCGATGTGGAGCAGTCGCCTTTGGGGGCGGCGCTGGAAGCGGAACTGTTTGCTCTCGACGGCGTCGAGTGGCTGGAGCGCACCGAAGTCAACCGCGTGTTGGCCGAGCAGAAACTGCAGCTGCTGTTCGACGCCAACGCCCTGGGCGATCGCCGATCGATGGGCCAGCTGCTCAAGGCCGATCTGCTGATCGTATTGCGAACCGGCAAAGTGAAGGATCAAAAGTTCGCCGAACTGGCGGCCGCCGAAACCCAGGGCGGTCTGCGGCTGGTCGCCATCCGCGAACCGCTGGGCGACGATCTCGAAGCGACGGCGGTGAAACTGGCGGCCGTCGTCCGCCAGGCGCTGGACAAATATCGCGAGGAAATCACGCATGTTTTCGCCGTGCCGCCGTTTATCAGCCATGACCTGACCTTTGAGAATGACTACCGGAAACAGGCGTACGCTGCGTTGCTGGAAGAAACGTTGCTGCAGCAGCCGGGCGTGCTGGTGGTGGAACTGCAGGAAGCGGAAGCCCTGCAGCAGGAGTTTGCCGTCGCCGCGGCGGACGTTCGTCTGAAACGGAAGTCGCCCGTCTATCTGCTGGGGGAGTACGCCAGCAGCCGTGCGGACGACATCGACCAGGTGGGGCTGACGATTAAACTGCAGCAAGGGGCGCTCTCTCTGAAAACATACGAGCAGGCAGGACCCGCGGCGGACGCGCCGGAGTTTTTGCGGAGCGTCAGCGGGCAGGTGCTGAAGATTGACCCGTCGGAACTGAAGGCCAGCGGTCCCGTCGCCGAAGCCGCCCAGCTGGCCGCCCGGGCCGGGCGTTTCTATACGCTGGGCGACTGGGACGAAGCCTTGCCGCTGCTGGAAGCCAGCCTGATGCTGCAGCCGCAGCAGACCGAGCTGCACGACCAGGCGATGCACTGCGCCCTCCGCATAACGGAGCGGCTCCCCGAGGAAGGGAACACGACCGCGGAGCTGCGCGAATATTTGACGCTGCGGATGCGGGCGTTCGAACATATGCGTCTCCTGCCGCGAGGCGGAATCACGGACGTGGTCACCACGCCGCGGGCGCTCGTGCGAGCGCTAACCCCTGACCAGGTGAGCGACGCTCCGCCCGAGTTCCAGCAGTTTTATGGGTCGTTCCGCCAGCAACAGCGGGAGTTCTCACTCCACCTGCTGGACGAACTGGCTGACCTCTTTCCCAATAACGACGCGGTCCATACTAGTCGAGCGGTGTGGCGCGCCGCGACCGAGGACCAGCCTCCCGCCGCCAAATACGCCGACTGGAAGCAAGCCGTGATCCGCTACCAGGATCGCGTTGGCGCCAGCGCACTGATGATCTATGGTTATCCGGCCTTCCAGCCGAAGGACCTGGACACGGTCGAAGGCCGTTTGTTCCTGGGGGACCTGGCAACGTCCGACGCTATTATTCCGGCCGTCCAGACCGAGGCCGCCGACCTGCTCGCCAGTTTCCAAAGGACCGACAAGCCAGCCGTTCCGACGGCTGCTCCTCCAGCGACAACGCCCGCGGAAGAGGGCGCCTCGCTCAGCTTTCTTCCCTTGCGGCTGGAGTACACGAATGCCAAGGGCAGGTCAGAAGCCTTGAGGCACCTGAGTGGGTGTCTGCCGATTGCCGGAGGGGTCGATCTGATCTGGGCCAAGTCGCACGGCCTGTTTGCGCTGCGCTCGGAGGGCCGCCTGCAGACGCTCTGGCTTCCGAAAGAGCTGAATACTTTTGTCACGTCGGTCTGCTACGACGGGAGCCGCGTCTGGTGTGTGGTGCAGACCGGCCGCAAAGCGCCGGAGATCCTGGCGATTAGCCTGGAAACCGGGCAGACGACAAAATTCACGCGCGACGACGGCCTGCCGCTGCTCGATGCGGAAGAAATCCAGAACGAAGAAATTCCCGTCTCCCTGGCGATGGTCGCCGCGATCGGTCCCGGGGAGGCGGTCATCGCCGGTTACGTCGGCCGCACCTGGTTGGCGCATGTCGTTTGTAAAGAAGACGGCGAGAAGCAGGCCCACGTTGTCTTCGAGGCCAAGGAGAAGCTGGGGGATCGCCAGCAAGTCCAAGCCGAGGCTTCGAATCCCCGGCTGGCGTTTGTCCCTACTTTTATAGCGTGCATGACTGCGCCGGAATCCGCCGGGCCCGACGCGCGGCCCCTGCTGGCGATTGGACGCAGTTCGCCGCCGAACCGTCCCCTGATTGTCGATACCCACGACTGGTCGGCGACCGTGCTGGAAACAAGGTGGATCTCCGACTTTCATGTCCAGACGCACCCCCTGTCGCCGGTCAGCGACGGGCTCTACGCGGTCAGCTTTCTTCCCAATGATCCTCGCCAGTTGAAGATCTTGCGATTGCGGTGGCCGCTGGAGAAGACGGAAGTCGCCATGTCGGACGTTAAAGAGCGCGAGTTGTTGTTCGATGACCAGACGCTCCATATCGTCGGCCAGCACTGGAACCGGTTCGACCGTGAAACACGCAAGTGGGAGCAACTGGGAGCCGTGCCCTGGGTGTTCTTTACGGTGTACGGTGCTTCAGAACGCATTTATCCACCCGAAATGAAGCACGACACGATCACGCAGAAAGGATTTTGTTGGAGCCAGCACCTGGGATTTGTGGTGAACTACTATCAGAACGGGGGCAGGATCGCGGGAACCGCCCTGGTCCGCTTCGATGGTTCGGGGCAGCCCCTGGCGGAAGTCATGAGCGGACGAGCAACCCAAACGCCGGCGGCCCCGCCGCAAACTCCGGCTCGCTTGCCGCGACCGACCGAGCGGGACAATCTCTGGACCCGCACGGTGGCGCCAGACGATGTGGCATGGTCGCCCGACGGCAAATGGGTGCTCACGGCGTCCAGCAATTTCAATCGCACGATCCAGCTATTTGAAGCGGAAACCGGTCGCCAGAACCCCAATCTGACGGGAGGACCGCAGAGCGGTCGGGCGGTGACCTTTAGTTCCAATGGTCGTCGCTGCGCCGCCTCGTTTGCAGGCGGACGCGTCATGGTCTGGTCGCTGCCCGACTTGAAAGTCGTCTTCGATCAGATAACCGAGAAAGCTACGATGGGCGGAGTGGCCCTGTCCGGCGACGGCGCCCTGCTGGCGACGGCCGGGTCAGAATCGACCAGCCTGTGGAATCTGGCGACCGGAGAGCGTCTCTTCCAGACCGGCCGCTTCATGCCGCGGCAAGGATACTGGCTTCGTTTTTCGGCTGATAACCAATCCCTGGAGACGGTCGGCTACAAGGATTTTCTTTATCGTATCCACCTGGCCGACGGCTCTCCGCTGCCCAGGCTGGAATCCCTGCATTCTGTCGCTGGCTATCTGCCCGATGGGCGCGTGGTGGGCAGGCTAAGCAATGATCTTCAAAAGGTCGTCGCCTGGGACTGGAAAACCTCCACGCTGGAGGTCCTGCTGGAAGATGTGCCCGGATCGCGCGTCGGGGAATCGCTCACCGTGTCGGCGGATGGCCGGCGCCTGGCCGCCTATGAGCACATTCGCTATGTCGACGGCAAGCAGGAAGAGATCAGGCAGATCCATCTCTGGGATCTGGGCACAAAGAAAAAACTGCCCGGTCTCGAAGGCGTGGGCGGCTATGGCTTGCGCCGTTTCCTGTTTTCCCCCCAGGGAGACATGCTGCTCGGTGTCGATGGCCAAAGTCGATTCCTGCATTGGACGCTGGAACCGTAAGCGGCCCTGCAGCCGACGATTTGCCGGTGGGCAGGCGCATCAAAAAACGACGAGCAACCCGCCCGGGGCGCTCGTCGTCGAGGCGAATCGTTTTCAAGTCGCAGAGCTTACTTTTCGCTTTTGAACGCGGCCAGTTTGGGCATCAAGCGGGCGGCGATATCGGCCGAGGCTTCCTGCAGGGCCGACTTCCCGGCGATCTGTTCCGACAAGTCCACCTTGACCGACGTCTGCCGGTCGATGGCGTACACCCGCGTGGTGCGGGGGTCGACCACCTTCACTTCCAGGCGAGCCTTGACCGACAGCAGGTTGCCATGCCGGGCGGCGAACTCGCTCATCCCTTCGCCGACGATCAGCAGATCGGCTTCCCGCGTGGCGCCGCCGGTGGAGTCGATGACTTCAAAGCCCAGGTCGCGCAGAAAGAGCACCATCTCGGTTTCGGCGGCCGGATCGATCGTCGCCTGGCCCACATGCCGCTCGACAATGGAAACTTTCACCACGGGACGGGCGCCTTCGCCAATCTCTTTTTTCAGGGCGGCGATCCGGTCGTCGCGGCTGACCTTCTTGGCGACCAGATCGGCTGATCGTTTGCTGATCGCCTGGTCGACCTGCTCGGCGAGTTCCGTCACCAGATCGTCGAGTTCATCGCGAACCGAACCCTTGACCGTGACCCCGACCACGCGCGTGGTTTCCACGCCAATGATCTTCGCCACCAGGATCAGCTTTTCGCCGACCTGCAGGACCGAACCGGTCACGATCAGTTTGGCGCCCGTCATGCGGCCGACCTGCACTGCCTGGTCAGGGTTGACGAGGCCCGACAGGCTCAGCTCTTGCTCTTTGAGCAGCTTTTCCATGTCTTCACGATCGACCAGGTACAGGCTTTCCGAAGCCGCCAGATTGGCGAACAGCAGATCGGTGACCTGGGCCCCCATCTCGCGTACATCGGCGCCGCGTTCCTGAAAGGAAATGACCGCGGCCGGGTAGACTTCGTCCGCGGCCTGAAGTCCTGCAGGGAGTAGCGCCAGGCCGAAAAAGGCCGACAGCACCAAAGCAGTTGCGAGTTTCATGACTATCTCCAAAAGGCTTCATCAAAGAAATCTGGGTTCGGATTCGACGGCAAAGTCGCCGCCGCCCATCAAGGGTGAACTGCCCAGCCAAACGATACAGTAACAGAGTGTCCCTACGACGAAGAGCGAATTACGGCGTCGTCGAGGTTTCCGCCGGCGCCAGGCTTTCCAGCAAACCGGCCAGCAAATAACGGGGCGCCGGGCCTTTTGCCCAGCCGTCAATCACATTCGCCCCACAAACGGTCAGCCGCCCTTTGCCTGCGTAGGTGGCTTCGACCCACAACCAGGAATCGGCCGCGTCGTCGACGCGCACCAGGGTCTCGCCTGTGCGGGCGACCAGCTCAAACCGGGCCAGCGGCAGCGATACGTCCGCCGGCCAGCTGAGTGGACTGAGCCGCTTGTCGATCTGCGTGAGGACCTCGTCCCGCCGGAATGACAATGACTCCAGCCGGGCCGCTTCTTCTTTCTCAGGCGTCAAACGCACTTCACCATTTTCCGGCGCCAGTACAATCACCGTGACGCCGCGGGCGACCGCACCCAGGATCGCCGCCGATAACTGCCGCTCGCGCGCGAAGGATACGCCTTCGCCAATCACCAGGACGCCGGCTTCGAGCGATTCCATGGCGCCCAGGCTCCGCAGGTAGCGATAGGGAATGCGGGCGTCGTCAAAGGCGGCCAGCGTGTTTTTCGCCGGGTCGTAAACATGCAGGTCCAGCGATTCCAGCCACTGACCGCGGTCCGCAAAAGGCTCTTTGGGAAACAGCCAGATCGGCAGCTCAAAACGGGCGACTTCGACGCCGGCGCGATCCGTCAGAACCAGTTCCAGGTCCAGGGAGATACGGACCTCCTCCCGGACCGGGGGAGCTGCAAACGGAATGACCAGTCGGCCCGGTTTCCCCGGACCGGCAGAGACGGCAATCTCTCCGCGCGCCGCCGTGCGACGATTGGCGGTCAGCGACCAGGCAGCCGTCCCTTCAAACAGGTCAGCGGCGGTCACGTCCAGGGCGATCTTACCCGGCTCGCCGCCAAAGAAAGCGGTCGACCCCGGGAGAGCAGAAAGCACCACGCGCTCCTCCGCACCCGCCAGGGAACAGGCGAGCGTCGCCATAAAGAATATCCAGAGAAAGCTTCGTTTAATCATACTCTAACACCGGCCCAGCGATGCCTGCCCAAGAGACGAACGGCCAGGTCGAATACTACCATAGGGGCACGGATATTTCTAGCGATTTCTATCGTCTATCCCAACAATAGATTTTCAGCAGATTTCTCGCGTTATCGGTTTCTCGCGTCATCCTGGTTTCTCACGCCAGGCTCGTGGAGAGCGACCCTTTCGCCAGGCAATGCGCAGGCGCGCCGTGACCGCTTCTGGAGATACGGCCGAGAGCCGAACGACATGCTGCAGGCCTTCGCGTTTGGCAGCGGCGGCGCTGCCTGGTAAAGGGCCGTATTTGCATCGTAACTCCTGTGCGGTTGTGGTCCGGGTTGTGGGCGGTTCTGGCGTGGGTTGTGGGCGATTTCGCTCGGTTGCTGGGCTGGGAAGGGGGCGGAATGCGGGCTTTTTCTTCTGGCGCCGGGTTTGCTTGGTTAACGATTGACGTTTCCCCAAGAACCAGGATCGACCATGAAACAGCATGAAATACGGTGTCAGTACTATTCGCAGGAAGATTTGCTGGGGGCGGGCTGCCTGGATATCCGCCTGGCGATATCCGCCGTCGAAATGGCGATGCGTGCTTTCGAGGCGGGCGAAGTCATCTTCCCGGAAAAGGTCGTACAGATCTTTAATGAAGAAACCCAGGAGCGGATCAACTGCCTGCCTGCGACCTTCCGGAAGCTGCGCGTGTGCGGCGTGAAATGGGTTTCGGTCTTTCCGCCGAACCCCGTCAAGTTTGGGATGCAGAACCTGTCGGCGGTAATCATCCTTTCGGAAATTGACCACGGATTGCCAATCGCCTTTATGGAAGGCACGCTCTGTTCCAACTTGCGCGTCGGCGCGGTGGGAGCCCTGGCGGCCCGGCATCTGGCCAACCCCCAGTCACGCTCCATCGGTTTTATCGGAGCGGGCGAACAGGCCAAGATGCACCTGCTGGCGATGAAGTCCGTGTTGCCCTCGCTGGTTGAGTGCCGCGTGGCCGCCAAGGAGCAAGCGGAGGAAGAAACGTTTTGCCGCGAGATGGGGCAACTTCTGCCCAATGTGGCGATCCAAGGAACCGGCGGCAATCTCCAGGCGGCGATCGAAGGGGCCGACGTCATCGTCACCGCCACCAGCGCCCAGGCGCCGCTGCTCAAAGCGGCCTGGGTCAAGCCGGGCTCTTTCTACAGTCACGTAGGCGGCTACGAAGATGAATACGCCGTGGCGCAGCAGGCCGACAAGATTGTGTGCGACGACTGGGAAACCGTAAAACACCGCACCCAGACGCTGAGCCGGATGCACCAGGCCGGAGAGCTGCCGGATCATCAAATTCATGGAAACCTGCAGGACATTGTTCTGGGCCATCTGCCCGGACGGCAATCGCCTGAGGAAAGGATCTACTTTAACGCCGTGGGGCTGGCGTACCTCGATGTGGCCATCTCCCACGCCATGTACCTTCGGACGCGCGACTCCGGCCTGGGACAGGATTTGAAAATCCAGCAGGAGATGATCTTTGAACACGCCCACCTGAAAAACTGGATCCGCATCTGAGCGGTCGGAATGGGAACGGCCAGTTTTTGCGCAGCGCATTCCCTGCGCAGGAGAGACACTGGCGGACAATCGCTACTTGTCGAGCAAAATCATGACCAGCCGCAATCCTGTCTGGGTGTCGCTGGCGCGGGGAGTGACCATGTACCGCACGCTGGAAGAGACGCGCCAGGCGACTTCCCCATAGGAGCCTCCGCGGGCGACGTGTAGATCGCCTGAGGGCGGGCCGGTCGGATCGTTGGGCGGGGAAGAACTATAGTAACTGCGATCGTAAAAGTCAGAGCAAACCTCGCGCACATTGCCATGCATATCGTGCAGCCCAAAGGCATTGGCGTTGAGCTGCCCGATATTAGCGTTACGCCGTTCGATAAAGCCATCCCGGACCTTGTTTCCCGCCAGGAAGTCATTCAATGCCGCCGCGCCGGTCAAGCGGCGGGTCTCGCCTTCGGGCAGCGCTTTTTCACGCAGCTGCGAATCGCGATACCAGCTGTACGAGAACAGCTGCTTCTCGTCGGCGACACACCAGTCTGTTTCTGTGCCGGCCCGGCAGGCGAACTCCCACTGGGCTTCGGTGGGCAGGGCGAAGCGGATCTTCTCGTCGGCGACGAGTGCGTTTAACTGGGTGACGAATTCGTGGAGCTGGGCCACCGATCGGCCGCCCAGGGGAGAGTAGGAAAGATCCGGCGGACTTTTTTTCAATCGCATCACGGCGTCCCATTCGCCGACGGTCACTTCGTACTTGCCCAGGTAATACGGTTTGGTAATCCAGACCCGGTGCCGCGGATACTGGTCGATCTTTCCCCCTTCAAATTCGCCGGGCGAGCTTCCCATTTTGAAGTCGCCGGGCGGAATCAGCACCATGTTCAGCGATACGCCATGCGGCAGGGCGATCTTTCTTTCTACCGGCATACCCAGGTAGTCCGACCAGGCCTGCTGGTGGGCTTGCGCTTGCCGGGCGTCAAACGGCACGGTCGCTCGCGGCGGCGCGGAGGCGGGCCAGTCGACGCCGCCGGGGCCGTCAGCCACTTCCAGCGGCGGCATGACATTGTCAGGGGTCGAGCTGGGGGGCGGACGGGTCGGGCGCGGAGGCGGGGGCCGCCGTTTAATGAAGACAGGTTCCGTAAGCACCACTCGGAAACCAAGGTTCGGTTTCGGCAGATCCCCAGGCACGCGCACCTTGCTGCTTGAGGTGATCCTTTCGGGCTTTTCATAGCAGGCGCCTCCGTACTGGACATAAAGAGGATCGGTGGGGCCCGGCGCCTCGCCCCCTGCGGCGTTGATCAGCTGGATTTGCGTGACGCAGAACTCGCCGACATTGCCATACACATCGTACAGCCCCCAGATACTGGGCTTTTTCTGGGCGACTTCGTGGGGGACAGGCTGGCCCAGACCACCGTCCTCGCTGGGCGTCCTGGCTGCCTCTCCAAACCAGGCGTACTCGCCCAGTTTGGAGGCGTCGTCGCCGAAGAACCAGGTGGTTTCCGTTCCGCCGCTGCAGGCGAACTCCCATTGATAAGGGGACGGCAGATCGTACTGATAGCCGGCTGGCAAGCGGCCCGCATCGCGTTCCTGCTGGGTTAGCGCTTCGCAGAACGCGACTGCCTCGGCGGCGGTGATTTGGGCGACGGGTAGTCGCGGTCCTGTCGGGTACAGATTCGACAGGCGGGGATCTGCTTTTTGGGGACCCATCAGGGCCTCCCACTGGGCCTGGGTGACTTCGGTCTCGGCGATCCAGAACGGCTTGTCGATGAACGTGGGCCTGCCCCGCGAACGGCCGGGACCGAAACCGGGCCGGAACTCGCCCGGGGGGATCAGCTGCATCGGCATCTTCACGCCGCCTTTGAGCTCGACCGTTTTCTGCGTCGGCAGTTTCAAGTAGGCGGCCCAGGCTTGCTGGTGGGCCAGCGCCTGCCTGGCGTCGAAGGGGACTGCAGCAACCGGCGGCGCATCGGCCGGCCACTCGTATCTCTCCTCGGGCGGCGGGCCCTGCGCGAAGACGGCCGGCGGATTCTCCAGCAGGCTGAACGGCGCTGCGGCCAGCAGGAAAATCCAGCAGGCGCCGGCGGCAAACCTGCGGGGAAAGCGATGGGGGATCGTAAAGTGCATCGTCCGTTGCTCCCTGAAGAGACGGGATCGAAAAGATCAGGCAAGAGAAGTAGAGAAGGACGCCAGCTCAAAATCAGGAACCGTCGTCGAGCCAGCGGAGAGTGTTCTCATAGGCGTAGTCGGAACGCCAGGGCCGCCGTAGCCAGCCGAAACGGGTGTCTTCAAACAGATCGGCAAACCGCAGAGCCTGTTCCCGATCCCTTTTGAGGCCGGCAAAGTACAGGCCGTAATTGGCCGCAAAATTCCTGGAGAATTCGTCCCGCGCCAGGGCCGCCAGGCCGCGCAGGGTGCGGTCGTAATCCAGTCCCGATTCTTCAAAGAAGCCCGTTCGGCTGTAATAGCGATGCACGTCCGCCACCAGTCGGGCATAGACGATGTCGCCCTGTTCGCCGCCGACCTGGTCGCCGACGCTCTGGATGTAGCGGCCCGTTTCCCCCTCGTCGCCGCCCCAGCGCGGCAACAGACGCTCCGCAATCAGGGCATGGCCCTTATGGTAGGTCGGATAGCGTTTGAAGAACCTGGCCAGGTAGGGGGCGAGCCGGGCGCCGTCCCAGCTTTCCGCTTTGGCGATGGTGAACCACAGCGAATAGGCCCGCGCCGGCGGGTTGTCGGACTCCATCACGGGAGCCAGGGTTTCCCGGGCGGCGGTGATGCTGGCCTGGAATTTCTCGGCTCCTTCGCGCGTCACGGTATCGGCAAAGCCGCTGCCGCGGGCGTCCCAGCCTTCGGCCACATGGAAGCGGGCGACCAGCACGCGGGCCGCCACCGACTTGGGATTCTTCGCCAGCCATTCGTTCGCCTGCTTCTGCCGCTGGCCAAACTCCAGCGGGCCGAGGCCCTTCATGGAAATGGGCGAGTCAAGGTTATCAATCAGCGAGTCGAATTTGGGACTTTCGGTGAACGGGAACCGCTCCGGGTCGGCCAGGCATTCATCGGCCAACTCGTCGAGCAACGCATACTGCTTGTCGGCGAACAACGTTGTCACGGCATGGACCCAGATCGCCCGGCCCTGTTTGGGCAGCACTGCTTGCCAGTAGCAAAGCTTATTCCCCTGGGCGAAGAACAACGACACTCCACTGGGACCAATCTGCTTTTCCAGATGCGGATACGGCAGGAGGGGAAAGTAGTTCTGGTTGGTAAACAGGTCGACGATCTGCACCCGGTTGGCGTCGCCCAGCAGGGAGATTATCCCCTCGTTGGAAGAAATCACCATCTGACGGATCAGCGAGCCGCGAGTATCCATCGGGCCAAAGTGCTGGTATTTGCCGCCGCGATTGATATAGAAGTAATAGTTCAGGTCGTCGGTCGCGATCGACCAGATATTGGGCGAGCAGGCCGCAGCGGTCGGAAACACTTTCTCGGCGACGGGCAACGGATCGCTCTGCATCCGCGCCGGCGACTCCCTGAAGAACAGCAGGTCGGGTTTCGGGTCGCCGCTGTCCATCAAAATGGTTCGCGCCAGCGGGCCGATGGCGGTAAAGGGGCCGCCCCGGTCGCCCCGCATGGCAATCGGCGGCGAGGCGAAGGTGCGGCCGTCCGTCAGTCCCCGCCGCAGCACCCGCCGGGTATGCGTGATGGCGCAATACCACTGGGAGTCATCTGAGATACGCAGGTCCTCGATCTTCAGTTCAGCCCCGTCGGGCATCGGATCCGAGCGGACGAGCTTGCCCGACAATGCGTTGAAGACTTCAATCTTCGTCCGGTCCGTCACGACGGCGATTTTCCCGTCCTTGCTGAGCGCCGCCCGGTCGAGCAGCCCGGTGCGATCCAACTGGCTGACTTTCTCTCCTGTCGCCAGGTTCCAGACAAAGCACGTTCCCGCCGTGTCGTTGCAGCAGGTGAGCACGCGGGTCTCATCGCGGGAAACGGCAATGCGGTCGATGCGTCGCTGCGGGGCGGTCGAAAACTCTTTGACCGGCTCATAAGCAAACGGCGGATCCTCGGCCGCAACCCGGGCGATCAAAGCCGCGGGCGTGCCGGCTTTGGGTTCCCCCTTCGCAACTGGCGGCTCGACTTTTGGTGCTTCCTTCGCGGGGACGGGTTTGGTCAAAAAGTCGCGATCTGTCTGGCTCAGGGCGCTGATCGGAACGGTGATCGCGTTGCCGCTTGCCTGTTTCAGCACGACCTGGTCGCCCTTGATTTCCACCAGCTCCGCCTGCGTGGTGAATCGACCGTCGGCCGAAGTCCAGGTGCGCAGTTCGCCCGCCCCCAGCGGGACGATCCCCCGTGCCAGAATCGCCAGCGCGATCGCCGCCCTTGCCAGAAAAACTACGGAGGCGCGTCTGCCGTATGCCATTTTGCCCTCGCTTTCGTACCCTGCCGCCGGAGAAGTTTAGCAGATGATCCGAGCGGACCCTTCCCCTTGAAGATAGAGCCAGGAACCGCCCCCGGCTTGCAATGCCCCTAAGTTTAACCATGCCCGGACCCCTGATGTCCAGCGCCGGGAGATTTTATCCGCCCGTTTTTCCTCCGCCAAAACCAGGCAACCCTCGCATGCGGAAGCAGGAAAAGTAAGAACCACCAAGACCACTGGAGCAGCAAACCTGCACTTTCTGCACCCCAACGCGGAGGAAAAAATCTCTGCGGAAAATCTTGACTGCTGTGTATTGAACCGGCGACGGAGAGATCAAGAAGGACAGAGAATGACAAGTCGCAGTCGATGGGGCTGATTTTCGAAAGGGAATTGATTGCAAACAGAAGGATTCTCAGGTAGCCTTTAATTCTGCATGCAGTTATTATTTAAATGGATGCACTTTATTGGCCGTCCTCAATCGGTTGCGGCAAGCTGGAGTTCGGCGCCCTGCGGAGTTGGTATATGCGTGTCGCTGTTTTCGCCGCCTTGCTGGTCGGGTCATTGCTGGCGCCGTTGTCGGTGGCGGCTGAGGATTACCCGCCGGGATGGCTGCCGATTCAACTCCTGGACAGTCAGCCGACCTGGGCGGAAGTCCGCAAGACGACAGACCGGATCCAGCTTTATCTGCCTGGCAAGCAGCCGGTGCGAGGGGTGTTTGTCTGCTTCGTATTCCACAGCGGAGATCCGCGAGAGCTGGCGGATCTTTGGAACTTCGCGCTGGTCACCGTGCCGCATCCGTTTGAGTACGACCTGGGGAACAACGACAAACGGAACGGTCGCTACAAGCTGGGGCATGCCCAGCAGGATATGGGTCTGCTGCTGCGTTACCTGGATCATGCGGCGGAGAAGCTGGGGCGCCACGAACTTGCTACCACGCCGCTGGTGGGCTGGCTGGGGCAAAACGGTTCGCGGTTGTGCGCCGATTTGTACGCCCGGGCGCCGGAGCGCGTGCTGGCCTGGAGCGATTCGTTTCCCCAGCAGTTACGCAGCTCTCCCGAACTGACGCAGGCGGTTCCGTTTGCCTTTGCCTGGGAGATTCCCAAGAGCGATCTGCGCAGCGGCAAGCGAAGCTGGCGGACGGACGACCTGCCTGCCGACGATCTCAGTTGCCGGGCCAGTACGTATGGCTTTGATCATGGAATTTACTCCAAGTACAACTTTTTCATGGCGTATCTCGATCGGTGCATCCGCCTGCGTCTGCCGGAACCGATGCCGCCGCCGGGCGAGCCAGTTCGCCTGCGACCCGTGCAGCGCGAAGCAGGCTGGCTGGGCGATTTCGATCCGATCGGGGAGTGGAACCCGATCCTTCCCGCCGCCGAAAGCCAGGCGGGCCAGCTCGCTTATCCCTGCTGGCTTCCGGATGCGTACGCCGCCTGGATGTGGCGGAGTTACCATTCGGCGCAGCCGGACCTGAAGCTGACCTCGCCGGTGATCGAGTATCGCAAGAAGGACGGCAAATGGGGCGGGCCCGATTGCGGACTGGGCTACGGCGGTTTTCTGGCCGCCGGCGAACCGTTGACCTTCGCGGCCCAGCTGACGGGAGAATACGACCGCATCGAGTTCCACGACGGCGATCAGATTGTCGGCGAAGCGACCGCGGAGCCCTGGCAAGTAGAAGGCGTCCAGCTCCCGCCTGGGCTGCACGCGTTGTTTGTCGTTGGCGTGCGCTCCAACGGCGAGCGGACCGCCAGCCGGCCCGCCTTTGCCATCGTCAAGGAACGGGAGTAAAGTCATGCTGAAGACAAACCGGTCGCATTGTCAGGAACAGGTAAACGCGTGATGAACCAAGTCGGCTACCCGCTGGAAATGTACGACCACTATGGCCGCTTTCGCTCGCTTGAGCAGGCGCAGGCGCCAGCCGCCGGTTTGCCAACGCCGAAGCGGTTTGCGTTGGTGATCCAGAGTATCAGCAAGGTAACTTTCCTCGGTTGCCTGTTGCTATCGAGCGTTTGCGCCGCCGATGACTTCTCGTCGGTCGGTCCGCTCTTGGCTAAATACTGCCTCCGTTGCCATGGAGCGGAGGAGCAGAGTGCGCGGATTCGCTTCGATCAGATTTCAGGATATGCGCCGGCGGATCAGCACCTGTGGACGATGGTGCATGAAGCGTTGCGAAGCGGCCAGATGCCGCCCCAGGAAGAGACACAACTCAGCAATGCGGAACGACGTCAAATCCTCGACTGGATCCTCGCACAGGCCGCCGCGGCGCGCTCCTTGGATCCGCAGCAGCGGCGCTTGAATCGACGCGAGTTTTCTGCCGCCCTGCAGGATCTGACAGGACTGCCGATCGATTTCGGCGCTGGCTTGCCTGATGACGGCAGGATCGACGGTTTCGATACCGGGGCGGAAGGACTGCAGGACGGCGCCGATTCCGTGGCGCAGTTCCTGGAGGTATCGCGCCGCGCGGTCGACAGCATCCGCTTTCGGGAACCGGAGCGGCAGAGCCAACTCCGTATCGACTTTCGCGAACACGACTTCCCTGACTTCTTCAAATTTGTCGAGCAGACCTGGAAAGAGCAGGGGATCTTCACCCGGTCAAAAGGCTTGACTTGCCGGCCAGGAATCGGATTGTATTTGCCGACGCAATGGACAGGCGATCGAGGCAACTCGTTTCTCGCTGTGCCTGCGCCGGCCGACAAACGCGCGGCATTCAAAATGACCTTGCGCGTTTCGGCCCGACGTCCGCTGCCGGGGCTGCCGCTGCCCACGTTGTGGGTCAAAGTGGGCGGGGCCTATCTCGACTATCGGCCGATCAGCGAGGAACCGCAAACGCTGACCTATGCCGTACGCATGGAAGACCACCTGGTCGAAGGCGACGTGATCAAGATCATGCTGCAGTCGTTTGTGGAAGTCCCCTACGCCGTCGAGGGCTTTGAAAACGACGACCGCAGCAAGCCGGAAGATAACATCCCCGGCGGAGTCGGCGTCTTTCGTCCGGCGTTCGATCGGAAGCAGCTTCGCACGCCGGAGCAGCAACCGGTCCCGGCGATCGTCATCGAGTCGATCACGATCGACTACGACCATATCGCCGCCTGGCCGCCGGCCAGCTGGCAGGCCAAAATCGGCCAGATCGAAGACAACGAAGCCAGTGCGGAGAAGCTGCTGACGCTCTGGATGGAACGGGCCTGGCGGCGGCCGACGACCAAGGCCGAAGTCGCCCGGTTCTTCACGCTCTACCAAACGCTGCGAGGCCAGTCGTTCTCCTTTGACGACGCCTTGCGCGCCGCTTTTCAGTCGGTGCTGATGGGCGGGCCGTTCCGTTACCTGGCTTCCCCTTCCGATCCCAACCCGGTGGTCGCCCAGTACGCGATCGCTTCCCGCATAAGCTTCCTGCTGACGGGCGCGCCGCCCGACGAAGAGCTGCGCCGCCTGGCTGCGTCCGGCCAATTGCGAGAGCCGGCGGTGCTCGACGCCCAGGTCGATCGTCTGCTGAATGACGCGCGCAGCGACGCCTTCTTTCGACCCTTTGTGACGCAGTGGCTCCAGCTGGACCAGCCGATCACGCTGACGATGTCCCACTTCAAAAAGCAGGACTTCAAGTTCGGCCGGCGCCTGAAAGAGTCGATGAAAGAGGAAACCATTCAGTATGTCGCCCGGCTGTTTCACGACAATCGGCCGGCCGGCGAGCTGGTGGCGAGCGACTGGACGATGATGAACGACATCCTGGCCGTGCACTACGGCTACGATCCCCTCACCGGCGGAGAGCTGCGCAAGGTCGCGATCAAACCCCGTGCTGATGATCCCCGCGGCGGCGGCGTGCTGGGCCATGCGGGGATTCAGTCGATGCTTTGCTGGATGGGCGACAACTGGGTCATCTATCGCGGGTCCTGGACCCTGACGCACATTCTCGACGATCCGCCGCCTCCGCCGCCGCTGGAAGTGCCCGAGCTGCTGCCGTCGGACCAGAGCAATCGCGGCAAGAGCTTTCGCGAGCTGCTGGCCCAGCATCAGGCCGATAGCAAATGCTCCGTCTGCCATCAGAAAATGGATCCGCTGGGCTTTGCCTTTCAGAACTTCGATCTGAGCGGGCGCTGGCGCAACGTCGAATACGATCACTATCACCGCGCGGAGCTGGACGGCAAGATCGAGTGGCGCGGCGAAGGAAAAACGCGGCCCGTCGACGCGGCCGGAAAATTGCCGCGGGGGGAAACCTTCGCCAGCTTTCTGGAATGCAAGCAGCAACTGGCGGCGCATTACCAGGAGGACATCGTCCTGGGCTTGCTCAAGAAACTCACGCTTTACGGCACAGGACGCAAAGCGAATATTCTCGATCTGGCGACCCTGCGTGATATCATGCAAGCGGAAGCCGGTAACGACTACCCGCTGCGGGATCTGCTCAAAGCGTTGATCCGATCTCGGGTCTTTCTCGAAACTGCAACCACTACCACGGCAGGCGTTTCCCCATGAATTCCCAATCGAACCGTATCACTCGCCGCACCGTGCTCCGCGGATTAGGCGCCGGCATCGCGCTGCCGTGGCTGGAAATCATGAGCGGCCAGACCGTGGCTGCGGCCCAGGGTCAGCGTGATCCGGGCCGGCTCGCCTGCTTCTACATTCCCGGCGCCATCAACCATTACAACTGGTTCCCGCAGGATACGGGGCCGAACTATACGATGGCGCCTTCGCATCAGCCGCTGGCCCATCACCGCGATCGGTTCTCGGTGCTCAGCAGTCTGTCGCATATTGAAGGACGCATCAGCGGACACACGCACCCTTACAATTTTCTCACCGGGCATAATATCAACATCACGCCCGGCGTGCTGACCAATACGGTCTCCATGGATCAGGTGGCGGCCAAATATATCGGCCCGACTTACCTGCCGTCGCTCACCCTGTCGTGGACATCCGGCGTCGGCGCGGCGACGCTTTCCCGGAACGCGCTGGGCGTGGATATCCCGGCGACAAGCGACTATCGGGCCGTGTTTGAGAACCTGTTTCCGCCGGCCGATGCGGCCCATCTCAAGCAGGCCCAGGCCCGCATGGCGCTGAACCGCAGCGTGCTGGATACGGCCCTGGGCGATGTGAAGGATCTGCAGCGACAACTGGGCCGCGCCGACCAGCAGCGGATCGATCAGTATTTAAGCTCCATCCGCGAAGTCGAGAAACGTCTCGACGACCGCGACGCGATCCTGAAAAAAGGCCGCCCCAAGTTTGACGAATCCAGCGTGCAAACCGTGCCGAAAAGCAAAACGAGCATGCAGGAGCACCTGGAGTTGATGATCGACCTGATCGTGCTCGCCTTTCAGACCGACATGACCCGCGTCGTCACCCAAAGCCTGGGCGGCGAGGCCGGGCCGAACTACGACGAATACAAAGACTGGGCCAAAACGACCGGCGCTCCGACCCGCGGCACGCACGACTACCATCACAAAGGCTCCGGCAACCGCGGAGCGGATAACCCCGATACGCAGCTCATCGGTCTCCGCGATCGCCTGTACTGCGCGACCCTCGCCCGGCTGATGGATAAGCTGTCGGCGATCGAAGCCAGCGACGGATCGTTGCTCGATCACACGGTGCTAATGCTGGGCGGTTCGCAAATCAGCAGCCACTCCGGCAGTAGTTTCCCCCTGCTGCTGGCGGGCGGGAACAAACTCGGCTTCAGGCACGGCCAGCACCTCAAGTGGAAATCCAACGAGCGCTCCGCCTCGGACCTGTACCTCACCATTCTCCAGCAGCTGGGTTGCCCCGTCGAGTCGTTCAAGGAAAGCAAAGGGCCGATCTCTGAGTTGCTGGCATGATCCGCACGGTTGCCTCGTTCGTTGTTTGCTGGTTTGTCGTTTTCGGCGTCGCTCTGACCAGTACGGTCGCGCAGGCCGAGTCGCCCGCGCTGCTGTATTCGCTGCGCGGACATGACCGCTGGGTGCTTTCCGTTGCGATCAGTCCAGGCGGCGACTGGTTCGCGTCGGGCGGCGACGATCAAACGCTCAAGACGTGGAACCTGCAGACGGGCAAAGCACTGAACACGCTGCGTCAATACGACAGCGCCGTAACGGCGATCGCGATCCACCCCGACGGCAAACAGATCGCGGTGGGAACCTGGGACGGCGACCTGGAGATCTGCGACGCGCCGTCAGGCAAGGTGCGGCGGCGCTTCGCCGGCCACGCCGAGTCGATCATGACCGTGCGGTTCGATCCCAGCGGCAAGTACCTGGCGTCGGGCGGCGCCGACGATACGCTCGTCGTGTGGGACGCCGGCGACGGCGCCAGACTGCTCACCCTGGAGCAAGGGAACGAGTACGACGTGACGACCGCCGACTGGAGCCCCGACGGCAAGCGGATCGTCACGGGCGACGGCGAGAACGAACTCAAACTGTGGGACGCCGATTCGGGCGAAGAGATCGAAACACTCCAGGGCCACGCGGAAACCGTCACCTCCGCCGCCTTCAGTCCCTCCGGCCAGCAGATCGTCTCCGGCAGCTGGGACGACACGCTCCAACTATGGAACGTCGAAAAAGGCGAGGTCGTCCGAACGCTTCGCGGACATACGTCCGACATTACCGCAGTCGCCTTCACGCCGGACGGCTTGTCGATCGTCTCCGCCAGCGAAGACAAAACGCTGCGCATCTGGAACGCAAAAACGGGCCAGCCGGCAGCGAAGCTCGCTGGTCATCGCGACAGCGTGCTCTGCCTGGCCGTCGGTCCCGACGCCCGCTATCTGGTATCCGGCAGCAAAGAGGAGCTGCGGGTCTGGAAGCTGCGCTAAAAAGTCACTCAGGCGCCCCGGCAGGCTCCCGCGTTGCAGCCGAGTTTGCCCCTCTTGTTGGGAAGATTCCAGGAGATCTCTGGCCTGTTGGCCGCAAGACCCCATTGATCTCCAGGGCGAAAGTTGCGCGATATTCGCCAAAATTTGCCTCTTCGGCGAAATTTCTCGTCACATTCGGCCTGCGGCTGGAACAAGAGCATAGAGGTATCCCGCCGTGGAGCATGAATCACTTTCCCGACTCTTCTTTCAGCACCGTCATATGTTGCTGAGTTTTATTCATGCGCTGGTGCGTGATCGCAACGACGCGGAAGATCTTTTCCAGGAGGTCGGCGTGTTGGTGCTGAAGAAGGGCGCCGAGGCGCCGCAGGATTCGCACAGGTTCGCGGGCTGGTGCCGGGGAATCGCCCGCAACCTGGTGCTGCATCATTGGCGGTCGAAACAGCGTAACAAGCTGGTCGCGAATGAGCGCTTGCTGCACGTTCTGGAACGGGCCTACGAAGAGGCGTCGCTGGAGGACGGCCTGCCGCAGCAGCGTTCTGTCGCCTTGCCGGACTGTCTGAACGAACTGGCCGACCATTCGCGGCACGTGATTCAGATGCGTTACTTCCAGGGCCTCACTTCGGAGCAGATCGGCCAGCAACTGGATCGTTCGGCCGCCGCCGTGCGCAAGCTGCTTTCACGGATTCGCGCGCAGCTCGAGCAATGCATCGAGCGGCGCCTGGCGCATGGAGGCGCTAGCGATGAATGAACATCTCGAAGACCTGCTGCTCGCCTGGGACGATGACGATTTGTCGCCGGGCCAATGGGACGAGTTGACGGCGTTGCTGGAACAGGATCCGCAGTCTCGTCGCCTGGCGGTGCGTCACTTTTCGCTCACGGCGGCGATCGACGAACAGATGCGAGAAGCCCAGCACGAGGACCGCATCGCTCGCGAACTGCAGCGCATGGCGGCGGTCGACGCCCCGATCCCCGCTCCCAGCAAACGGCGGCCGCTGCTTTACGCCGGCGCTGCGGCGCTGCTTGTCGCGGTGCTGGCCGGATACTATTTCCAGCTTCCCCTTTTCCTGATCGACGCGATGCACGGACAGGCGGGCCGGCTACCGCAGGTCGCCGAAGTGTTTGGAGAAGTCGAACTCCTGTACGCCGAGGGCGACGTCCGAATCGCGTTCGATCAAACGCTGGCCGTCGGTCAGCAGGTGCGCACCTCGCCCCATTCTTATGTCACGTTAAAATACGCCGATGGAACGACGATTCAACTGCGCGGCGACAGCCAGCTTATGATCGAGCCCAGCAACGGCGGCAAGCATCTGTCGCTCCTGCAGGGCGGCCTGTTCGCCGAGGTGGCGCGGCAGCGTCATGGCTCCCCGTTAGTCATCAACCCGGGTCGGCTCGACCAGGTGGAAGTGGTCGGCACCCGTTTCCAATTCGAGCGGATCGAACAGGGAAGCATCGTTCGCGTGGAGCACGGCCAGGTCAAGTTCGGCGCCGACCATCAGGCGGTGGCCGTCGGCGAGCAACAGCAGAGCACCGCCCTGGCGAACATGTCGCCGCGACCGCCCGAACCGGCCCAGGGCCCGATCTGGCGAGGCTGGGATCATGGCCTGCGCGGCGAATACTTTTACCAACCGCATTTTCGCGGCGACTCTTTCACACGGATTGACCCGCAGATTGACTTCCACTGGGGAAAGCAGCAGCCCGATCCCTCGATCCTGGGCCCGTTCGCTGTACGCTGGACCGGGGAAGTCGAGGCGCCGCACAGCGGAGAGTTCGTCTTCTCGACCGTCGCCCACTATGGCGTGCGGTTATGGATCGACGGTAGAAATGTAATCAATAGCGGAGCCAGCATGGGCTCCCTGGAAGACGGCCCGCCGATAAGTCTGGAAAAAGGAAAGCGCTATCCCATCAAAATCGAATACTGGGACCAGCATGGCGACGCGCGGATGCGGTTGCTGTGGAGCAGCCAGGCGCTGCGCAAGTCGGTCGTCGATCAGCAGTGGCTCCACCCAACGATGGAAAATGAATAAAGCTTTGTGAAAAGGACGCGTGGGATGTTTCGAACTCTGCCAGCGATCATTGCTCTTTTCACCTCCTTGACGGTCGCCGCGTCTGCCGGGACCGCGCGCGGCGCTGACGCCGAGTATCCGCCCGATCACCCGCGTTTCAGCCGGCATGTGGTTCCCTTGTTCAGCCGCCTGGGCTGCAATGCGGGCGCGTGCCATGGCAAGGTCAAAGGGGAGAACGGCTTTCGCTTGTCGCTGTTCGGCGTCGATCCCGCGCAGGATCACATGAGCCTGGTTCGAGAATTCGCCGGCCGCCGCATCAACCTGGCGAACATCGATGCCAGCTTGCTGTTACTCAAACCAGGCGGCCAGTTGCCGCACGCCGGCGGCAAGCTGCTCGATCCCGATGGCCCCGAGTACAAGCTGCTGCGTGACTGGCTCGCCCAGGGCGCGGCCCTTGATCCAAAAGAGGAGTCGCAGATCGAAGAGTTGATCGTTACCCCCGTGCAACAAACACTTCAGGTCGGCGAATCGTACGCCATCGAGGTGCACGCGCGTTTCCGCGATGGAACGCTGGAGAACGTGACGCCCCTTTGTCGCTTGGAACCCGTCAATGGCGATGTCGTTGCCGTCCAACCCGGCGGCCGAATCAAAGCGTCGGGCGTCGGCGCTACGGCGATCGTCATCCGCTACGGAGCCGAGCCGACCGTGGCCCAGGTCGTCGTGCCCGGCCAGCCGATCGATTTCCCCGTGACGCCAGCGCAGAACTTTATCGACGACCACATCCTGGCGAAGCTAAGGGTGCTGCAGATTCCGGCGGCTGATCTCTGCGACGACGCAACGTTCCTCCGCCGGGCCACGCTCGACATCGCGGGTTCGCTTCCCCAGCCTGACGAGATCAAAGCGTTTCTCGGCGATGGCGATCCCAACAAAAGAACGAAGAAGATCGACGAGTTGCTGCTTCGCCCCGAACACGCGGCGCTCTGGGCGACCAGGTTCTGCGATATCTTGCGGCCTAGCGACTTCAACGCGAACTTCGCATTCGTCGAACCGGCCGAAAACCGCCGCTTTCATCAGTGGCTCAATGCACGCCTGGAGGAGAACCTGCCCTACGACGAACTCGCCGCGCGGATCTTGACGGCGACCAGCCAGGAAGGGCGAGCCTTCGAAACCTGGATCGACGAAGTCCTGACTCTGGCGGAAGAAAACGCCAGGCAAAGCCCCGACTTGCCCGTCTACGCCCAGCGTCGGACGCTCGATCTGTACTGGCAGCGGAAAAACGCCGTTGGCGTCAAAGGCGCCGTCCAGGTGGCCCACGCCTTCCTGGGTTTGCGGATGGAGTGCGCCCAATGCCACCGCCACCCGCACGACGTCTGGAGCCAGGACGATCTGTTGAGTTTTGCGAACTTCTTCAACCAGCTCAAAAGCGCCAACTATCCCGACAAAAAGTCCCTGCCGGAACCCATCCTCAAGAGCTTTGAGCAGTTGCCCAAGGACGCCAAAGAGCTGGACAAAAAACTGAAAGAGCTGCGCGACAAGCTGAAGGAAGTCAGCAACCAATCCAACAAAGCTCGGGACGAAAAGAACCGCGCGGAAAACGAAGACCAGGACGCTGCCCGGATCCAACAACTGCGCGAGGCTTACGCCCAACTGGAAACGGAGAAGTCGGCCCTCGAAACAGAGATCGCCCAACTCGACATCGACAAAGGCCGCATGACGAACGGTCCCAAACGGTTCGGCACGGACATTCGACACGACGGTTCGCGGCGAAACTTTGCCAGCGTCTCCAGCCCGCTGGGATCGCAGCGCAGCGAAACGTTCCGCCTGCTGGGCGAAGCATCGCCGCTTGAAATCGCGCAGGATCGCGACCCTCGTGAATTGGTCGTCGAATGGCTCCGGCGCCCCGATCATCCGTTGTTCGCCAAGGCGATCGTGAATCGCGTCTGGGCCCACTATCTGGGGCGTGGAATCGTCGATCCTCCGGATCACTTGTCCCCCCTCAATCCGCCCTCGCACCCGGAATTGCTGAACGAACTGGCCGAGCAATTCATTCAGCAAGGTTACGATCTGCGCTGGCTGCATCGCACCATCGCCGGAAGCCGCACCTATCAGCTTTCCTCCTCGCCGTCGTCGCTCGGCCCGCTTGCCGCCGCGGCCGAACGAAACTTCGCCCACTTCCAGTTCCGCCGCTTGCCGGCCGAAGTGCTGGTGGACGCGGTGAATCAGGCGACCGGCTCCGCCGAAACCTACCCGGCCAGGCTCTATCTGCCCGACGGAGCCAAGGCGATCGAAGTCGCCGGCGTCACCCAGCACCAGAACGACGAGGCGTCGCTGAGTTACGCCTTTAAAATCTTCGGTCGGCCCCTGCGAAGCACCGAAGTGCAGTGCGACTGCGAACGCGATACCCAGACGACGATCGTGCAAACGCTGTACCTGGCCAATCACCCGGGCGTGAGTGCGAAGATCTATCACGAACAAGGCCGAGTCGCCAAAATCCTGGAAGCGACGGCCTCTGATCCGCAGCGGATCGAAGAGATCTATTTATCCGCCGTGGGCCGATCCCCAAGCGACGCAGAACGGTCCTCCTGCCTGGAATATGTCCAGCAGCGAGAATCTTCCTTGCGGGCTTTTCAAGATGTGCTGTGGAGCCTGCTCAATACTCGTGAATTCATTCTGAATCATTAGCCGCGCATCGTTTCTCAAGGAATCGACGATGAATACTGCTTGTCGCGAACACCGAAGCCTGGGGCGCCGCGATTTCTTTCGTATCGGCGGGGCCGGTCTGTTCGGGTTGACCTTGGCGGATCTCTGGCGATCCCGGGCCATCGCCGAAGGCGCCCGATCGATCGTTCCTCAAGCCGATCAAATGGTCGTCGTCTGGCTGGGCGGAGGACCGCCGCACCAGGATATGTTCGACATGAAACCCGACGCCCCGGCCGAAATCCGCGGCGAGTACAAGCCGATCCACACCAACGTCGACGGCATGCAAATCTGTGAGTTGATGCCGCGCTTGGCGAAGATCGCCGACAAATTCACCCTGCTGCGCAGCGTCGGCATCAACAGTGAAAAGTGGGAGCACGGCGGCGGCCAGTACTGGCTGACTGGCAATCCCCGCAAGACCGGCAGCACCCCCGACTATCCCATGTACGGCAACGTGCTGACCAAACTCCGACCGACGAGCAAAGACCTGCCGACCTTCGTCGCTTTCGGCGATATCGACAATCACGCCTACGGCTTGAAGCAGAACTATCTGGGACCGGCTTTCGATCCGATCGTGATGAACCCGACCGACGCGCAAGACCAGGTGCGGAACATGCTGGTTCCGCCGCCTGGATTAGAGTTGAACGACTTCGACGACCGCAACGCCCTGTTGGCGGCGCTCGATGGGGGACTTCGCCGACAGGATCGCCTCGAACCGCTGGTCTCCGGTTTGGATCGCTTCCAGCAGATGTCGATGGACTTGCTCCGCTCCCCCAAGCTGCGTGAATCACTCGATCTGGAACGCGAGGATGCGAGATCGGCCGAACGGTACGGCAAGAACAGCCATGCTCGCAAGGTGCTGGCGGCCCGACGCCTGATCGAAGCGGGCGTGCCGCTGGTGTACACGCATTTCGAATCCAACTGGGACCACCACGGCGGCAACTTCAAGAGTTGCAAAACCAAGCTGCCTAATCTGGATAACGCCGTCGCTTCGCTGATCGAGGACCTGGACGACCGCGGCCTGCTGGAGCGCACCATCGTACTGGTGCTGGGCGAAATGGGCCGCACGCCCAGGATCAACGACAAGGCCGGCCGCGACCACTGGGGAAACTGCCAATCGGTGCTGGTCGCCGGCGGCGGCTTCGCCCGGGGACAGGTTGTCGGCGCCACCGACGAACACGCCGCATACGTGGTCGACAACTACTACAAGGTCGAAAGCTTCGGCCGCACGCTCTACCATCTGCTGGGCATCGATCCCGATCAGGTGCTGTACACCACCGAGAACCGTCCCCACCGACTGATCGTGGACGACGCACCACTGATTCAGGAAGCCCTGGCGTAAGGTCTTCACGAAAGTCGCTGCCTGGCCGATTCAACCGAGTACACACGATGCTCCCACTCGCCGACCTTCGCCTCAAAGCGAGCCTCTTCTCCGCCGCCTGCTTGACCATGTTCGTCTGCCTGGCCTCGAGCCCGGCGCAGTCGATCAGCTTTCGCGAGCAGATCGCGCCGATCCTGGTCCAGCGCTGCCTGGCTTGCCACGGAGAACTAAAGTTCCAAGGCGAGTACCAGCTACATAACTTTGAGGCGATGCTGAAAGCGGGCGAATCGGGCGAGGCGGCCGTTACGCCTGGCAAGCCAGAAGAGAGCTACTTGCTGCAGTTGATCTCGGCGAGCGACGCCGGGGAGCGCATGCCGAAAGATGTCGCTCCCCTATCGACCGCGGAGATCGCAGCGATCAGGCAGTGGATCGCCGCCGGCGCCGTTTTCGACGGCGATGATCCCCAAGCCGAACTGGTGTCGAGCGTTGTCTGGAAGCATCCCGAACCACCCGCCGCTTATCCTCGACCGCTTCCCATCACCGCCCTGGCGTTCCGACCCGACGGCCAGGAATTGGCGGTCAGCGGCCTGCATGAGATCACCATCTGGAACACGGCCGACGGCGTGCTGGCCCGGCGCATCGCCAACGCGGCCGAACGAACGTACTCGCTGGCGTACAGCGCGGACGGCAAGCTACTGGCGGCCGCTGGCGGCACGCCCGGCCGACTAGGTGAAATCAAGGTGTTCGATCCGGTCGAGGGGAAGCTACTGCGACATTTCGGTTCCATGACGGATTGCGCCTTTGATGTGGCGTTCAGTCCCGACGGGGCGAAGCTTGCCGGTTGCGGGGCCGATCACGCAGTACGGATCTGGGACGCGTCGACCGGCAAGTCGGAGCTGGTCCTCAAGGACCATTCCGACTGGGTGATGGCGGTCGCCTGGAGCCCCGACGGCGTGCGGCTTGCCACGGCTTCGCGCGACAGGACTTGCAAGGTATTCGACGCCCTCAGCGGCCAATTGCTGCTAACGTACTCCGACCATGGCCAGACGGTTCACGACGTCGCCTTTAGCAGCGACGGCGCACGTGTCGTCAGCGCCGGCGCCGATCAGCGGATCCGTGTCTGGCATGCCAACGATCAGGGATACGAAGACAAGGAAATGAAAAAGAAAAAGCGCGAGCACATTCACGAGATCAGCGGGTTCGGCGGCGAGATCTTTTGTCTTCGAATGGATCAGCAACGCGTGTTCGCGGGGTCGGCCGACGCCTCGGTTCGGCAATACGACGCCGACAAAAGAAACCAGCTTCAACTGTACGCCGGCCATCAGGAATGGGTCTACGCCCTGGACTACTGTCCTTCCGCCAGGCTCTTGGCGACGGGCAGTCTGGATGGACAGATTCGGATTTGGAACACGGCCGAGGTTGACGAAAACAAGAGGAACATCGCTACGTTCTTCGCCGCACCCGGCTATCCGTCGCCTGCTCAAAATGCACCCGCAGGCACAGAAGTCAAACCATGACCAGGAGTCAGCGATGAGGATCACCGGATGAACGCCAACTCAGGGTGTCAGCAATATCGCCGCTATGCGCGGCGCGATTTTCTGCGGATCGGCGGGGCGGGTCTGTTCGGCATGTCGCTGGTCGACCTGATTCGTGCGGCCGAACCGCGCGGCGCCGAATCAACCCCCAGGGCGAAGCAGATGATCCTGGTCTGGCTCAACGGCGGACCGCCGCATCAGGATATGTTCGACATGAAGCCGGACACGCCGCCGCCCTTTGGCAGCGAGTTAAAGCCGATCAAAACGAACGTACCTGGCATGGAGTTCTGCGAATTGATGCCGCAGCTGGCCAGAATCGCCGACAAGTTCTCGATCCTTCGCAGCGTCGGCATCGGAGCAGAAAAGTGGGAGCACTCAGGCGGCCTCTACTGGCTGACGGGCAATCCCCGCACCAACGACAGCGGCGTCAAGAATCCGATGTACGGCAACGTGATCGCAAAGGTCAAGCCGGCGCCGCGTGGGTTGCCCACCTATGTATCGTTCGGTCCCTATAAAGATTCCGGCGACCTGCAGACGCATTATCTCGGCCCCGCCTACGATCCGCTCCAGTTCGCGCCGGGCGACCCCAAAGATCAGATCGCCCGGATGCTCACTCCGCCTGCGGAGCTCAGCATTCAGCAACTGGACGATCGCGAGTCCTTGCTGCGAAGTCTTGACGGGCAACTGCGAACGCTGGATCGATCGCAGCCGTTGATCGAGGGCCTCGACAAATTTCAGCGAGGCGCCTTTGACCTGCTCCGCTCGCCGGCCCTTCGCAAGGTGCTCGATCCCCAGCAGCTGGATCCGCGCGATGTGGAGCGGTACGGCAAGAGCAAGGACGGGTCGATGATGCTGGCGGCCCGGCAACTGGTCGAGGCCGGCGTGCCGTTTGTCTATGTACCCTTCTCACCCGGTTGGGATTTTCACGGCTCGGTGACGAAGTCCTGCGAGAAGAAACTGCCGGCGCTCGACGCGGCGCTGGCCAGTTTGCTGCAGGATCTCGACGATCGCGGTCTGCTGGACACCACGATCGTCACCGTGCTGGGCGAGATGGGCCGCGGACCGATCTGGAAGGACCCCGCTTACAGCGGCCCGCCTGGCCGGAATCACTGGTCGACCACGCAGTTCGTGCTGGTCGCCGGTGGCGGCTTCCAAAGCGGCATGGTGCTGGGCAAGACCGACGCTCGAGCGCAGTACGTGACACACGACTGGTACTCGCCGGTCAGTTACGGCCGCACGCTCTATCACCTGCTAGGGATCGATCCCGACCGGGAACTTTATACGACCGAAGGCAGGCCGGTGAAGATCATTATGGAAGACGCGCCCTTGATCTACGAAGCCTTGGCGTAGTGTCGGGTTGGCTTCGCCAAAAAAACTTCGCCTCATGCTGAGTTTCGGGACCCCAGGAAACGCGAGGACGACGCCTGGATGCATCATTCACGACGAGTATTTTTGACGGGCCTGGCTGCGTCCGCTGCCTTCGGATCGAGACTGGGGGCGGGCGAACGTCGATCGTCCCGTGAAGTCTCCTGGCTTGACGAAGTGCAGCGACCGCCGCAAAAACTTCCCGACGCGACCGTCGAGTTACCGCCGCTGTTGGTCGATGCCGACGGTGAACCGATCAAAACGCGGGAGGCCTGGATGAAGCGTCGCGGGGAGATTCGTCGCCGCTGGGAAGCCTTTCTGCATCCACTGTCCCTGGAGCGTCCCCAGCCAAAACTGGTGGTGCTGGAAGAAGACTATCCCGTCGGTTGTGTTCGCCAACGGGTGCGTTACGAAAGCGAGCCAGGCCTGCCGGTGGAAGGTTACTTGCTGCGTCCCGCAAAGCTGGAGCGTCCGGCGCCGGGGGTCGTGGCGTTGCACCCCACGACCACGCGGACCATTCGTCTGACCGCAGGCGTCGAAGGCGACCCCGTCCATGCGCACGCGCTGAAGCTGGCGCAGCGAGGCATGGTAACATTCTGCCCGCGGTGTTTTCTGTGGCAAGGGGAAGGCGATTATCTCGAACAGGTGCGGAAGTTCAAAGTCCGACATCCGCAATCGCTGGGAATGGCCAAAATGTTGTGGGATGCGATGCGCGGGGTCGACCTTCTGACAAGCCTGGACGAAGTCGACTCCCAGCGATTGGGCGCCGTGGGACATTCCCTGGGCGCCAAGGAGGCCCTCTACCTGGCGGCGTTTGACGAGCGGATCAAGGCGACCGTATCAAGCGAAGGCGGCATCGGCACGCAATTTTCCAACTGGGAGGCGCCATGGTACCTGGGAGACGCAATCAAGACCGGCAAGTTCACTCGCGAGCATCACGAACTGCTGGCGCTGGTCGCCCCGCGCGCGTTCCTGCTGATCGGCGGCGACAGGGCCGACGGCGATCGTAGCTGGCCGTTTATCGAAGCGGCGCTATCTGTCTATCGCATGTTCGACGACCAGCCGGCCCGCCTCGGCCTGTTCAACCATCACCAAGGCCATTCGATTCCGCCCGTTGCGGAAGAGCGAATGTACGAGTGGCTGACGACGTATCTCTAGAAAGTTTCGTCACCTGTTTAATTGTATCAAAGATCGCTTATATTATACTGCGCGGGTGATCCTGGCGTCGCCCGATTCACCAATAAACCCTTGGCGGTTTCCCCCCACAACGCGGCCACGGTCGCCACATTCCGCTTGCTCGACGATTCCCCATCGTCGAAAGAATTCAGGTGCGTTAGCAATGACCATACGACCCCTTCTGCTTGCCTTCGTGATTGTCTGCCTGAGCCAGTCCGTGTCGCCCGCGGCAGACAAGATACGCACGACGATCGATCAGCAGATCGAAGCGGCGTGGAAAGAGAACAAGGTAACGCCGGCGCCGTTAGCGTCCGATTCCGAGTTCCTGCGGCGCGTTTATCTCGACCTCGTCGGCAAGACTCCCTCCTACGAAGAGACGCTCGCGTTTCTGGATAGTACGGAGGCGGACAAACGGGAGAAGCTGGTCGAACAATTACTGGCCGATCCAAGATTTGGCATTCACCAGTCCGATCTCTGGGACATGGTCTACTTCGGCCGCAATCCGCCCGGATATGGGACCAGCAAACGCGACGAGTTCAAGAGCTGGCTGAGCGATCAATTCAATCAGAACGTGTCGTATCGAAAATGGGCCGGCGATATTCTCCGGGCGGAAGGCAGCACGCTGGAGCCCGGCACGCCGATGTACTTTGTGCAATACAAGAATGCCCCCGAGGACGCAACGCAGGCGATCACGCAACAGTTCCTGGGGGTTCAGCTGCAATGCGCCCGCTGTCACGACCACCCCTTTGAGAAGTGGTCGCAGTTGGATTTCTATGGCATTGCCGCCTTCCTCGCGCGGCTGGAAGTGGTAGACGTGGGGGAGAAGAAGTTGACGAGCTTCGCCGTTGGCGAAAAGAACCTGGGCGATGTGCTGTTCACAGGTCCCGCGGCCGAGCAAGAAGTGGGACAGAAGGGCGAGCCAGTGACTCCCACCTTCTTAGGCGGTGAGGTGCTGAACGAGCCGGAGTTACCCAAGGACGTCAAAGATCCCCGCCTGTTCCCCGCTGGCAAGATGCCTCCGAAACCCCATTTCTCGCGTAGAGACCAATTGGCCGAGTGGATCACCAGTCCCGATAATCCGTTCTTTGCCCGCGCCGTCGCCAACCGCATCTGGGGCCAGTTCATGGGCAAGGGGATCGTCGATCCCGTGGACAACTTAAGCGACAATAATCCGGCCAGCCATCCCGAGCTGCTGGACGCGCTGGCGAAGTCGCTGGTGGAGCACGACTTTGACCTGAAATGGTTGATCCGCGAGATCGTCAACAGCAAGCCGTATCAACTTGCGTCCAGCGGACCCGTCGAAGAGGCCAAGCCGGCCTGGTACGAGCGGGCCAGGTATCGCCCTCTTTCGGCCGAGGAATTGGTCGAATCCTGGGTGGAAGCGACGGACTACGAGAAGGTGCTGGCCGCGAGCGGGAAAGAGCCGAAGAGCCGCTTTGACCTGGGGGGTCCCTGGGTGTACATGATCAAATACTTTGGCGAACCGAATGACGGAGTCGACCACTTCCAGGGCGGGATCCACGAGCACTTTTACATGAACAACGGAGAGTTGCATCAACTGATCTCCGAAGGGCAAGGCAGCCTGTACGCGACCCTTTCTCAATCCGAAGAGCCGTGGGAAAAGCGAATCGAAAAGATGTACCTCTCGGTTCTCTCACGCCGTCCCACCCCTGCCGAAACCAGGCGCTTCGCCGAGCACTTGCAAGCCGACGATGAGCCGCGCGAGCGTCTGAAAGAAGCCATCTGGGCGCTTTTGACCTGCAGCGAGTTTCGATTCAATCATTAGTTCTGGCAAACCATGCCAATCTCTAAGGACTGCCACGATGAAGTCTTTCTGCACTCCCCAGGACCATGTCAGCCGTCGAGCTCTCCTCAAGGGAGTTTTGACGACCGCCGCCGGGGGCGCCGTGATGAACTGGGGCGGGTTGTTCAACTCCGACGCCATGGCGGATGAAGTCAAAAAGAAGGGCAAACACTGCATTCTGATTTGGCTCCAAGGCGGCTGCAGCCAGTTCGAAACGTTTGATATGAAAGTCGGCCGTCCCCATGGCGGGCCCTTTCGAGAAATCTCGACCAATGTCGCCGGCGCGCGCGTTTGCGAACTGATGCCGAAAATCTCGCAAAAGATGGATAAGCTGACCGTCATTCGCTCCATGCGGACCTCGCAGGTCGACCATGGCGGCGGCACTTACTCGATGCACACGGGTTGGACCCAGACGCCCGCCGTGCGTTACCCGGAACTGGGCGCGATTGTCGCCAAGTACTGCGGCAATACCGACTCCGACTTGCCAAACTTCGTCAATCTGGCGTCCGGCGGCGGCGGTGGTGCTGGCATCCTGGGACCGCAGTACCAGTCCTTTGCCCTCGACCGCGATGGCAACTTGCCGCAATTCTCCGCCAACAGGTTTCCTGCAGAACAGGAGCTGCGCCGCCATCATCTGCGAAATTTTGTCGAAGAACAATTCTCACAGGATCGCACCGCCGAACCCCTCCGTGTGCACCAGGAAGCGTATGACCAGGCGCGGCGATTGAACAACGTCCGCGACACCTTCGCGCTCGACGCAGAGTGGGAAAAAAACCGCGACACGTACGGCGACTCGCAGATCGGTCGCCGCATGATGACCGCCGCGCGGCTGGTCGAGGCCGGCGTCGCTTTTGTGGAGGTCCGACACACCGACTACGACTTCCATGGCGACAACTTCGAAGGGCACAAAGCGCACGTCCCCCCCATGGAACATGCCTGGGCGGCCTTGATTACCGACCTGGAAGACCGCGGGCTGCTTGATGACACCCTTATCGTCTGGATGGGCGAGATTGGCCGCACGCCCAAGATCAACAACCGCTGCGGGCGGGATCATTACGTCCGCAGTTGGACCACAGCGCTGGCCGGTTGCGGCGTCAAAGGCGGGCTCGTCTACGGCGCCTCGGACAAGGACGGCGTCGACGTGATCGAAGACAAAGTGACTGAGGGCGATCTCTTCGCGACCATCTATACCGCGCTAGGAATCGATCCCACAACCGAGAACTTCGCCGGTGTCCGACCCATTCCGCTGGCCCAATTCGGGCATCGCGTCGTGAAAGACATCCTGCTGTAAGGCCGCCCATCTGCTGCGAATAAAGTCCGAAAGAACCATCATGCAAATCAACAAACCCGTCCAGCAATGGCAATTATTGTTCGAAGGCGATTGGACCACCTCGGTTGCTTTCCTTGGCGACAGTCGCCGCCTTGCCGCTGGAAACAAGTCAGGTCAAATTTTTGTCTGGGACTTGCCGGAGTCGGCCGAGACCGACAACCAGGAAAAGTCGGAGACCAGCGAGCCGCCGAATTTCGCGCCCGTCCGTCGACTCGATGGTCACACCAACGGCATCACGCATTTATGCGCTGCTCCCGACGGCAAGACGCTCATCTCCGCCAGCCTGGATCACACCCTGCGCATCTGGGATGTCGATGCCCCGGCCAGCGGCAGCGAAACGGTTGTGATCGACCAGCAGGATCGCGAACGCAGGGCGCGTACCAAACCGACGGAAGAGAAAGAAGCAATCCTCAATGCGCCCGGCGCTTCGGTCGAAACCGTGGCGGCGAAGCACATCCTCAACGGGCACGATGGCTGGATCTTCAGTCTTGGCGTCAGCGCCGATGGCAAACGGCTGATCTCTGGCGATGATACGGGCCTTTCCATCGTCTGGGACCTGGCCACGCAGAAAGAGATTTCTCGCTGGTCCGGCTATCCGCACACCTGGGTCCGCTCGGCTGCCCTGTCGCCCGATGGCAAGACCGCGTTTACTTGCGACTTTGGCGGCAAACGCGACAATTTCGATGTCCCGGCGGCTCAGGCAAGGTTATGGAACTGTGAGGATGGATCGTTAAAGCTCGACCTCCTGAAGGTTTGGACGCCCAGCGTCAAAGACGAATCGCGCACCGATACGTATACCTATCTGACCGTCTGGATCAAACTGCTCGGACGCGGCCTTGTCTGTGCAGCGTTCTCTCCCGATGGCAAGTTTCTCGCCGTCGGCCAGGGCGGCGAAGGACACGGCAAAATTCTCTTTGTCGACGTCGAAAGCGGCCAGATCTTGCAAACCGTCACCGGTCACAGCCAAGGCGCCTGCGACGTGACCTTCTCCGCTGACGGCAAGTACGTTCTTTCCAGCGGACGCGACACGACGGTCCGCATTTGGCAATTCGCCGATGGCAAAGAAGTCGCCGCCCTCACCAAGCCCCTTGGCGCCAAGTACAAAGACTGGATGCACGGCCTCGCCATCTCTCCCGATCAACAAACCGTCGCCGCCGCCGACATCGCCGGCGCCGTCCACCTCTGGCGCCTGCAGTCGTAGTCCCCAGGGCCAAAGTATTCGCAGCGTGACACAGGGTCGCACCCAGAAGGGTCGTCAAGGAACGAGGGGAAAATAACTTCGGTTTTTGTATAGTAAGCCGAACGCGCTAGCGTCGGGCGGTTCTACTCCTGTGAGCCGAAGTTATTCTTCCCCAGTTCCCAAGGTTTCGCGACGCGGAGCGTTGCTTGTCGTACCGAAAAGTGATCGTCGCCGGAAAAAATAGACATCGACATATTCGTCGCGGGCGCCGGCGTAATTTCGTCCAAAGTTCAGTAGCGTCGGATAGCCGAAACTCTCCGTGAATTTCCAGTCGCTCCAGGTCCAGGTGCGGCCCCGGTCGTGCGACCAGGCAAGCTGCGAATTGGCAGCATTACGAGCCAATAGATACAGCACGCCATCGACCATCAGCAGCCCGCTGGCTTTCTTTCCCTGCACGTCGTCGCCGCGCTGCTCAAGCGACGGCGACCGCACGTTCTGACCGGTGAAATCAGCGGGTCCGCCTGCGACTCGGGCTAAGCCCAAACTCAGCTTCTACGGCCCTCAAGGACTTCGACCAGCACGGACCGCTGGAAGAACTGTTGGGTCTTGTCCGTCGCGATCAGTCTGAATGGCCGACCTTTGGTAAGCGACCGTCAAGAGCCAATTTGGGCTTGGAAGCTGCAGTAAGCTCTGCCTGCCAGGCGTCGCGGTGGAGAGGGTGCTTTGCTTCTGCCAATGCCATCATTCTTGTTGCCTTCCGCCTTGGCGTGGGAGACAATCGGGCGACAAGCAATCGCTGATGTCCTTCTAGAAACCTCTTTGGTAACGCCGTGAAATTTCCTGCTTTGTTGAAAATGGCGTGCTCGGTCTTTGCTATTGGCTTCGCCCTGGGCGCTTCCCAGATGCTCGCTGAGGAGCCGATCGACGCCGATGTGCTGTTGGTCGGCGGCCTCATCTACGACGGGAGCGATGGGGAGCCGACTGTCGGCGATGTGGCGCTGCGCGACGATCGCATCGTGGCGGTGGGAACGTTTGCCAGGGGAAAGATTGGGCTCAAGATCGACTGCAGCGGACTAGCGGTGGCGCCTGGCTTCATCGACCTGCATAACCATAGCGACAAACCGATTCTGGCGGCTGAAACTCGCGGCAATGTGAACTACCTGATGCAAGGCTGCACGACGGTGGTCACCGGAAACTGTGGTTTTGGCCCGGTGCATGCGGCCGCCTATTACGACCAGATCGACGACGACGGCGCGGGCACGAACGTGGCCCATTTGCTGCCGCACGGCTCGCTGCGGAAGGAAGCGATGGGAAGCGACCAGCGCGCGCCGACCGCCGACGAGCTCGACCGGCTGCGCAAGCTTACGGAGGCCGCCATGCGCGACGGCGTTTGGGGAATGTCGACCGGGCTGGTGTATACGCCCGGCTCTTACGCCGAGACCGAAGAGGTGATCGAACTGGCGAAGATCGTCGGTCGTCACGGCGGAATCTATGCCAGCCATATGCGTGGCGAGAGCGCCGGTCGGTTGTTGAGTTCCGTCGAAGAACTGCTCAAGATCGGCCGTCGCGGTGGGCTGCCCGTGCACGTATCGCACTTCAAAGCCGTGGGGGAAGAGGCCTGGGGCGGGTTGATCCGTCAGGCGGCCGCCCTGATCGAGGACGCCCGCGACGCGGGCCAGGTTGTCACGGCCGATCAGTATCCGTACATCGCCGGCAGCGGCTCGGCCCATCGTTTTATTCCTGACTGGGCGCGGCAAGGCGGCGACAAAGCAATCGACGCTCGCCTGGCCGACTCGGCCGACCGGAAGCGGATTCGTGAGTCGATCGGCGCCAAGATCCGGCAACGCGACGACGGCCGGCGGTATTTGATCTCCCGCGCCCGTCACCCGGATTGGGTCGGACAGACCATCGCCCAGGTCGCCTTGTCGGAGCAACTGGATCCGATCGACGTGGCGATCGATCTCGCGCGGCATGGCGGCCGCACCGTAGTCTTTCATATTGACGAAGGCGACGTTCGCTACGTGATGCAATTCCCCTGGGTCGCGACGGCTTCGGACGGATCGGCCATGATTCCCGGCGCCGACAAGCCGCATCCTCGCAACTACGGAACTTTCCCACGGAAGCTGGGATACTACGCCGCGCGAGAGAAAGTCCTGCCGCTGGGTCAGGCCGTGCGCAGCTGCACAGGCCTGCCTGCCGAGATCCTCGGTCTGACGGATCGCGGTGTCTTGCGGCCGGGCTATGCGGCCGATGTCGTGGTCTTCTCGTCACAAGAGATTCTTGATCGAGCGACGTACGAAGATCCGCACCGTTATGGTGCTGGCGTCCACTATGTTTTCGTCAACGGAACTGCGGCCGTCTTCCAGGGAACGCCGACCGGCGCACTGGCGGGAAAGGCTTTGCGACATCCTTCCAAGCGCGACACGGAGACGGCTCCCCGCTGAACGACGAACGGAACATGGTTGCGGCCGATGCCCTGCTTGCATGGGGCTACGGCCTTTTGACCGTGGAAGCTGTTGTACACTGCCAGACTTTTACCTGCAGCTTGCCACAAATCGACCGGCGAAAAGTACGTTGAGGCCTGCCCCGGGGCAGGCCTCAACCTGGATCGAAAATCTACTTTAACGGCCGCGAGTCGGCAGCACGCGGTAGCTCACGACGCGCCCCGTTGTGGGGCAGATACGCGAGACATGCTGTGTTTTCGCAGGAGCGATGTTCGCCCCCTGGTCAGGGGCGGCAGGCAACAGCACGCTGTCGATGACATGAATCACCCCATTACTGGCGTCGATATCCGTGGCCGCCAGTCCCGCTCCATTAATCGTCGCAACGCCGTTTTTCACGGACACCGTCAGCACGCCGCCTTGAACCGTTTTCAATTCCTTCTGGTCCAGGACCTGATTCGAGTAGACGCGTCCGGCAACCACATGATACTTCAGGACAGCGGCCAGCTTGTCTTTGTTTTTCGGCAGCAGCAAACTCTCCAGGACGCCGTCAGGAAGCTTCTCGAAAGCCGCATCCGTGGGAGCGAACACGGTCAGCGGCTCATCCCCGGACAATACGGAAACCAGACCCGCAGCTTTGGCGGCGGCCAGCAGGGTTCCAAATTTCCCGGCGTTGAGAGCGGTGGTCGGAAGGTCATCACTCGACGGCAGGATTACCTGATCGATCACATGGATGACGCCGTTGGAACAGGCGATGTCAGCGGCGACGACTTTGGCCTGATCGACGAAAACCGTCGAGCCGTCAACCTTGATATCAATCCTTTGACCATTGACCGTCGCAGCGCCGGTCAGCTGCGTCACGTCGGCAGCCATCACTTTGCCAGGGACAACATGATAGGCAAGCACCGCGACCAGCTGTTGTTTGTTCTCCGGTTGGAGCAGCTTTTCGACCGTTCCCGCTGGCAGACTGGCGAAGGCGGCGTCCGAGGGAGCGAACACGGTGAAGGGACCTTTCCCTTGCAGCGTTTCGACCAGACCGGCCGCCTTCAGGGCGGTCGCCAGTGTCTTGAAGGAACCGGCGTTCACGGCTGTCGTGACGATATCCTTCGCTTCAGCTGCCTGAGTGCGGGCCGCTGCCTGGGTCATCAACAAGGCCGACATAGCGGCCGCTCCGAACATCAATTTGCGAAACATTCCATTCTCCCGAGTTTTGAGGAAACGCTGAAAAGACCAACCTGCGAACGTTTGAAATTCGTTCAAATCGTTCACTGGGTTGTAACCCGCTATCCGCCGTCCTTGATAACTGCTTTTCCAAAGAATTTCGGAAACTCTGTCAGCAGACGAAGAGAACGCAAACTTTCCGCACGGACGCGGGGGCTTTGAACCTCAAGCCCCGCTGGCCGACTCGCGCAGCATCGCCAAGGGAATTCTTCCTGGAGGAACTGGGGAAGTAAGAACCGCGCATCGGGACGCTTACCGTGATTCACCGGGAGTGCGACTACGAACTGAACCATCTGCCGGCGAAATAACCGCATGTCGCAACGGTCGAACACAAGATTGTGCCCCAGCAGAGATCCGCCACGGTAATGAGCCAGGGCCAGTTTTTCACGGTCGCATGATTGGTCAAATCGTACGTTGCGTACGTCACAAAACCAAAGAACGCACCCAGCAGCAGGGCCTTTCGCCAGGACTCCGACTGCAAGGCGGGACTGACAACGAACACCAGAATGCCGGTGATGTAAATCAGGTAGAAGAGGATCGCAACCGGCCAGTTCGGAGTCGGGCGAAGCAGGAACTCCAACTGCTTCTGATAGAAGCCGCGAGCAATCACGCCCAGCCAAAGCAGATCGACGGCCAGGAAGCAGACCAACATCGAGAAGTAAAGTTTAACGTAAAACATGAAAAGGTCTCCGGCTGGGACGTTCTCGTTCGGTGAAAAAAGGACCGGCAAGGATGACGCGAAGCAGCGAGCAACGTTTTCCCTCCCTTGCTCAACGCTGTATGGCACAGGCCGGCCTGCCGCCGATCATGACCCGTTCAGGATGCGACATGCGTTACTCTTTTAACGGACCCGGAACCCGATCGTCCTTGAGGTTGCCTGGGAAAGAGGTTCAACCGCAAGACGCGTGGAACAGGATTTGTGCGACCATCATCGTTTCGTCAGCGGGCGAGAATCACGACTTTTCGTCAACCGCACATACAACGGGAGCAGGCCGTACCAGAGCGTCATTCCGCCGCAAATCAGGGCAATCCACAACAGCACGCTGGAAGCGAAGGTGAAATCGAACCTGGCTCTTCCTGTCAATGTCTGCACCAGGCTGAACGCGGTGAAAATGACGATCGAAGCCAGAGCGCAAGCGGTCGCTCGCCATCGAAATCGCTCCGGAACGCCGACCTGCGCAAGCAGCCACGCCAATAGCGGCAAGGCTTGAATCGCATGCATGGGAACGCCGTGGGGGAACTTCATCACGCCGGCGGAGCCGAAAATCTCGGGCGAGCGGCCAACCGAGACCTGGTAGTTGCCGTAGCTCGTCAGCACAAATCCAAGCAGGCAAGAAAGCACCAGCAGCACCATTCCGCCGCGAATCGCCAGGACCATGTCGGCCCTGGCATCGAGCCTGAAAAAACTCCTCCGCGTTAGTTCGCAAATGACGATCGTCGCGAACAGGATCAGCCATTCAATCCCATCGAGCACAACCGCGTCCAAGGGAGTCTCGCGGTTGAAGTGCGACGCCACGCCTCGCCATTGCTGAATGGTGATCAGCCCGACCTCCACCAGCATCGCCAGGCTGAGGCTGCTGACCAGCAGAAAGTCGCCCTTTCGACGCTGCATCTTGCCCATCAACCAGCCGAGGGAGACGACGGTCATTCCGGCCGAAATCCCGAAGAGAATCGGCTTTCGCAAAGAGATTGGCCCGGACAGCGAGCTTCCCTCCACGAGCCACCAGATCATGTGCAACAAACCGCTTGCCAGCAGCAGAGCGCCAACGCCCAGGGCGACCGTTTGTTCGGGCCGTAATCGCCCGGCTTTTGAGCCGGAGGAATGCAGGCGCCGCGGCGCCGGCCCGGCGACGACAACCGTTCGACTCGGCGATGAGCATTGTTCAGCCATGGGACGCTCGAGAAGCGCGTTCGAATGACAGCAGAGACTGGCGGTCGACAGCGCGGGATCTTTCTCTCTGCTCGGCGCCCGCCCAAAGCCACGGGGAAGCCGGGACGCGAAAGTGCTGGGGGAGTGATTGGATTTCGGCAGCCGGTTGCCGACGCAGTCTCATCAATCCCGGGCGTCCTGCTTTGTTCCGCCTGGCTCGGAGCGCGGGAGTGTTTCCTCCTCGGGGGAGGCTTTCTCCTCCGCTCCCAGCAGCCGGATCAAAATTTCGTTGCGACGCATCGGCCCCGGGGTCCAGGGAGGATCGTAACCTGCGAATTCCGCTTTCTCTGCCGCTTCGAGTCCGCGACCGGCAATCCACTCCCGCAATTTGGCCTCGGCGGCGTCGGTTGTCTCACGGGTCATGCGACCGGGGAAACGAATCACGGCAAAGCGACCACCGGTCCGTTTCTGCAGACGGACATTTTCGCCCTTGGGCGTCGGCGCTCCTTGCTCCGCGATCTTCTTGGGAATGACGAAGCCCATTTGGCCTGGCGTTTTGCCCGCGTCCGGTTCCATGAAGACGGGAGTGGTCATCGCGACCTTCTGCTCCGCGTCGTTCGATCCACTAATGTAGCGAAACAGACGCATGAAGCTGCCATCGTCGGCTTTCGCCGCAAACTCCGACCTGGTGGTTACCAGCAACAGCTCGGGGTATTCGCGAATCTCGAACGATCCGTCTGTTTCGACCACCTTGTACTCGGCCGATTCATAGGCTCCCCGGGCGGTGGATTTCCATCCAAAATACGTCGCGGCGCCGACGAATACGGCGATTCCGAGATAGATCATTTTTCGTGCTCGCATTCCATTTCTCCCGCTTTTTCGCCTCGGAAACCCTCGGACCGGTCACACCGATTCATTATAGAACACCGACAACCCCCCACGAGCAGAAAGGGGAGTTAGCGTGGACTCATCGTCTTGCGTGCAACGCAAAATACGTGGTCGCGGCGCATCAACCTCGGGTGGCGCACACAGAGCAAGAGGAGGCGAAAGACGGTCATTCCCTCCTCAAGCGCCCAAGCCGGCAGGCAGTGGAAGAGCATCTGCCGGCGATGCGAGAAAGCGTTCCCTCGTTATCCGTATTCCAATTTCCCTTGTCACCTCAGGAAATGTTCGATCGGCCCCTTTTGATCGATCGTTAGCGCGACGTCCAGTGCGCCGTAGTGATCAATCGAGTTCCCGTGGGCGTTGAGAAGTGTCGTGTACCAGTTGCCAAGCGTCTTGTGGCCCGCCTGGCCGTATTCTGGAAGGCGAATGTAGCGCCGGCTGATATCGATGCGAGCGTTGTCGCCAGCCAGAACAAGGAACGGCCACTCGGTTCCTTTACTGTGATGCGTTTCTCCGTTGTCGGAGAAGTAGAACAGCATCGTATTGTCGAACATGCAGCCATCGCCTTCGGGGACGTTTTTCAAGCGAGTGACGATGCGGTCGACGAGCGTCATGTGTTGCCAGCGAACTTTCTCGCGAATCTGCAGCGAATCAAATCCGCCAATGGACTTGTTGTGCCCCACATCGTGCAGATTGATATTGTCGCCCTCGAGTCCGGAAAGGCCCGTGTAACTTGTGCCCAGTTCGTCCACGGTGAACGTGACCACATTGGTCATCCCAGAAATCAACGTTGAGAGCAGGATTTCCGTCAAGCCGAACTGACGATCGACGGTGGAGAGATTCTCGGAAAGATACTTCTCGTCGAGTAACGGAATGTGTTTCCGAATCACTTCTCTCATCGCTTCAATACGGCGGTTGCGTCCACGAATATCCTGTATCGCGTCGGCGTAATTCGCCACCTTCGTACGTTCGGCGCCTCGCAGTCCCTGCGCGAGCCCTTCTTCTTCGGCGGCCAGGAATTCGAGCATGTTGCGTTCGAGTTCGTAGCGGTTCTGGTCGGTCTTCTTGGTGGTAACGGATTTGAACAACTCCTGCATCGCCACCCTGGGCGAACCGAACGCGTAGTTCGGTTGCTGGGCGCCGCGGGCCGAGAAGCCTTTTTCAATCCCGTTGATATTTCCTCGTGAATTGCCGCCGCTGCCAGGGAAGCAGGCGAGTTCAATGTGTTCAAAAGGTGATGGAAAAAGCCTGGCTAACTCGAAGTCGACAGTCGCCCACCTGATGGAGCTCAGCCGTTCATTCGCTTTGAAGACTCCGAGCGACGAACACCAGGTGTGATGTCCCGTCGTACACATTTTTCCCGAAAGGCCCTGCAGGATGGCGAGGTTATTCCTGTGACTCGCGAGGGGATTCATCCACTGCGGAAGGTCATGCCCATCGAGGTCGATTTCAAACGCTTCCTTGCGGGCCTCCGCTTCCCTCTGCTCTTTGTCAAAGGATGGCGGAACCAGCGAATCGGGAATCAGCCCGTTGCCTTTATGCATGAAGATGAAGCGCATCGGCGGTTTGCTGGTCGCCGACGTCGCGAAGAGTTGCGGTGTGGAAAGGCTCATGGCGGCGGCGCTCGCCAAGGTGCGTGCTAAGAATGTCCGTCGACTGCTCATGGCTTATCCATTCGTAAAGTCAGGTAACTTGTTTCGTGAATCATGCTGCGGCAAACCTTGCGGGACCGTTGAACATCCCGTGGAACTGGGGAAGAATAACTTCGGCTCACAGGAGTAGAACCGCCCGACGCTAGCGCGTTCGGCTCACTATATAAAAACCGAAGTTATTTTCCCCTCGTTCCCGTGATCTTCCACTACCGCAGCTCAATATTTTTTCGGTACATAAAGGAGTCAGAGGTTAACAGTGAGACAATAACCGCCCGAAAACTTCCGCCGCTTTTGATATACGCCTGATCGGCGTCAATTAGAGTTTGCGAATCCGATAACGTTTCATTGCGTCCCATAAAGTATCGAAACGCATGGCGAATAATGCTTTGCCGCACGAGATCCGACTTCGCAAGTCGGTCAATCAGATCGAAAGCATCGGTAACTTCGCCATCCAAGGCTGGGTCGCCCGCACCCCTGAGAAGACCGACCGCGTTGACCGGTTTTGTCGTGGACACGTTCGCCGTGTTCTTGCCGGCGGCGGTTTCCTTGAGGCTATCGGGAAGCTCAAGGCTCTCGTGGGTCCTGTACCTGCCGAAATCATCGAAGATCTCAAAGGTCAGCCCCAAGGGATTCATTTGCTGATGACACTTCCAGCACTCCTGCTTGAGAGTCACCGAATCAAGTCGTTCTCGAAGCGTGCGTTGATGATCTTCGGGGATCTGGGCGTCGACGGTAATCGGGACATCAGGCACCCGGCCCGCCAGCAACTTCTCCCGGATCCAGCGGCCGCGTCGGACCGGATCTGTTTCCGTATTTTGCGAATGCGCCAACAGCCAGGCCGGATGGGTGAGCAGTCCCTTGCGATGCGGAATCCGGAATGGCTGAACAACCGGGTAGTCCCACGTTTCCTCGTCGTCATACTGCCCCCGCGATCGTCGACCCTGATAATCCAGCGGTCCTGCGCCGGGAACGGGCGGAAGACTGTAAATTTCGGAGTACCTGAATTTCTGGCCGCCGTGGGCAAACCAGGGGAAAGTAATCGGGGTTCGCCCTTTGCCAAAAGTATGCTCGAAGAACAACATGTATCTACTGAGGTCACGAACATGGTTCTTTCGGCGATCCTCGCGGAGGTCGGTGATTCCGATTTGAGCAAACAGCTCTTTGTGTTTGTCAAAGTTTTCCAGCAGAACCTGCTCGGGATTGTCTTTCCATTCCGTGTCTTTCAATCCCTCATACGCTCGACGCCAGCCATCCACCAGCTTTTGACCTTGTTCGTTGCTCCGCGTGTGCAACACAAAGTTGAGATCGGTGGTCAGCAGTTGCGCGAACACGTCTCGATCCTGACTCAGAATATAATCGACAATTCGATCGGCTTCGTTGGTTACGCTGCCTGCCGTACCGGTGTAATCGCGCCCCGCGTTATCAAAGAACCCGCCGCTGCGCGACACATCTTTGAACAGCTTGACGCTGGCCGGATAACCAAAAAATTCGCGAAAGAAACGATTAATCTTCGGGTGACTCACGGTGTGGGAACGAAGATGAATCCCGTTCAGCGTGGGGTCCCCTTCATCGGAGAACGACTTTTTGTCATCCAGAAGACGCGTGACTTCCCGTCGATAGTCTTCTTTCGACAGCAGTCTCCCTTCAGCGGCAGCCTGCACCAACTGCTCGTCGGGCACACGATCCGAAACCGCGTAGGCAATCGCATAGCTGGCTTCCCGAGGCGAGAGTTTCTTTCTTCCATATTCGTCCGGCTCGCCTGCCCCAAATTCCAGGCGATACAGAAACTCGGACTTCAGCAAGACGCTCAACAGCATTTGCCGCAGGCCATCTTCGTTGCCGGCCAGTTCAATTGCGCTCCGAAACTGCGGCAGATGTTTCGTCAACTCTGCTGCCGAGGCGCGACGCTGCAGGACGCAGTCAAATTGTGCATGAATCGCCGAGATCAATTCTTCGTCAGAAGGCGTAGACTGTTTCTGCAGGATGGCGACAAATTCTGGCGGGGAAGTCGGCGGACACCAGCGGTCTTTCTCATTCGCAAATTGCAGCTGGCGGCGATCCTCGCCCTGATGAGCGGCTGCGAAAACCTGTTTTTCGGCAATCCACTGTGCGTTATTCAACATCACCAACAGGTGCCCGCCATCCAATGCCGCGGTGTCGTAGTAGCGAACCCCCGAATGATCAGGCAAGACGATGGGATTTGTGACGCCGTAAAAGTTGCGCTGACGGTCTCGCTCACGGAGTTGGAAAACAGCGTTTACACGCTCGTGGAATATCTGAGGACTCACCAACCAGCGGCGAGCAGGCGTGAATGGCTTGTCCCTGATCGAGCCATTGAAGAGCTGTTCGTGGTCGACGTAGTTTCCGTAACTCGGGTCTCGTAGCTTGTCGTCCAGCTTCGATGCATGGCGACTGCGTAGTTCGCGACGAAGCCACCCGGCCAATTCAGCGTGTTCTATCCCGCTTAGCGGGTCAGCATCTTCCGGCGGCATCAGGCCAAAGAAAAGTTGATCCTGCGCTCGATTGAAAAGTTCTAGTTGTGCGTTCAACGTTAGCGTTGCAAGGTTGTCAAAGCGCACATCCGCTTCTGCAGTTTCGCCGCTGTGACAATCCAGGCAGCGAGTCGTGATGATACCCTGAATCGGTTCAGGAACCATCAATGGCGACGTTTCTTCCCCTGAAGCCAAAGAGGACCCTGCAAGCAGAATACCCACGGAGAAGACAAGCCGTGTAAAGGCAAAGTTCGAAGCGGCGACAAAGCAATGACTGCTCAAACGAATCTCCAGTACTCGACTTGGGTCCATCACGAGGGTCGACAACCGCCGAATGGACGGGCGGGAGCCTCGCAAGGGGACCGCCTGCTATCGTGACGACGAGGCAACGCGCATCATCGCACTCAGGCTAACCACATCGGGAAGGGGGCGAGACGCCATATCATCACGTCATTCTAACACGATTCGGGGCATCCTGCTTGTACGGAATTTCAACTCGGCGCTTGAAATTGCGCCCCATTCGCCCCCCTCGCGAAGTGCTTGATTCGCCACCTAGCGGAGAACGTCGGGGCCAGCGAGCGACGCAAGAGGGACCATTCCGCCTGGGTCACGCGGCACGCAGCAATTCAGCTGTCGGCAGGTGCTAGCGGCCTTTGCGGCGTTCAACTTCCAAGGCGAAGCAATCATTGGACTGCCCGGCCGCCACCGCCGCACAACGAGAGCGGCATGGCCAGCGCGGGGCAATGGCCCAGGGTGCGTCACAAGAAAGCAGGTCAACCGCCAGAGGTAACGCCTGTAACGGTCAGTTTGAGTCCTGATTCGGTCGATCGCTGGCGAGCAGCGCACAGAACGCCGCGGCCGCCACAAGTCCGAAAACGAAACAACCGAAGACAAAGATGGCGAAATTATCCATAGGATTTACCACCTAACAGGAGCGCCCCGAAGCTCAGAATCGACGGCACCCAGATGCCCACGAAGACGCCTTCGTCACGGCTGCCGGTGAACCATTAATAGACCGAAAGGCAGAACAAGGCGCCTGCCGCGAGAACGAACCCCATCTTGGCCAGTTGCAAGCGATTCATCTGTCGATCCTCATTGGTTTTGAACTCATGACGATGGCGTCTTGGCGATACGACCCAGGTTGGGTGCAAGCAGACGAACCGCCCAGTGGGGTTTGGGAAACTGCTCCATCGTCAACCCTGTACCGATCTTCAATCGCAGAGCAAATCCGAGCTCACTCAGGCTTTGAAAAAGCGGCGCGGGGACCCGTGATGCATCACGCCGTAGTTTCCACGCGGAACGCCAGTCGGAAACGCGTAACCCTATTTCACGCCCTGCTGCTTCCAGTTCGACCGGCCGGCCATCGAGCCTGCCCCTCAGGCGGCCGGTCATCGTCAGTTTGGGTCTGTTCCAGCGTCCGACGTGCGGATTTTCATCGTGCCGCTGAATACCCACTCTGCATGCTGCGCTTGCTCCCCGGCGCCGCTGGGGACCTGCAGATGCATATCTTGAAACTCGTAAGTGATTTCGGCGTTCCTGCCCGTCAGCCGATCATAAAGACCGATCGCCAGGTCGGGCCAGTTCGTCGTGTGCTCTGCAGAGGCCATTTTGAGCTCCCGTGTTGAGGGCGGGCAACGCCGCCCGGTTTAGAGAAGAAGCCGGCGCGATCTCGTCAATTAACGCCGTCGCTTTACATTTCACTCTAGGGGCGCCTGCCAAACGACAACCCTGAATTGCCCAGAAAATCTGGAACTCCCGTGGGATCGTCGCCTGGTCGTTTATCGCGGGAAAATCGCAGTAAACCGCCAACGGATGCCGCTTGTCACGATCCCTGATTCGGCTATAGAGCCTGTAATCAAGCAGCTCCGACGGGCAAACGCAGGATTAAAATCAATGATCAACAACCGAGTCTTTCGGACCCAGGCGGACTACCTGTTTCTAATCGTCAGAATGCCAATCGGCTGGAAGCCAACCCGGTTGGAGGAAACGCCCGACCACGACGAGGTTTTGTCCCAGCACTTCGTGGCCAGTTACGCCGAGGCCTATGACGATCTCGTTCGTTGTAATCGGCTTGCCATGGAGCAGGGTCTCGATGAATGGGCTGTCATTCAAGCTCCCGGCGGCGAGCTGTAACCAAAAGGAAATTGTACGATGCCTCGCGGAAAGACATTCGATAATACGCCGTCAGCGATTGGCGACACGCCGATGATACGGATCAACCGGTTGACGCCTGGCGACCACGCGACCGTGTTCGCCAAATGCGAGTTTTTCCAGCCTCTCAACAGCGTGAAGGACCGCATTGGAGTCGCGATGATCGAGACGGCCGAACGCGATGGCCTGATTAACCCCGACTCGCACATTATCGAGCCGACCAGCGGAAATACGGGAATCGCACTGGCATTCGTATGCGCAGCAAAGGGGTATCGACTCACACTGACGATGCCAGAGTCCATGTCGGTCGAACGTCGTCAGCTGCTGCGCGCCATGGGAGCGAATCTGGTGCTTACGCCCGCCGCCGATGGCATGCCCGGCGCCATCCTTCGAGCGAGCGAACTGGTCGAAAGGGAAACGAACGCCTGGATGCCCCAGCAATTTGAAAACCCTGCCAATCCCGAGATCCATGAACGGACGACCGGTCCAGAGATCTGGGAGGACAGCGGGCACGACATCGATGCGATCGTGGCGGGCGTGGGAACGGGAGGCACCATCACCGGAGTGACACGCTTCCTCAAGCAGAAAAACCCCAACTTCAAGGCGATCGCGGTCGAACCAAAACACTCGCCCGTCATCAGCGGCGGTCGCGCGGGCAAGCATCGCATCCAGGGCATCGGCGCCGGTTTTATTCCCGGGAATCTGGACACGGAGCTCCTTGACGAGGTCATTACGGTCGACGACGAAGATGCTTTTGCGTGGGGACGCTTGCTGGCCGAAAAGGAAGGCATCGTGGCAGGCATCAGCAGTGGGGCCAACATGTGGGCGGCAGCGCAGGTAGCCGCTCGCCCCGAGTATCGAGGCCTGCGGATTGTCACCATCATGTGCAGCCTGGGCGAACGCTATCTTTCGACGCCGCTCTTCGCGGATTGAACCCCTCGGGACTCTGGCTCCGGCTAATCAACGGAAGACCAGGCCTGCTGGCCGCCAGCGGCGGCGAGATCCCTCGGGCGACGATTCGCCCGCCTTGAAGTCTGGGGCAATGCAGGAGTGCTTGGGCGCCCGCATGGCGCCGCTCAGCACGCCGTCCCAACTTTGCCGCTACGCTCGCTCGTGCTTCCTCCGTTCCAAGTCCGTTACACTGCTTCGCGCGGCAGTGGCGGCGCAGGGGTTGTTTCTCGTCGTCGCCCTCGAATGGATGCTCGAAGGCGTCGGCCGGTGAGATATCAATGATTATTGCAAAGAGGATCTCAGCATGTCCGGTTTGATTCTTCTGACGGGAGCCACCGGTTATGTCGGAGGTCGCGTGCTGTCGCTCCTGCAGCAACAAGAGCTTCCCGTGCGCTGCCTGGCTCGTCGTCCTGAGTCTTTGCAAGATCGCGTGACCGCGTCCACCGAAGTCCTGCAGGGAGATGTCTTTGACCCCCCATCCCTGCAGACTGCGTGCGAGGGGGTGGAGACGGCCTATTACTTCGTGCATTCGATGGGCGACAACCAAGACTTTGAGTCACAGGATCGGATCGCGGCGGAGAATTTCGCCAAAGCCGCTTCCCGGGCCGGCGTCCGTCGCCTGATTTATCTGGGTGGACTTGGCAATCCCGATGAGAAGCTGTCGAAACACCTCCGCAGTCGACAAGAAACGGGCGACATTTTGCGTGCCCATCACTCGCAGGTGATCGAGTTTCGCGCGTCGATCGTGATCGGTTCTGGCAGCCTTTCATTCGAGATGATCCGTTCGCTCGTCGAGCGACTCCCGATTATGATTTGCCCTCGATGGGTGCAAGTAAAAGCACAGCCAATCGCCGTCGAAGATCTTCTAGCGTATCTCCTCGCCGCTCTGGAACTCCCTGCTACCGCTTCTCAGGTGTACGAGATTGGCGGGCCCGATCAGGTCTCGTATGGGCAACTCATGCAGGAGTACGCACGCCAGCGAGGGCTAACCCGTCGGATGATTCCCGTGCCGTTGTTGACTCCCTACTTGTCTAGCCTGTGGCTGGGGCTGGTGACTCCGTTGTACGCCCGGGTGGGGCGGAAGCTTGTCGAGAGCTTGCGAAATCCGACGCTGGTCTCGAGTAATCTGGCTCAATCGGTCTTCTCAGTGCGTTGCCGAAGCGTTCGCGAAGCGATTCATCGAGCTTTAGTGAACGAAGACCGCGAACTGGCGGAAACACGATGGTCCGACGCCCTGTCTTCGGCGGGGCCGCCCAGGAGTTGGGGCGGCCGTCGATTCGGTTCTCGACTTGTCGATTCGCGCGAGGTTGTCGTCTCGGTTCGGCCCGACCAGGCGTTCGCCCCTATCCGTCGCATCGGCGGCAAGACGGGCTGGTACTACGGCAATTTCTTGTGGGCGATCCGTGGCTTTCTGGACCTGCTCATCGGCGGCGTAGGAATCCGCCGCGGACGACGCGATCCAGAGAATCTGCGAGTGGACGAGGCCCTCGATTTCTGGAGAGTCGAACTGTTCGAGCCGAACCAGCGCTTGCGCCTCCAGGCTGAAATGAAACTGCCTGGACGGGCGTGGCTCGAATTTGAGGTTAGTCCTTGTGAAGCAGGAAGTACGATTCGCCAGACAGCCATTTTCGATCCGCTCGGCCTGGCAGGGCTGCTGTATTGGTATGGAATCTATCCTCTGCATCAGTTCGTGTTTGCGGGCATGCTGCGGAATCTGGCGCGTGCCGCAGAGAGCTCCCACCCCGAAATCCGGCCGGCAGGAAAGGAGCTGGACGCGCACACGAAACTCAAGACCTGAGCAATAAGGCGGCCCAAAATCCAAGCCCGTTAGACAAGCGGAACGGGTCCCCCCAACTGGCCCGCGGGGAAGTTTTCATCGCGGCGACCGGTTTCCCAAGCTACAATCATCCTCGTTTCGGCATTCCGCCGCCGAGCCAACAAATTCGCGTCTGGCGGGAAGAAATGAAGATCCCGCCAGCCGCTGTTGCCGCTCCGTAAACGAATCCTTCCGCCGACAACCATCGGTCGCCGCCAAAGAGTTTTCCCATGACGCACAACGTTCCTTCGATCACCCGTCGCAGCGCGCTCCAGGCATCGGTTGGGCTCGCTGCTGCTTCGCTTTGTCCGGGCGCAGTGCGTCGCGCCCTGGGGTTCGAAAGCGCCAATGAACGCCCCCGAATCGGCGTGATTGGCTGCGGGGTTCGCTGGGACAAACGGGTGTTTGCCGCCGACGGCCGCTACGGCGTTGGCAAGGAATTTCCGAAGTTCGGCGACATTATCTCGGTTTGCGATGTCGATGCAAATCGGCTCGCTCGCGCCAAAGATATCGTGCAAGGCTGGCTGGGCAAAGCTCCCGACAGCGCGAGCGACTATCGAAAAATCATCGACGATCCGCGGGTCGATGTCGTCCACATCAGCACGCCCGACCACTGGCACGCCAAGATCGCGATCGAAGCAATGCTGGCGGGCAAGGACGTCTACTGCGAAAAGCCAATGACGCTAACGATTGACGAAGGCCGATTGCTTTGCGAAGCGTGCCGGAAGACCGGCGCGGTGATGCAGGTTGGCACGCAACAACGTAGTGCGCCGCAATTCGTCAAGGCGATCGCCATGATTCGGGACGGTCGGCTGGGCAAGCTGGTTCGCGTGCTATGCGGGATTGGCGGGGCTCCGGTCAGCCCGGAAATCCCCGTTGCTACTCCGCCCAGGCACTTCGACTGGGACCGCTGGCTCGGTCCGGCGCCGCGGGTCGATTATCGCTTCCAGGCCGGCGCTCCGAACATTATCCAATCGTGGTCGCGTACGCATTACGAGTTCCGCTGGTGGTACGAATATTCCGGCGGCAAGTTGACGGACTGGGGCGCTCATCACGTCGATATCGCCACGTGGGGCATGGACAAGACGGATACCGGGCCCATCTCCGTCGATCCGATCATGGTCGAGCACCCGGTCGAATTCCAGGACGGTTATCCCAAGGTCGATAACGCGTATAACACCGCCACAAAGTTCCATATCAAAGCGATCTACCACGACGGGGTGGAACTCATCCTGCGCCACGACACAGATAATGGCATCCTGTTTGAAGGGACCGAAGGAAGGATTTTCGTCAATCGCGGCAAACTGGTCGGCAAGCCGGTCGAAGATCTGGCGTCGAACCCGTTGCCCGACGGCGCCATGGAAGCGGTCTACAAAGGTCGTGAATTGACGGATCACGTCGCCAACTTCTTTGCTGCGGTGGCAAGTCGCCAAGAGCCAATCTCCGACGTTTTCAGTCATCACCGCGCTCTGACGACTTGCCATCTGGCAGGCATCGCCGCCCGAGTTGGTCGCAAGATTCGCTGGGATCCCGATCAGGAGCAGGTCATCGGCGACCCGTTGGCTCAATCGCTGGTTGCGCGTGAGAAACGCCAGCGCTTTGAAATTGAGATGTAGCCCTCGCTCGTCGTACGCCCCCGCCGCCCAAGACGATCAGGTTCATCCAGGCCGCACGCCATCAGCCCGACTCCGGCAGGCAATCCTGCTGGTTTACCACTTGCAGCGCCAGGGCAGTGGGGTACTCCATGATTTTGGTACTTCCACCCTGGCAGTTACTGTTCGCCATCCTGGCGGTTTGAATTCATCACCGGCAGCCTGTCCGGCCGACAAGCTGCGAACGTCGAAGGAAATCAAGGTGATGTACGACCTGATCGTGGCCGCCATCCAAACCGACATGACGCGCGTAGTCACTTATCACCTGCCGGGCCTGTTCAGTCAAGAATTCTGAAACAAAGGTTTCCCGCCAACTTGTCAGAGGATCAAAATGATGAGCCTGTTCCGCGTTCAAAGACCACCGTCGTTCCGCTTGCCTGGAGGACTTCCTTGCCTGGCGGCGCTGGCGATCCTTCTTGGCTCCGCCGCGGTCGCCCAGGGCGACTGGAAACTCTCCGACATGGTCACCCAGGAAGGCGGCAAACGCATCTTCCACGCGCGACCCGTCGACCCGAGTTTGCGGAACCCCTGGCCCGCGGAGTTAGAGGCCGAGTTTCAGCGCCGGGCCGACCAGATCATCGCTGCTCAAACGCGCGACGTGAAAGCGGGCGTTAACACCTACTTTGAAAATGAGAAACGCACTTACGGCTATCTCATGGCCCACGTGCTGGGCGGCAACGAAGAAGCGGCCCTCAAGTATCTGCAGGCCCAGGATCACCAGCATCAGGACTGGCATCGGGAAACGGCCGGCATTGACTACTATGCCTGTTTCACGCTCAAGCATCAGATGCGAAAGTACTTCTACTTTGGCGATCTGCTCACGCCCGAGTATAAACAGCAGATGTTCGACGGCGCCAAAAAGTGGACCGAGAAAGATCCCCTCCGCCGGGCGCACTACGCTTATGACGGTCCTAAAGAAGGATGGGGCCCCGACGCCCGCAACTCCTGGGTCGATGTCCGCAGCACCGAGAACCTGTATCTCATGCGGGTGTCGAGCGTCTATCTGATGGCTGAAGAGACAGGCAACCGGGAGACGACCGCGCAGTACAAACAGTACCTGCTCGACTACACCAAGGCGCTGTACCGCGTCGGCATGGGGGAATGGGATTCGGAAAACTACCATGGTCATTCGATCGCCCCGCTGCTCAACCTGTACGACTTCGCCCAGGATCGCGAAGTCCAGGCGGCCGCCAAGGCTTGCCTGGATTTTATGTGCGCCGCCGGAGCGGTGAAGTACTGGCGGGGCGGTTTCAACGGCCCCACCAAACGCGACTATAACCATGCTCAGCCGTTCGGCGGCAGTGCGGCCAATGCCCTGTGGGTCTGGTTCGGCGATCATCCCGAGGGCAAGTCGGGTGAATGGGAATCCGACGAGGTGCATCAGATCACCAGCGCCTATCGACCGCCTTTGGCCGTCGTGAATCTGGCGCGGAAGAAGTTCGACCGGCCTGTCGAGATCTTCGCCGCCAAACCGCATTACGAAGCGACGACCAGCTATCAATTCGACAGTCGTCCCGAGTATCTAGAAACGCAGTACATCGCTCATTCCTATCAGATGGGCTCGCTCACCGGGGGCACTTCCGTCGACGGCGGCGACGTCAACGGCTTCAAGATTCTCGCCTTCGACAAGGAACAGGGCGTCGTGGCCCTGCATGCGGCCCCTTCCTCCAATCCGGCCCTTCCAGGATCGCCCATGTACCAAACAGGCGTCGTCGCGGAACCGAACCGGGTCGCCCAGCAGGAGAACCTGGCCCTCTGGCTAGTGAAAGACGGCAAGTCGCCCTGGCTCTGGGTTGTGCCAGCCGAAGTCAAAGTCAGCTCCGAGAACGGCGTGACCTTCCTCGAATGCGACCGCACCTGGGTGGCGATTCGGCCGCTCGGCGCCCAGCCGGTGCGCGTCGACAAAGCGTTGACCGAGCAGTTAAATAGCGACAAGAAGAACCGGTTTCCCGGCTATCAGGTTCTCAGCTGCCGCGGCGATGGCGGCAACTTTTGCGGTCTGGCGATGGAAGTCGGAGAACGCGAATCACATGGCTCCCTGCCGCAGTTCAAAAAGGCCGTGCTTTCGGCGGAGCTTGACGTGGCCGAGTTAGAGCAGGGCGTCGTCCGTTACAAATCGGCCGACGGCAAGTGGCTGGGCATCCACTGGAACGACGATCCGCTCAACCTGGGCGTGTGGCGAAATGGCCAACGCCGCGATCTGCAGAACGCCGCCCTGTACGACAGCCCCGTGATCAAGGCCGGCTGGGGCGAAGGCGTGCTCGAAGTCCACGCCGGCGAGGCCAGCTTCCGCTGCGAAGTTGATGCCGCAGGCCGGGCCAGCTTTCCCTGACACCCGACTACGGACATACTCCGCACAGGCAAATGCCCTTCCGAATTGCCTGGCGGAAGTCGTCGATCCGGTTTTCCCTGGCCTCACTCCGGTCAGGCGACGATCTCTTTAATCAACTGGCCGCCAAACTGGCTCAGCTGTTTGAATCGTCCTCCGTGGAAGTACGTCAGTTTATTATCGTCAAGTCCCAGCAGGCGCAAGAGGGTGACGTGCAGGTCGCGTACGTGGTGGACGCACTCCACCGCAGCCGCGCCCGTTTCGTCGGTGGCGCCGATCGTGTGGCCGGCCTTCACGCCGCCGCCGGCCAGCCAGATCGTCATGGCGTGCGGGTTGTGATCGCGTCCATAGGCCACTCCGCCACGGACGCCGTTGTCGGGCGAACGACCAAATTCGCCGCACCAAACGACCAGTGTGCTGTCGAGCAGTCCGCATCTTTTGAGATCGGTCAACAGCGCGGCGATGGGGCGATCGACCCGTCGCACCAGGTTCCCGTGCGCCCTTTCGATGTAATCGTGCGAATCCCAGGTGCCGGCGTACACCTGCACGAAGCGAACGCCGTTCTCGACCAGTCGGCGGGCCAGCAAGCACTTTCGACCGAACGCGTCGGTCGGCTCCTGGGCGATCCCATAAAGCGCATGGGTGGCGGCCGTCTCCTGGCCGATGTCGAGAATTCCCGGGACTTGCGACTGCATGCGGAAAGCCAGTTCATAAGCGTCCATCCGGGCGGACAACTCCTCGTGTTGCGGGTGCTCGGCGGCATGGTTTTGATTCAGCTTCGCCAGGAGCTGCAGGTTATCGCGCTGGTGACCCGGCGTGACTCCAGGCGGCGGTTTCAGGTCGAGAATGGGCGAACCCTGCGGCCGTAACGGCGTGCCCTGATAGTGCGCGGGAAGAAAGCCGTTGCTCCAGTTGGCGGCTCCGCCCTGGGGATACGAAGTCTCCGGCAGCACCATAAAGCCTGGCAGATTCTGGTTGCTGGAGCCGAGTCCGTACGTAATCCAGCCGCCGAGCGATGGGTCGCCGCCAAACCGGTTCCCGGTATTCATTTGATACATGGCGGTGGGATGATTCACCGAGTCGACCTGGCAGCCTCGGTAGAAACAGATATCGTCGACGCAGCCGGTCAAGTGTTCCCAGTTCTCCGCGATGTCGGCGCCCGACTGGCCGGCCCGGCGGAACTTGAAGGGGCTTTCGACAAAGTAGCGTTTGCCGCTTTCCATCGCGGATTTCATTTTCCCCTGGCGGACAAACTCCTGGAGATGAAGCTCGCGCAGTTTGGGTTTGGGATCAAACGTGTCGATATGCGATGGCCCGCCTTCCATCATCAGGAAAATCACGTTCTGTGCGCTGGCCGGAACATGCCCCGCCCGCGGCGCCAGCGGTGCGCGGCCGCGGTTCGCCGGTTCCTCGGCGGCGACGAGCGCACTGAACGCGGTCGCCCCGAGCGAGGCTCCCAGGCCATAAAGATAATCGCGTCGCGAGAAAGTATGCATGGCGATAGCCGGGGCTCTTTTTAATAGACGTAGACGAATTCATTGGAGTTCAAGATCACCAGGCACAACTCTGCCAGGCCGCGCAGCGGGGGATCGGCGTCGCTCGGCTGCAGGTCCGGAACGAAGTCGGCGTAGAACTCCAGAGGCTCCACAAAAGCGAATCGTTCACCGGTGTTTTCTTCGACTGCTTCCCGAACAACCTCTTGCGGATACTCGGGTCGGGTAAACGTCAGTCCTTCATGTCGCTTTGTCATCGACGACCAGTGCATCCGACAGGCGGCCGCCTCCGTGGTGTTGGGCGAGCGACCGTAAGCAAGCTGAAACAGACGTTCGACGACCTCGTGCGGACTGGCGCACTCTTTCTGCAGGCGACGGGCGAGCGCCAGGGCGCGAGCGTATGCGGCCGTACTGTTAAACAGGGCGAACACCTGGGGCGTTACGTTCGAAGCGTCGCGCGCCTCGCACGAAAGGTCGGGATTGGGAGCGTTGAACACCTCCAGGAACGGATCGCTTTGACCGCGAATCCGCAAAGCGTACAAGGACCGGCGATGACGCTGTCGCGGCAAAGGCGAAGGCTGCCAGGCCTCGGCGAACGTACCCATCACTTGCCTCGGCTGCAGGGCCGATTCCAGATTCATCTCCGGACGAATCGGAATGCCGCCTGGCGTCGGGTTGAGTTCGCCTGACAACTGCAGCATCGCATCCCGCAGTTCTTCGGCCGCCAGTCGCCGCGGCTGGAACGCGGCGTAGCTTTCCCCGTTCGGATCACGTTCTTTCAAGATTTGCGGCTGGGGGTGCGAAGTCGATCGGCGGTACGCCTTGGAGAGCATCAGCAACCGGTGCATCGACTTGACCGACCAGCCGCGCTCGACAAAGGTTCGCGCCAGAAAATCAAGCAGTTCCGGGTGCGTCGGTTTCTTCCCTGTCGCGCCGAAGTTGTTCGGATTGCCGGCGAGGGGGCGGCCGAAATGCCCTTGCCACAAGCGATTGACCATGACCCGTGCGGTCAGAGGATTCTTCGGGGAAGCGATCCACTCGGCCAGCGCCTGTCTTCTGCCGGTGAGAGGAATGTCGCTCAAAGCGTCCCCGTCGGGGGACAGCGGGCCGGCGGAATCCACCGACGGCCCTTCTCGCAGGTGATAGTCCCGCCCCACCAGGCTCAGTACGCCTGGCGCCGTGGGTTGCTGCGGCGAGAACGGATCGCCGCCTGTCAGAATGCAGGTCTGTTCGAGCTCGCCGGTCGTCAAACGATCTTCCGGCATCCGCAACGGTGCGTTGACCGAACTTAACTTCGGCGTGCGACCGCTGTAGACCGACAAGGCGATCGGCTGGTAGCGTTCCAGCCGCCACTTGAGCCGCTCGATGCCTTTCCGTGCGATCCGCTCCCTCCCAAAATCACTCGGCTCAAACCCTACGTGCCGCGGTGGAATCAGCGCAGGCGACACTTTCTTTCGCGTCAGCTGCGCACGCACGGCGTTCAGATCCGGCGGTTCTTTGGCTCCGCGTCGCAATTGCTCGACGGCCGCCTCAAACGCTGTCGCGTCGAGACCCTGGTCGACATACCAGGCCCGCGCGGCTGTCAGCGACCGTTTCTCATTCAGCTCGGCTAACGTCTTTTGATAGTGCTGAAGCCGCTGCTGCAGGTACTTCTTTTCTTCAAAACCGTCGGTGTTTTCGTCCGGCAAAAAGGCCGCTTCCCGCTCGGCCAGTTGGGTCGTCGCCAAGGCCGCTTGAATGGCGTAGTAGTCGCGGGTGGGAATCGGGTCGAACTTATGGTCGTGACAACGCGCACACTGCAGCATCTGCCCCAGGAAGACCTGTCCGATCATGTCGGTAACGTCATCCAGATAACGCTGCCGGGCAACCTTGGGCACCTCCATCCCTGTTAACTCCCACGGACCCATGCGCAGGAATCCCACGGCGATCAGCATCTCCGGATCGGCCGCGTTGATTTCGTCGCCGGCGATCTGTTCCCGTAGAAACTGATCATAAGGCTTGTCCCGGTTGAACGATCGGACAACGTAGTCGCGGTACCGCCAGGCGTTTCCGCGTTCGTAGTCGTTGGCGTAGCCCGACGAATCGGCATACCGCACCACATCGAGCCAGCGGCGGGCGGCTTGCTCGCCGTACGAGGGCGATGCCAGCAGTCGGTCGACGACGCGTGCGAACGCTGCTTCGTCCGAGTCGGCATCCTGCAGAAACGCAGCCGTTTCCTCGGGCGTAGGCGGCAAACCCGTCAGGTCGAACTTCGCCCTGCGGAGAAGCGTCCGGCGATCCGCCAGCGGAGCGGCCGTCAGTTGCAGCTCGTCCAGCCGCTGCTCCAGAAGTACATCGATCGGATTCCGATCGGGGTCGAACCCGGCGCCTGCTTCGGCCCGAACCGGCCGATACGCCCAGAGATTTTCCGGCTCATATATGCGGTGGGTCCAGTCCGCGGATAGTCCGCCGCTGGTAACCACGGATACGCCGTTGTCGGCGTTCCAGGAATCGTCGGCAAAGCGGAGCAGGAAGGCTATACGCTGCGCGCTCGGCCACGGGGCGCCGCCCTGGATCCACTGACGGATTTCTGTCACTTGAGCGGGAGAAAGACGATCGTTCTCCTTGGGCGGCATTTCCAGTCCGTCCCAGCGAACCGCCTGATACAGCAGGCTTTCGTCGGGCTTGCCCGGTGCGATGACTGCGGCGCCGCTTTCTCCGCCCTGGAGCAGGCCGTCGCGGGAGAGCATGTTCAAGTCGCCCCGCACCTCCTGCGGATCCTCCCCATGACAGGCGAAGCACTTCGCTTTGAAGATCGGCAAAACACGCAACGCGAACAATCGCTCCGCCGCCGTCGGACTGTCAGCCCTGGCGGAAGTGGGCAGAACGCTCGCGAGGATAACGGCCGCAACGAGGATGCGCTGGCGGATTTCCATGACAGAATCGTTCGCACAACAAGGAAAGAAAAGAGATTATGAAAAGACTGTCGACCGCCTTCCATTCTACTGTAAACGCCGGCCGATTACTTTCCTTCTTGCGCGACGATTGCGGCAGGGACGATCCCAACCGGTGCGAATCGGTCAGGGGCGTCACTCCACGCAGATCAGGGCCGGATTGGTCACGTGATGTTCTTCCTGTTCCGCGATCGTTCCTCGGCGATCGCGGTCTGCGCTGCTGGCAAACTCGCGGGCGAACACCTGCCGTTTTCGCCGATGGAGCGTGGCGGTCGGCCGGGATTTGATCGGAAAACGCAATTCAAAGTCCGAGAAAACCGTCGTTTCAAGGTCGTTCGAATACTTCACCGCAAGGGCGATTCGCTACGCGATGATCCCATCCACCACGCGGGCGTCGCCGGCGATTCCGGTCAACCGATAATCACGACCGCCGTAGTAGTAGGTTAGCTTGTCGTGATCCAGTCCCAACAGATGCAAGATCGTCGCCTGCAGATCGTGCGGATGGACTTTATCCTCCACGGCCGCCTTGCCGAATTCGTCGGTAGCCCCGAATCGCAAGCCGCTCTTGACGCCGCCGCCTGCCAGCCACATGGAATAGCCGGTTGCGTTGTGGTTGCGGCCATTGTCGCCCTGGCCCGTGGGCGTGCGGCCGAATTCGCCGCCCCAGATCACAAGCGTATCCTTCAACATGTCGCGCTGCTTCAGGTCAGCCAGCAGACCGGCCATCGGCTGGTCGGTCGCCATGGCGTTGCGGCCGAGACTCTCTTTCAAATTGCCGTGCTGATCCCAGTTGCCGTGGCAAATCTCGATGAATCGGACGCCCGATTCCGCCAGTCTGCGGGCCATCAGGCACTGGCGGCCAAAATTATCGGATCCCTTGTCGCCGATGCCGTAGAGGTCGAGCGTCGCTTGCTGCTCGTCGCTGAAATCGAGCACGCTGGGCAATGCTGTTTGCATGCGAAACGCCAACTCATACGATTCAATGACGCCGTCGAGTCGTGCGTCTTGTTGTTTGCGAGCCAGCAAGTCGTGGTTGAGCGACTGCACCAGGTCCAGCTGGCGCCGCTGCTGTTCGGGAGTCAGATGCTGGCAGTCAATGTTGCCGATCGTTGCGCCGCGAACGTTGCCGCCTTCGCGGCCGATCGCCGTGCCCTGGAAGATTGCGGGCAAAAAACCGCTCGCATAGTTTTGCGCGCCGCCGAGGTTGACGGGCGGGTTGATGCTGACGAAGCCAGGCAGGTTGGCGTTTTCTGAGCCCAGTCCGTACAGCACCCAGGCGCCCATGCTCGGACGCGCGAAGCGAAATTCGCCCGTGTGCATCATCAAGAACGCTTGCGGATGGTTCGGAACATCGGTGTACATGCTGTTGATCAAACAGATGTCGTCGGCCTGTTTTTGCAGATGCGGATAGACATCAGAGATGGGCAGGCCGCTTTCTCCGCACGGAGTGAACCCCCAGGGAGACGGCAAGAGTTTTCCCCGGGCGCGATCGGACGGTCCGTTGGCAGACAGTTCCATGCCCGCCGACTTCGCCAAGGCGGGTTTGTAGTCGAATGTGTCTACGTGGGACGGCCCGCCGCGCATCGACATCATGATCACGCGTTTCGCCCTGGGAGCAAAGTGCGGCGCCTTGGCGGCCAGCGGGCTCTCATAAGCCGCCCGAGCTTGCGAACTAAGACCAGCGAACGCCAGGAGACCAAATCCGGCCGAGGCCGACTGCAACATGTCGCGACGCGTGAGGAAGGGAGCGGGCATGGGTTACATCTCCGTGAAGATTGTTTGATTTGATCGTGACTGTTTTGATCGAGGCAATCGGGTCTAATCCAGGTAGCGAAATTCGGCAGAGGCGATCAGAGACTGGCAGAATGTGCTCCACGCGGCAGCGACGGACTGCGTCTCGGAAAATCGCTGAAGAAACTCGACCGATCGCGACCGCTGCTCGTCGGTCGGCGGTCGTCCAAAAGCCAGGATAAACGCACGATCCACCCGGTCGGCATCCGCTAGATTGTCGTTTTCCTCCTCTAACAAGCGCTCGGCTGCCGCTTTCGATTGATTGACGACAAACGGGCTGTTCATTAAATAGAGCGACTGTGCGGGAACGGTCGTTTCTTCCCGCGAACCGACCACAATGCTAGGATCGGCAAAGTCGAACAGCATGAGCGCTTCGGGCTCTCCGTTGCGCACGATCGGCAAATAGACGCTGCGGTGGACTCCGTCAGCGGAGACCTGCAGCGGCTGCTTGCGGTTATAGGCGGGGAGTTCCCTCGCCGCGGGACGGGTCAGATCAAGTCGACCGCTGAAGGCCAGGATTGCATCCCGCAATTCTTCGGCGTCTAACCGCCGCGGGTTCATTCGCCACAGACGCTGGTTATCGGGATCTTTGACAAAGTTCGCTTCGTCGTGGCGACTACTCATTTGATAGGTGCGCGTCAGCATGATCTCGCGAATGATCTGCTTGAGCGACCAGTTTTCTTCGACCAGCCGCACGGCCAGGTAATCGAGCAGTTCCGGATGTGTTGGGCGTTCGCCCAGCTGGCCAAAGTTATCGACCGTTAGCACGATGCCCCGGCCAAACAGATGGCGCCAGATTCGATTCGCCATGACGCGCGCCGTCAGCGGGTTGCTGGGCGATGCAATCCACTGGGCGAGTTGAAGTCGCCCGCTCTCGTTCGGTTTGATCTGCGGCGGCGCGTCGATCACAGCGACCGAGATGAAGCTTCGCGGCACGACAGGCCCGCGGTCGGTCGACTCGCCGGCGATGCAGATTGCACAATCGCCGACAGAACCCTCTTGCACGCCCATCGCTTCGCCTGCAGCCTGCGGAGCCGAGGCCTGCAGTTTTTCTAAATCCGAGACGACCTTCGCCAGCTCCTCCCGGAGCGATTTGACTTGTGCTTTGTCGGCGTCGCTGGGGGGATCAACCTCAGCAACGACTCCCTGGCGTTCAAGCTGCCGCCTGATCTTGTCGATGCGACTTGCCTGTCCGCCTGCGGCTTTTAGCCTTGCCAGCTGCGCCCGCAGTATTCTGGTTCGCTTGGCCGAACTCCTGTCGTCCGTTGTCGCCGTATTCGACCCAGCGCCGAGTTTCTGCAGTTGCGAATTCAAGTCGCGCTGCTGGTCCGTCAACTGAGCCAACTGGGTCTGGTACTGCTGGGCTTCCTGGGCCGATTCGTCCGACTCCGCCAGCAGCGAAATCAAACCGCCTTTGGGGGCGCCCTTGTTTCCGTTCCCTCTGCCGCCCGAACCGTAGAGCGTCCGGGTGCTGTTGAAAATTCCGGCCAGACCATAGAACTCGGCGGTGGGAATGGGGTCGAATTTGTGATCGTGGCAGCGAGCGCAGGTCACGGTCAGGCCAAGCATCGAACTGGTGGCGACTTCGATCTGTTCGGAAACAACGTCCATCGCAAAATTGGGATTGTTCTGGGCCCGTGGTTTGGATCCCAGCGCCAGAAAACCGGTGGCCACAAGTTGACGATTCCGCTGCGCTGGCGAATCGAACGGCAGCAGGTCGCCCGCCAGCTGCTCGGTGATAAATTGATCGTACGGCATGTCCGCATTGACGGCGTCGATCACCCAGTTGCGAAACCGCCAGGCCTCTGCAAACGGCGTGTTGTCCGTGTTGCCGTTGCTGTCGGCGTACCGCGCTACGTCGAGCCAATGCCGTCCCCAGCGTTCGCCGAATTGCGGCGAATCCAGCAACGCATCCACCAGCTGTTCGATCGCGGACTGCCTGGATTCCTTGAACTGGGTTTCGAATTCCTGAATGGCTTGCGGAGTTGGCGGCAGACCGGTCAGGTCAAAATATATGCGACGGACAAGTTCGTGAGGACTGGCGTCGCCAGCAGGCGTTAAGTTCTTTTCTTCTAACTCCGCCAGGATAAATCGATCGATGTCTGCGATCGGCCAGCCGGTATTTTTCACCAAGGCCAGCTCGGGTCGATGCGGCGGCTGAAAGGCCCAGAACTTGCGACCTTCTTCGATATCGATCACGCGTTTGCCGCCAGCAAGCGATTTTCCATCGCGCGGATCGGGGGCGCCCATCCGGACCCAGGCTTCAAAGTCGGCGATCACTTTGTCGGAAAGCTTCTTGCCCGGCGGCATTTCAAAATCTTCATGGCGCAGCGCCGACAGGATCAGACTTTCGGCGGGCTGACTGGGAACGACGGCGTGGCCGGTCTCGCCCCCTTGGCGGACGCCGTCGCGCGTGTCGAGCAGCAATCCGCCCTTTACTTTGCCTGCGTCCGTCGAGTGGCACTTGTAACACTGTTGAACCAGCACCGGCCGGATGTTGTTTTCGAAGAATTCGATCCCTTTTGCATCGGGATCGTCGGCCAACAAACGCGTCGGCAAACAAATCAGACTTGCCGCCGCCATTAACCATCGTGCGTGTCGCATTATGCGTTCCCCCATCATTAATTTCTGGCGCCAAGGTGGTGGTTTGAATCGACCTTGTTTGTGGGAGGTTAATCTACCAGCATTTGCCCCCAGACCATCAGCAATTCTTGAGCGTATTCTGCGTCGCACCGACGGCGCGCGGCAGTTGCACTTGCTGCCAAAGCGTGGCCAGATCCTGAGCGCCGCCCGGCGTTGTGAGGAACTAACTTGAAGGCCCACGTTGAGAAACGCCGCAACCAGCAGCGGTGCTACTCAAACACGGAGTCGTCGAGAACGAGCCGATAGATCGTGCCCTGATACCCGACAATCAACAGTTCGCCTTCGCTGTCGACGCCGAAGGATGCGGGCTTCTCCGGGCAGACGCCGATCTGTCGAATCTTCACTAACTTGCCGTCTTTTTGGGTGAGGGCCCAGATCCTTTTCGACTCGAAGTCACTGAAGATGTAGCATCCCACATACGAAGGGCTGCGGCGACCACGATACACATAGCCGCCGGTAACCGAAACGCCGTACTTCCGTCGATACGAGAGAACCGGCGGAACGTACTTTTCGCTGTTACGGCGATACTGTTCCGAGAACGGCATAAAGCCCTCGTATACATTCCAGCCGTGGTTTTCGCCCGAGCGGGCGATCAGCACTTCTTCGAATAATTCCTGGCCAATATTGCCGACCCACAAGTCGCCGGTCGCTGAATCCCAGCTAAACCGCCAAGGCATCCGCAAACCGTACGCCCAGATTTCGGGCAGCACGTTGCTGGCTCCATTCTTAAAGGGGTTGCTGTCGGGGATCGCGTAGGGCTTTCCTTCGCTGCGGTGGTTCACGTCGATACGTAGAATCTTCCCCAGAAAGCTGTTCAAGTTTTGACCGTTGCCGTCGGGGTCTTCTTGCGGCCCGCCGTCGCCGGCGCCGATGTAAAGGTAGCCGTCCGGCCCAAAGGCCAGCATCCCGCCCCAGTGCAGATCGGTAGGCTGCCTGATTCGCAGCAGCCGCCGCGAAGCGCCGACGGCGTCGCGGGCCAGATCCTTGGTCGCGCGCCGTTCGACAATCACGGGCGAGAAGACGCCTTCTTCGCGCACGTGGTAGTTCAAATAGTACTTGCGGTTTTCGAGAAAATTCGGATGAAAGGCCAGGCACATGACGCCTTCAAACTCGCCTGAAATCGACTCGGAGCTCAGGTCGGCGAAGAGCTCCTTGCGATCGCCCTGGGGACTTTTCTCCAGCAGCCATATCTTGCGGGTCTGTTGTTCAACGACCAGAAACTGATTCCTGGCGCCGGGTTTCGCGATGATGCACACGGGATGATCGAACCGCATCGGTTCTGAATGCAACGGCTCCAGGCGGATCGGATTGGCGAGCTCGGCGATTTCTGACGGCATGCCTGGATGAGCGTCGCCTTCCTGTTGCTTCAGGATCGACAGATAGGCGATCAGGTCAGCAAAGGCGTCGACCTTCACGGCCTTGTAAAGTTCGGTCGGCATCAGTGATTGCTTGCTGGCCTGCTGCTCGGCAATCTCCGCCAGCGGAATCCGCAACCGTTTGCCTTCGGCGTCGAGCAATTGAAGTTCGCTCTCGGTCCGTCGCTGCAGAACGCCGACGAACGTTTTCCCGTTGTTGGTAATTACCACGCGGGAGGCGTAGTCGGGGTGAATGTGGACGCTCGGCTCCAGCACCGCTTGAATAAGTTGATCGCGCGCATACTTGTCGCCGATCACCGCGAGATCGGGACCAGCCAGCCGCTCTTTCCCGCCAATGCTATGGCACTTCTTGCAAGCCGCTTGCTGCGACTCGAACACCATTTTTCCGCGGGTCGCATCGCCTGCCTCCAGCGCCGCGGCGCGGTATTTGGCGAGGATCGCCTGAGCCTCTTCCCCGTGAGCGAATACGGGGAAGAGTACGGCGAGGATCGCGGCGGAAAGCACGATTCTTCCAGGCAAGTCTTGCATGTTCTATCTCAAAAGTTCGTGGGTCGCGCGGAGTATCAGAACAGGGGGGTGTGGACGACATTCCCCGCATCTACCCAACAAAGTCGCCTTTCCCAAACCCAAAGGCGACCTCCATGGCAAAGGTCTTTCGGTCGGCTCTACACCAACTCGGCGATTTTGGCGCGGTCATCCAGCAGATACCGCGGGCGGCCGCTGAGGTCGGGGATCGTGGCGCTGGGGTCGATGCCCAGCACATGGTAGAGCGTAGCCAGCACGTTACTTGGCGTATACGGCGTGGTGGTCGGCTTGCCCGCGATCGCATCGGTGGCGCCGATTACCTGTCCCATGCGGAGTCCGCCGCCCGAGATCATGGCGAATCCGGTCGGCCAATGGTCGCGACCGGCTCCGGTGTTGATTTTCGGAGTCCGGCCGAACTCGCCCCACAAAATCACCGCCACGTCGTCCGCCAGCCCGCGTTCGGCCAGATCGGTGATCAAGGCATACATCAACCGATCGACCTCCGGCAGCTGCTTCTTCAGTGTGACGAAGTTGTTGCGGTGCGTATCCCAGCCGCCCGGGCCGCGCAGGGTGATAAACGAGACCCCTGCTTCCGCCAGTCGGCGCGCCTGCAGCCAGGCCATGTTCTTGCTGCCGTATCGTTCGCGGACTTCTTCCGGCTCCAGCGAAACGTCGAGCGCATCGCGAACTTTGCTGGAGCTGACCATTTCCAGCGCACGCGCTGTGAATTGATCGACACCCGCCATCTTCCCGGTGGCGTCGGCGCTGCTTCGCAAGCGGTCGAACGACTGCAACAGCGATCGTCGATCCGAAAGGCGGTCCGCCGGAATCGCCAGCTTCATATTGTTCATCGCCTGGCCCGATGGCTGGAACGCCTGATGGGCGGGCCCCAGCCACGCGGTTCCGCCGCCGCCGCGTCCCGACACCGCCACAAACTGCGGCATCCCATCTTTAATCCCCCCGCGCAGATAGCTGACGGTCTGGCCGATGCCAGGGCGCTGCGCCGGATCGCGAGAGTCCGTCATTATAAAGTCGGAGTTGTGGCCGCCGCCCCCTTTAAAGTTGCGGATGATGGCCAGCTTGTCGCCGATCGTTGCCTGCAGCGGCAGATGTTCGCAGATATCCATCCCCGGCACGTTGGTGTGGATCGGTTGAAATTCGCCGCGGTACTCCGACGGCGCGTCAGGCTTCAGGTCGTACATATCCTGATGCGAGGGGCCCCCTTGCAGATAGACGCTGATCACCGCCTTGTGTCGGGCGCCCGAGGGGGCCGCGCCATTCGCTTGCAATCGCAACATGTCGGGCAAAGTCAAACCGCCCACCGACAACGCTCCAATCTTCAGCAAACTTCGCCGAGAAAGGCTCGCGTTGGTGTCTCCGCTACGTCGATCGAAGATCGTCAGCATTTCCGTGCTCCTTGGGAAGATAGATCGGGTCGAGGACTGCATCGCCCATTGTAAGTCTATGGGAGGAGACACATCAATCATTTTCTATGCATTCGGCAAGTCCGACCACACGCGGCCGACAAACGCTGCAACGGTTCCGTTCGGAACGACCAGGTTGGCCAGGGAGTACGCAATCAGATTCCCAAAATGCGGCCTTTTGAACTTCCTTCGAAGAATTTTGCCGTCCGGGCGGCGCTGCTGGGCCGCCTGGGCGATCACTCTGGAGATCCCGCTGTTGGATCGCCTTTTCGTCCTGCACGCCGCGCACTGGCGTGGTCAGTTCGGCGATCACACGGCGATAGGCGTCGACCGACGGCTGGACCGCAAAGCGTTCCTGCAGCATGTGCAGCGCGGCCTGTTGCGGCAGATAGGCGGCGAGCCTGCCCGTGACCTCCGCCAAGGCCGGCGTTTTGCGGCCCGCGATGACGCCCAGTCGCACATCCAGCGGCGGCACGCCGGGCGATCGGGGCGAGCGATTCTGGAAGAACCAGCGTTCGTACGAGATCTTTCCCAACCGCGTGTCGATCACGTTCGCGGTCCGTCGATTGCGTCGATAGTGCTCGCCATTCCAAGCTCCCCTGTCTGCTACCAGGGCGACTGCACGCCTCTCCGAATCGGTTGCTAGTTGATGACATCATGCACGACGTTGCCATAGACGTCGGTCAGGCGAAAGCGCCGGCCGCTGGCCTGGTAGGTGAGTTGCTCGTGATCGAGCCCCAGCAGGTGCAGCATCGTGGCGTTCAGATCGTGGACGTGGACTTCATTTTCGACGACGCCGCTGGCCGTGTCGCCTGTCTTGCCGTAGACCAGACCGCCTTTGGTCCCGCCGCCGGCGAGGAAGATTGTGTAGCCGTTGCAGTTGTGTTCCCGCCCGGCCTTGCCGACGCGGGAACCGGCGGTGCGTCCGAACTCGCCGCCCCAGAAGACGAGCGTGTCGTCGAGCATGCCGCGCTGCTTGAGGTCGGCCAGTAAGGCGGCGATCGGTTGGTCGTGTCGCTTGCACAGAATCGGCGTCAGCGTGTTGTTCTGTTCGTGGCTATCCCAGCCATACATGCGAGCCAGTTTTTGCGACTCGGGCGCCTGGCTGAAGGGAACCAGCGTGAAGCGTACGCCGCGTTCGGCCATTCGTCGGGCAATGATGCACCGCTGCGCGTACTCGTCGGTCTCCGGTTGTCCCACGCCGTACATCTGGCGCGTGGCTTCGCTTTCCTGGGAAATGTCAAAGGCGTCCGGCGCCTGGACCTGCATGCGGAACGCTCGTTCAAAACTTTCGATCCGCGCATTCAGCCGATCGTCGGCCGTTCGCCCGGCAGCGTGGGCTTCGTTCATCTGGCGGATCAGGTCAAGCTGCTGACGTTGCTGGGCTTGAGACAGCCAACTGTTGTTCAGGTTGGAGATCAGCGGGGCGGGATCGCCGTTCTTCAGCTTCTTGGCGCGCGTGTCGCCTACGACGACGCCCTGCGTCCAGGCCGGCAAGAAGAAGCTCTCGGAGATATCGGGGTTGGTTTTCTGCCCGATGGAAACGAACGCCGGCAGGTTTTCGCTCTCGCAGCCTAGTCCGTAGACGACCCAGTTGCCGATCGTCGGCACAGGCGAATTGTTCTGCGGTACGCCCGTCATCACAAACGTCTGGGCGTGCTCGTGCGTATTCGTTTCCCCCTTCATCGAGCGAATGACGCACAAGTCGTCGGCGTGCTGGGCGATGTGCGGCAGCAGCTCGCTGACCCACATGCCGCTTTCCCCATGCTGCGTGAACTTGAACGGGGCTTCGGTGACATCTTTCTTCTCGGCCGCCAATTTGTTGATATCGGGCTTGGGATCAAAGGTATCGATCTGCGACGGGCCGCCGCTCATCCACAGGAAGATCACCCTTTTCGCTTTGGCCGGATGATGTCCCGGACGAGCGTTGATGCTCGGCGCGGCGGACTGCTCCGCGGCCAACAGGCTGTCCTGCAGCAGCGAAGTCAGCGCGAGGGCGCCCAGACCGTTTGCGCTGCGGCCCAGGAGACTGCGACGGGAAATCAGCGGGCGATCCTGGTCGTCTTGAGACATGGGGTAACTCCGTGATCTATCGCCTGGCATGCCAAAGCCGAGCGGATGATTTCTAATCCACGTAGAGGAATTCATTCGTTAACAGCAGGACCTGCAGGTAGGCCCGCCACTTGCTGAGTTCAGCGGGCGGGACTTCGTCGTTCTTTCGCTTTTCATCGGGACTGTCGGAAGGGTCCGCTTGCCAGGCAGCTAGGAAGGACTCGCCGGCGTGGAGCTCTGGCGGGGTAACCTCACGGCCGTAGAGCAACAGGAAGGCCTGCCCGATCTGTTGGGAGTCGTCCGGCGACTGGCACAACCGCACGGCGAACCGCTCGGTGCTGGCTTGGATGTGTTCGCTGTTCATCAGAAACAGCGCCTGCAAAGGCGAAGCGGACGACGTGCGGCGGGGAACGATCAGGTCGCTGCTGGCGCCGTCGAACAGCAGCCGCATCTCGTTCGTCAGATCGACAGGCGGGTCGCGTCGCCGTTCGCTTGCTGCGGGATCGAGTTCGAGCAGGTTGAGCGTGCGATAGATCGACTCCACCTCCAGCCGCTTCCGCCGCGCCACGCCAAACCATCGCAAGCGCTGAGCCTGTTCGTCCGGCGAGACTTCCAACTTCGACGTCTGTTGATACGTCGCCGAGAGGACGATTTTGCGGATCAGCTGTTTCATCGACCAGTTCTGCTCGACGAAATTGTGGCTCAAGTAATCGAGCAACTCCGGGTGGGAAGGCGCGTCGCCGCTGCGTCCAAAGTTCGACAGCGAGGGAACCAGACCTTCGCCCAGCAAGTAGTACCAGATGCGATTCGTCATTAGCCGCGCAGTGATCGGATGCCTGGCGTCGGCCAGCCATTCGGCCAGTTCGACGCGGCCGCTCTGCTGGGTCTGTTCGCCTAGCGGCGTTTGATCGAAGCCCGCCAGGATCGTGGGAAAGCGGCGCGGCACGGGAGCGTCGGCGGGGGCAGGCTCGCCTGACTTCGATTCGACTCCCAGCCTGGGCGGAGCGGCGTCGGCGATTTTGTCGCTCTCCGATTGATCGACCAGGGCGTCGAGCTGAAAGACCTCTTTCCACTTCTCCGCAAAGTCGCTGTTTTCTCGCCGCAGCTGCATGTATTCGATTGCTTCGGGGGCATCGATGGCAATCTTCTTCTGCTGCTGGATTTCGGCGAGGCGTGTCGTTTCTTCCCCCTGCAGTTTTTCCAGGTTCGCCTGGACTTTTGCCATGTCCTGCGCGGGATCGTCCAGTTTCTTGCGTTCCGTTTCAATCCGGGCACGCAGATCGACCAGGCTCGCCAGCGAGGAGTACTGCTTGAGTTCCTTCTTCATCCGCGCTTCGTTCGCCTGGGTCCGGGCGAGGCCCGCCATGTAGTCGTCGAACTTCGCCCGCTCCTTAAGAAACGGAGTTTGAACCACCCGGCTGCTTTCAAAGATGCCTTGGATGGCGTAGTAATCGTCCCGGCTGATCGGTTCGAGCTTGTGGTCATGGCACCGCGCACAGAACAGACTGAGCCCCATGAAGGTGCGTCCCAGCAGATCGATCTGATCTTCATGACGCGACTTGAGCGACCACGGCCGCACGGCGATGAGACCGTCGAGATGGACCTCGTCCGGTTTATCCGCGGGAAGCAGGTCGCCGGCGATTTGCATCTTGAGAAACTGGTCGTAAGGCATGTCCTCGTTGAAAGCGTCGATCACCCACTGACGATACGGATCGTCCGCTTCCGACTTTTTTGGATAAGGGCGATAGCGGACATGGTCGAGCCAGTGCCGGGCCCAGTGGACGCCGAACTCTTGGGAGTCGAGCAGTTTGTCGACGTAGCGTTCGGGCGGCGCGTCGCTGGTCGGCGAGAGGTACTCGTTCAGATCTTCCAGCGAGGGCGGCAGACCGGTCAGATCAAAAGACACCCGGCGCATCAACGTTCGCCGTGCAGTGGGCGGGGCCGGCGTAAGCTGCTCCGATTCCAGACGGGCCAGAATAAAGCGATCCAAGTCGTCGCGGGGCCATGCCGGGTGCGCCACGGCGGGAAGCTCGGGACGAACGACTGGCTGGAAGGCCCAATGCTCCCGATCCGAATCGTAAACGACAAATTTGGTGCGGATCTTGGGCGGGTCGGTCAGGCTGGTCGCCGGCCAGGGGGCGTCCATGGCGATCCATTTTTCGAGCAGGGCGATCGACTCGTCGTCCAGCGGCGGCTTGTTTTTCGGCATGCGCAACTTGCCCGTTTGACGAACGGCCGCGATCAGCAGACTCTCGTCGGGCTGGCCGGGTACGATTGCCGGCCCCAGCGTTCCACCCTGCAGCAGATCCTGGCGGGCAAGGAACGCCAGGTTGCCATTCGCTTTGTCCGTACCGTGGCAGTTCATGCAGTGTTGGGCCAAGAGCGGGCGAATGCTCGTTTCAAAAAAGACGATCTGTTCTTCGGAGAACGACACCTCCTGTTGCGGCTCGCCGGCCGGAGCGCCTTGATCGATCCAGGCGCGGATCAGCCCAACCTCGGCATCCGCCAGCGCTTTACGCTGTTTCGGCATGCGCGGCGTACGCTTGCCGGTGAGATACTGCACCAGCGGGCTCTCGTCGGCTTTGCCCGGCGTCACGGCCGGGCCGGCTTCGACGCCGCCTTGGAGCAGCAGCTGGTAACTGTCCACGCGGAAGTCGGCGTCCGCCTGATCGGCGCCATGGCAATCCAGGCAGTGTTTCTGCAGGAGCGGACGGATATCGGCGTGATACGTGAGATCCGGGCGAATGGCCTGGCTCGAATCGGGTTCCGCCGCCCGGATCGCGGGGGCGGCGGCGATGAGCAGGAACAAGACTCCGTGGTAAAGCGATTTCTCCATCACGCCAGACTCCTTGAGGGCCATTCTCGGCCATGCGTTCCGATTCATTCCGCACCCGCCTCGCCAGCTTCGATGCAGTACAGGGATCGATCGGCGCGAAGGTACATGCGCCGTCCGGCGAACAACGGGGTGGCGTTGATGCGCTCGGACGCATTGATGGCGACTTCGTCGTACTTTCGGCCAGGTCGCAGCACCAGGGTCTGACCGTCCTTGCCGCCGTAATAAAGATATCCGCCTGCCAGGGTGGGACTGGCGAACAGCTCCCCGATATCCAATCGTTTGCGATAGACCGAATTGCCCGTTTCGGCGTCGATGACTTCCATGATGCCGCGACGACCTCCGCCGTAGAGCAGACCGTCGTGATAGACGGCCGACGCCATCCGCTGGTCGCGGGTGGCCGATGTCTCCCACAGGAGTTCGAGCTTCAGCGGCGTCTGCAGCGTCGCTGGCAACCGAAACGCTTTGATCTCACCGCCTTCGTGAGCGTAAAGCACGCCGTCATGGACCAGCGGCGAGTTGTTGGACAAGCCAAACTGCTTTTCCGTCAGCACCTTTCCTTCGTTGGCGACGACCAGCGCGCCCGACGGCGTGATGAGCACCTCTTGACCGGCAATGCGGGTCACGATTGGCGTACCGAACTTCGCTGGCAGATCGACGCTCCAGACCGCCTCACCGGTGGCAGGATCAAGCGCCTTGAGTTGCTCGATATGCACGATCAAATGGCCGCTGGCGAGCACCGGCGAGGCGCTGTGGCCAAAACCTTGTTGCGGAGCTTCCAGGCGTTGGATCCAAAGGCGGTCGCCGTCCACATCAAACGCCGCGAGGATGCCGGTGCCGAACAAGGCGAAGACGCGCTTGCCGTCGCAAGCGATCGTCGCGGCGGCATTGCCGGCTCCGCCCCGTTTTTCCGGCGGGAATTCACGTTCAAACTCCTGTCGCTGCTTGTCGATGGCCTGGCGCCGTTCGTTCAACAGCTCCAATTCTGGCGAATCGGGATTGCTCTTGCGCAACGCTTCTTGCTGCTTCCCCAGCTCTTTTTTCTCGGCTTCAAGCTGCGCCTGCTTCTCGGCGATGCGGGCCGCTTCCTGTTCGCCTAACGCCGCTGCATAGCCGGCCGCCTGCCGCCATAACTCTTGGCCGCTTTCTGCATCGATGCAAACGACGTCCGACGGTTGCGCCGTAAGAAACAGGCGCCCGCCGCTTAGCACCGGCGACGAATAACCTCCGCCGACCTCCACCTTCCAGACGATGTTCTCCGATTCCTGCGACCATTGCGTCGGCGGTTGCGCTGTTTCAAAACGCCCCGATCCATCGCCCCGCCAGCCGGTCGGTTGCGCCTGCACCAGCGAAACCATGCCGAGAGAAAGCGTGCACCCGGCCAGCCAACCGGCGAGAGTTTTTCGAAGTTGCGGCATCGTCGACCTTTGATCGTTAATGGTTAAAGCGGAATTCAGCGCTGCACAGCAGGGACCAGACGAGTTCGCCCCAGAGTTGTGGACGCGGGGCGCTGCTGGAGGAGAGAAACTGTTCAACGTGGTTCGTCTCTTCGCTGCTGGGCGGGCGGGAAAGAGTCGCCAGGAACGCCTGCTGGATCGCGTCGGCGTTGCTGGTTTGCTTGCTGAGCTGGTCCACCAGATTGCCGGCGGAGGGCTGCAGCTGCTTTTGCATCCGCGAATTGTAGGAGAGGAACAACGCCTGGCTGGCGTTCGCTTCAAAGCGGTCGCCGCTGGTGCGGAAGCGCGAGGCGAACTCGCGCACTTCGCGATCGCTGGCGTAGATCGCTCGCTCGACGGCGGGAGTCAGCTGAGCGATTTTCCGTTTCTCTTGCTCGCGCTCCAGCTTCGCCCGAAACAGGTCATAATGCCCGGTGGCGACGCCGATGCTGACGGCCAGCTGGTCCGGCGTGAGCGGCTTCAGCAGGCCAACGGCGTACGACGCGTCGCGCGGCCGATCTCCGGCGCCGGTCCACTGCGTGCTCCGGAGATAAGCGTCGCTATGCAGGATGCCGGCCATCAGGCGCCGCAGATTGAAGCCCTGCTGGGCGAAGTCGTCGGCCAGGCGCTGGAGCAGCGCCGGATGCGAGGCGGGATTTTCGGCGTGCATCTGATCAACCGGCTCGACCAGGCCGCGGCCCATCAGCTGCTTCCACAGGCGATTGATGATGGCCCGTTTGAAAAAGGGGGACTCGGCCGTCAAGGCATAGTCGGCCAGCACCTGGCGCCGACTGAAATAAGGGGCGTCGGGCAGGCCGTTCTTCCCTTTGGCGTACCACTGGTTCCGGTCCTCCGGCGGCGGCGGTTCGTCGAACACCCGGCTGTCGAGGAACATCAGCTGGGCCGTCTTCTCCTCCTGGCTCGTGTTGAGAAAGGTGACTTCCCCTTCCGCCCGTTCTTTGATTGCTGGCGTGTTGCCGACTTTCGCCTCCTGCGTCCGGCCGAGAAATGCAGCCAGACCGTAGTAATGATCCTGCTTCCACTGATCGACAAACGGATGGTCATGGCATTTGGCGCACTGCAGCTGCACGCCAAAGAAGACGCTGGCCACGCCGCTGGTCATGCTGTCGATCTTGGCCGCGTTATCGCCGCTGCGCAGCCGTACGGCCAGGAAGTAGGCCGCCCCGTGCTGCTGCTCGTCGGTCAGATCGGGATCGAGCATTTCGCGAGCAATCTGATTCCACGGCTTGTTGGTCCGCAGTGCTTGCTCCAGGTAGGTCAAAAACCCGTCGTTCCCGAAGTCCCGTTCCAGCAGCCCGCCGTTGAACCATTCGTCCATCACGCTCCGCCAGTAAGCGGGCATTTCCTCGCTGGCCAGGAGCTCGTCGATCAAACGATGATGCTTGTCGGCGCGGCTGTCACTAGAGAAGCGCTGGGCCTCGTCCGGCGTGGGGATGCGTCCCAGAATGTCGAGATAAAGTCGCCGCAGCAGTTCGCTATCGGTGGCAGGCGGAGCGGGAGCGATCTTTTCCGCTAGTAACGCCGCGTTGATTTCGTCGTCGATGATCTGGCTGACCGGGTCGGCGGCCAGGACCGGCGCAGTGGATGCGAGCAGCAGGACGGCCGACAGCGTTGACTTACACCACATCGTATAGCTCCACCGTGCCGTCCGCCTTGCCGAGCGCAACCTGTTTGCCGTTGGGAGAAAAACGAAGCCCGAGCGACCATTCGCCCCGTTTGACGGCGGCGAACGACTTGCCGGGAATGCCGGTGGCGTTCTGCGGCTTGCCGTTCTTGTCTTTCTTTGGCGGGACGAATTTGCCGGCGTCGTAGTTCCAGAACTTCGCTTCGCTTTCCCCGCCAGCCAGCAGATCCGCGGTCGGATGAAAGGCGACTTGCATGTTGAGCCGTTCGCTGGCGACGATTTCTCCGGAGGCCAGATCGTACACGTCCAGCTTCTCGCCGCCGGCGACGCCGAGCCAGCGGTCGTCGCGGCTGACGGCCAGGCGATGCACGCCGCTGTGATTGGGCGTTTGCCCTGACTGATCGTTCGCGCCGCCGAACTCGATCGTCTGCAGCAGGCTCCCCGCCTGGGCGTCCCAGACGATCACGCGACCATCTTCGCCGCCGCTGAGGAGGCGGCCATCGCTCGTATAGACGACCTCGTCGACATAGCTCGCATGGCCGCTCAGCGTGTGCAGCAGCTTGAGGTTATCGGCTTGCCAGATTTTCACCAGGCGGTCAAAACCGGCGGTCGCAATCTGTCGACCATCCGGCGAATAGGCGACCGCTTCCACCCAGCCTGCGTGTGCGGAAACCTGCTCCAGCGGTTGATCGCCAGGGCGACCATCTTTCCAGGCCCAGAGCCGCAGCGTTCGATCCGAACCGCCGGTCGCCAATTGCCGGCCGTCGGGATGGAAGTCAAGGCAACGGACCCAGCCCCTTTCATGCGGGCAAACCAGTTCGCCCAGCACGCACTTGCCGCGGCCTTTCACTTCGGTAGGTTCGCCGTCCAGGTCGAACAGGGCCGCGCGACGGTCGGCGCAGGCAGCGACGAGCTTCGCCTCGTGCGGATGAAAGCGCACGCGGAGCATCGTCATCGGACCGCGTTTTTCGCCATCGTCGACGTAGAACGTCTTGTCGACCTTGGAAAGTTGGGTGGGCTCAGGCATAGGGGCGTTCTGCTTAAAACACTTCTTGCATGGGTTGGCCGAGTTTGTCTTCGATGAACGGAATCGGCCGGTTCTCGAATTCCAGTTCTTTGTGCGGATTGACGCCCAGGGCCGTATAGAAGGTGGCGAACAGATCGTGAATCGTGACGGGCCGATCGGCCAAATCGGTTCCGTTTTCATTAGTGGAACCAACCACAACGCCCTCCTGGAGACCGCAACCGCCGAAGGCAAGCGACCAGCACTTGGTCCAGTGGTTCCGGCCGGGCTGGCCTTGACCCTGGATCTGCGGGGTGCGGCCGAACTCGCCCATCAGCACCAGCAGCGTGCTGTCCCACAGGCCGCGGTCGATGAGATCGTCGATCAGCGCGCCCATCGCCGTGTCAAATTCGCTGGTGATCCAGCGCTGGCTTTGGAACGCCCTGCGGTGCTTGTCCCAGGCCAGGCCGCTTTGATGCTGCACCCGGACAAACGGCACGCCGCGTTCCAGCAGACGCCGGGCCAGGATACAGTCGCGGCCCAGCTTGCTGTCGCCGTAACGGTCGAAGTCGCTCGTCGATTCGTGCGAGATGTCGAACAGATCGGCCGACTGCAGCAGCCGTCCGACTTGCTCAAAGGAGCCGTCATGCGATTGCACCAGGCCCGCCGACCGACCCTGGGCGAACGCCTTGCTGAACGAACTTCGTAGTTGCTCGCGCCGCTGAAAATCCGCCAGGGCTTCCTCGCTGGGCGCCGGCAGATCTTCCGGCCCGGCGCCGCCGCCGGGGCAGAGCAACCCCTGGTAGGGTGCTCCCAGATAACCGGAGCCGGGCACATGCAGCGAGCCAAAATTGTCTTTGCCCAGCATGACATACGACGGCAAGCCTGGATCGGCCGCCGGTTGCTCATGGGCGCAGATCGACAGCCAATGCGGCGCCGGGGCGACGAGCGCGCTGGGATTGTAGGCCGTTTGTGCGACATAGCCGCCCTGGTCGTGATCGCCGTTGCTGCTGGTCATGCTGCGAACGGTGATCATGCGGTGGGCGAGCCGCGCCAGGTTCGGCATGAACTCGTCAAAATGCACGCCGGGCATGGAAGTGGGAATCGAGATGTGCGGCCCGCCTGTTGGTTGGCCGGGCTTTGGGTCCCACGTTTCAAACTGGCTGGGCCCGCCGCTCATAAAGACCAGCAGCACGCGTTTGTCGTTCTTCCTCGCGGCCGCGACCTGCTCGGCGGCGAACAAGCGCCGGAAGCCGCCAAAAGCGACTCCCCCGGCGATCGCTCCGTGCAACAGAGCCCGACGCGAGAAGGCGTGCTCGCGACGGGGGCACAGGTTGCTATTCGTAGAAGGCGTATTCATGGAGAAACATCCTGAACCATCAATTCGCAAATCGGTTCGCTGGCGGCGACGGTTCGCCGAAACCGATGCGACTGGACCGACGACGATCGCATCAATGAAATCTGATATTATCGAATTTGCGCTCGGTGCTCACGTACTAATGTGTGCCGTCGGCTGAATTTAGCCGCCGTTCTCGGCTGCAACCGGGCACTTTCTGGGCGGCCCGAGCGACCTTTTCGCGTTAAGTTGTGTAACTGCATGAATTTGCGACTTGAGAATATTTATTCGAAAAAGTCGTCACTCCTGTTGAGATGCGATTCGCCGACAATCCTCGAAAATACGAGGCTGATTTCATCGGGGGCAAACATTAGTCGATAGGAGTCAATCCCGGAGCGGAAAGGCGCGGATGTGGAAGCGGATGACCAGAGTCGACACGAGGAATTCGTGGCGTTGTTTGTACGGCATGAACCGGCCATCCACTCGTTCGTGTTGACCTTGCTCACCGATCGGACGTCGGCCGAGGACGTCATGCAGCAGGCCAGTTTGACGATGTGGCGACGGTTCGATCAATACCGGACGGGCTCCAGCTTTCGCAATTGGGCGTTCCAGGTGGCGAAGTTCACGGCCATGAACCACCTCACCAAGGTGCGTCGCGATCGCCATGTGTTCAGCCAGCAATTGCTCGACTTGCTGGCCGAACAAGCAATACAGCGCAGCGAACAACTTGAGGCGCAGCGGAGCGCTTTGGCTTTTTGCCTTGAGAAATTGAAAGAAGAAGATCGCCGCCTCCTGGCAGGATGCTACGGCGAGTCGAGCACGATCAAAGCCTTTGCGGAAACGCTGGGCCAATCCGCCAACGCCGTTTACAAACGGTTAAATCGTATCCGCGACGCACTGCTGGGATGCATCCAGCGTCGACTCGGTCTGGAGACAGAATATTGAACCTAGAGGAATCACAACGCGAAGAGTCTTTGCGGTCGCTGATCGAGCGGGTCGTCAATGGCGAAGCCTCGCCGGAACAATCCCTGGACCTGGAGCAGCGCTTGTTGGCGGACGAGCGAGCCCGGAACGCCTATCTCGATTACGTGAACCTGCACGCCGCGCTGGCGCGCCAGTTTTTGGCGAGCGACGCGTCCGAGCCTTTGGCCGACGACGACCTGGCGGAGTTGCCGCTGTTGCTGTCGCGCGAGGGTCTGGCCAAGGCCAACCGCCCCCGACGCTCGTGGTTTACCGGTGTCGTAATCTTGCTGGGCGCGGTCGTCGCCTTGGCGGCCTGGGGCGCGTATGCATTTCTCCCCCTGGTCGATGGCGCCTCGACCTACGCGCCGGTCGTCGTGCGGCAGACCGGAGAGATTAAGGTCCTGACAGCGGGCGGTTCTTTAGAAATCGCCTCCGTCGGACGATCAATCGCGGCTGGGGAAACGCTGCTTGTCGCCGGCGACGGCGAGGTCGTGCTGCGTTATCCGGATCAAACCGAAATCGAACTCTCGGGCGAAGCGACCATCGTGGTCGAACGTTCGCCGCAAGGCGGCAAGCAGCTTGCACTTCAGCACGGCATGCTGGAGGCCGACGTGGCGCCGCAGTCCGCCCAGCGCCCCTTGCTGATCGTCACGCCGCATACGACGGTGCGCGTGCTAGGAACGCGATTTGAATTGGCGACCGATCAGGTCGACGGCACGCGACTCGATCTGGAGAGCGGCCGGGTGGAGCTCGTTCGGGGCGGCCAACAGCCCGTCTACGTCGAACCGATGTCGATTGCCGTGGTGCCGTCGACCGCCGCCGCGATCCACATCTCTCCCCGGCCGGCGATCCGGAATACCCCCGAGCGCGAAGCGACGTTCCCCGGCGTCAAGTCGATTGCGTTCGACGCCGAGGGCGCCGCTTTGATCGGCGCCAGCCACTGGCAGGCTGTCTATTGGTTTGAAGATGGTCGGCTGGAAGCGAATCCCCTCAGCAGCCAAGGGCGTAAAGGCCATCTCCTCAAGCACCATTCGCAAACAGTTCTGGCGTTTGAAGACGAGGATCCTCGCAGGGTCGTCGTCTGGAATTCCCACTCACGACAATCGGAAGGAACCTTTACAGACTTCGCCGGTTTGGAGAGAGAACTTTTCGGAGACGAAGAATCCTTGAACGGTCGCAAGCCGCCCGTGAAAGTCGTCGCGATGTCGCCGCAAGGCGACTGGCTGGCGTTCGCCGGCAATGGACGGACGGTTCGCCTGTGGCAGGCGGAAAGCGGAAAGTGGCTGCCCGAGATGCGGCGGTATGACAACAAACCGATCACGGCGATCGCCGCTTCGGCGGACGGTCAGACGCTCGCCGTCGCGGTGCGTCGGACACGCATCGATCTGCTGAATTCCCGCGATGGGACGTTGATCGCCACCTGGCCGATCCCGCACCACGTTCCCCATTCACTCGCCTTCTCGGCCGACGGCCGTCGCCTGGCCATCGGGTACGACGGACGCGTCAAGGTGCACGACGCCGCCAGCGGTGAAGAGATCGCCCTGTTTGAACAGCCCGGCGCAGCCTTCCTGAAAGTCGCCCTGTCGCCCGACGGCCAGTTGGTGGCGACCGCCAGTCAGAGCCATCGGGTTCGCCTGTGGGATCTGACGACCAACAGCGAGCTGCCCATGATGGAGCTCGGCGCCGGAATTCATGACCTGGCATTCTCACCCAACGGCGAGCATCTGGCGGTCGTTTCGCAAGGCGGCCGGATGAGCGTTTGGGAAGTCGGCCCCACGACAACTCCCGATTCGAAAGTCGAGGCCCAATGAAAACGCGTCCTGCTATCCCGAGTCGAGTCGCTCACGAGAAGCGGAACTCCCCCGATAAGACGGCTCTGAAGAACGCCTGGTTATTCGCCGCAATTCTGTCAGGGGTACTTGCCGCTCCAGCGCTCGCGCAAGGTCGCACAGCGCTGGTGATTGCTAACTTCGATTACGGCGATCCGCAACTGCCGCTGGTGAAGACCGATGCGGCCGCGGTCAGCGATGCGCTGCGCGGCCAAGGGTTTCGGGTGACCGAGGCCGAGAACCTGGCCGTCAAGGAATTGAAAAACGCCATCGAGCAGTTTGCTCGCGAGACGACGACCGGCGGCGCCGCCGTGCTGTACTTTGCCGGCCTGGGCGGACAGTATCAAACATACAGCTCCAAGGGCGCCTGGTGGAGCCATCTGCAAGGCGCCGGGAAGCCAGCGAACGCCGCGAGTCCTGATCGCGATTCGCTGGCGCTTGCAGAGATCGTCAAGTTGTTCGCCGACCATTCGACCGCGCGCACGAACTGTCTGATCCTCGACGCGGCCCGGCCGAATCCGTTCCTGGCCGATCGGCAGGATCAGCCGGCAGGATTGGCGCCGCTGGAGGCCGCAGAGCTGCCCGACGATCTAGGGGTGCTGATGGCCGCACAGCCGAACAGGTCGGCAGGCGAGGGGAGTGAACGTTCGGTGTTGGCGGCGGCGGTTGTCAAGCATCTGGCGAGAAGTCGCGATTCGCTCGGACAAATGCTGGAGTCGATCGCCAAGGAAGTCGACCAGCAAACGGGCGGCAAGCAACAGCCGTCGTTCGTCCTGGGGAGCGAACAGCTGGGTTCGAGATCCTGGCCTGCGCGCGGCGAGCGAACTTTTCTCGACTCCGCGCCCGCCCGCGACGGCGACTTCGCCGGGCAAGAGTGGATCAATGGCGCTGGCATGGTTTTCTGCTGGTGCCCGCCCGGCAAGTTTCAGATGGGTGAGCAAGACTCGAATCGTCCCGGGTTGGAAGATGCGCAAGCGGTCGATGTCGTGCTCTCGCGCGGCTTCTGGCTAGGGAAATATGAAGCGACCGGGCAGGAAGGTCAGCGCGTGGGTTGGAGTCCGACTGCGACGCTCACCCGTCACAAGCTGGCGCCGATGCACAATCTCACGCAAAGCCAGACCGACAAGTTCCTCAAACTATTGAACGAACGCGAACGGAAAGCCGGCCGGCTGCCGGGCGGTTGGGAGTACGGCCTGCCGACCGAAGCGGAGTGGGAGTACGCCTGCCGCGCCGGCACAACCACGCGTTTCTCGTTTGGCGACGACGAAGGCCAGCTCTATCGCTACGCCAACTACGCCGATCAAAGTTTGCTGGAGGACGACGGCGCGATGCAGTACGCCGATTCCCGCCATAACGACGGAACCGGCAAGGCGCTGGCGCCGGTGGGAAGCTATGCGGCGAACGCCTGGGGGTTGCACGACCTGCACGGCAACGTGGCCGAATGGTGCGCCGACGCGTATCTGCCGCAACTTCCTGGCGGGACCGATCCGCTGGGTAGCGGGAAAGAGGCCAGCGGCGCCGTGCTCCGCGGCGGAGCCTGGTGCAGTCTGCCGGCCTACTGCGAATCGGCCTTTCGCAATTCGCAAGGGAACGGCGGCAATTCCAGGGGTCGCGATTTCGCTGGCTTCCGCGTAGTGCTGCGGAAGAAGTAAAGACTTGCTCAATTCGTTGGATTGGTTGAGATGCTAAACATGAAACTCACCGTCGCCATCGCCTTCCACGCCAGCCTCATACTTCCTGGCGCGTCGGTCGCCATCGCCGATTCGCCCGAGCTGCAGTTCGCCAGCTTCGAGGAAAGTCAAAGCGAGTACGAGCGGGCGGTGAAGCCGGTCTTCGCCAGGTACTGCGTCGCCTGCCATGGGTCGGAGACGGCTGAGAAGGACCTGAACCTGTTGACCCTTCCGCCCGATATGAAAGCGACCACCAGCGCCGCCCGGTGGGCGGTCGTCCTCGCGCAGTTGTCGCTGCAAAAAATGCCGCCCCCGGACGAACCGCAACCGGGCGCAAGCGAGGTGGAGGCGATCGCCGCCTGGATCAAGGCCGAGCTGAAACGGTCCGGCAAGCATGTCGCCATGCGCGAGGAATATCATAACGGCAATGTGGTCGAGCACGATCTGCTGTTCGGAGCGAAGCCGACCGCCCCGCTGGAAGCTCCCCCGCGCGTCCGCCGACTGAGCCCCGAGATTTACGCCGCGTTCGTCAACGAGGTGGGCCGCGACGCCAATGTCGGTCAGCCCTTCTCGCCGCCGGGCGGAACGACCTTCGCCGACATGGGCGCGCCGCAGCTTGACGAACCGACCACCAGCCAACTGCTTGACAATGCGCTGTTGATCGTCAACCAGCTCACTCTGCACACGCTGGAAGCGGGCGAGGCCAGGCCGCAACGCGGCGCCCCAAAACAGCTGGTGAAGCTCTTCGACGAGAAAAACCCGGCGTCCGACGCCGAAGTAGAAACGGCGATCGGCTATCTGTTCGACCATGTCCTCCGGCGACAGCCGACGCCGGACGAACTGGCCAGGTTCAAGACCTTGCTACAAAAGAATATCGCGGACGCTGGACGCGAGACAGGCGTCAAGTTTGCGCTGGCCGCCGTGCTGTTGCTGCCGGAAGCGGTGCTTCGTTCGGAACGCGGCGAAGCGGCGAACGCCGCCGGTCGGGTGCGCTTGGCCCCGCGCGAGATCGCCTTCGCCCTGGCGTACGCCCTGACAGATCGTCGCCCGGAAAGCTGGCTGCTGGCGGAAGCGGACCAGGGGAAACTCGATACCCAGGACGGCGTCGCCGCGGCCGTGCGGAGAATGCTCGACGACCCCAAGCTCAACAAGCCGCGGATCATGCGTTTCTTCCGCGAGTACTTCGACTACGAGACGGCGCTCGAGGTTTTCAAGAACCCCGACGACGGCGTCGAGCATCTGCCCAGGCAGCTGGTGGCGGACACCGAACGTTTAATCGAATGGATTCTGGAACGGGATGAGCAAGTTCTCTACGAACTGTTGACCACGCAAAAGAGCTTCGTCAACTATCGCTGGGATAGCAAAAAACAAGAAGGCGCCAAGGCGTCGGACGGCGCGGCGCACCTGGCTTATGGCTTGCCGCCGGATTGGAAATGGACGGCCGATCAGCCTATCGATCTGCCGGCCAATCAAAGGGCCGGCATTCTCACGCAACCCGCCTGGCTGGTCGCTGTATCCAAGAGCGACGACAACGATGTGATCCATCGCGGCAAATGGGTGCGCGAGCGGTTGCTGGGCAACGTGGTGCCCGATATCCCCATCACGGTTGACGCGCAGTTGCCGATCGCGCCCGAGCAAACGCTTCGCCAGCGAATGGCCGTGACCCAGGAACAGTACTGCTGGCAGTGCCATCGGTTGATGAACCGAGTCGGCTACCCGTTTGAAATGTACGATCACTACGGCCGTTTTCGCACGGTCGAGCAGGTGCTGGATCCGGCCGCGACGGCCGCGAATCTCGACGCTAAAGGGAAGCACCTGGGCGATGTACTCCAAGGCATTCCAGCCGACATTCGCGGAGGAATCGAGTTCGTCGGCGACACGCGCGTCGAAGGCGACGTATCGGGCGCCGTGGAACTTCTGCACAAGCTGGCCGCGTCGGAGCGGGTCGAGCAGGTCTTCATCCGGCACGCGTTCCGCTACTGGTTAGCCCGCAACGAAACGCCCGGCGACGCCGCGTCCCTGCAGGCGGCGCAGCAAGCGTATCGAACAAGTAATGGCAGTATGAAAGCGCTGATCGCCGCCTTGCTTAGTAGTGAATCCTTTTTATATCGCCGAACAGAATCATAATTGGCGCCCGTTCAAACACCTAAACGCCTTTATTAAAGGAAAGTCATGGATCGTCGCAACGCTCTAAAGAATCTATCGCTGGGCGCCGGTGCTTTGGTGCTCTCGCCCATTTTGTCCCGGTTACAAGCCCAGGCCGCCGGCTTGCCGACGCCCAAGCGGTTTGTGTTTGTGGTTGAGAGCAATGGGGTTCGCCCGGAACAGATTTGTCCCGTCGGAGTTAAACGCAAGCCGCGCGACCAGCGACCAGGCGGGCCGACGGAGTTGATCGATCTGCCGCTGGCGGATCATGAACTGCAGTTCTCGCTGGAACCGCTCGCTCCCTGGAAGGACAAGTTGACCATTGTCGAAGGGTTGTCGGGCCGTATTTGCGGCGGCGGGCACTCCAATAACTTTCAAGCGCTTGGCGCCTTTGGAGCGGGCCGCGGCAACGGCGGCGAAAGCACCGTGGTCGGCGGCGAAACGATCGACGGCGCCCTGGCCAAGACCATGCCCGGCATCTTCCCGCACCTCGGCCTGGGGATGTCGAAACGCGTCGAGAACAATGTGATCTACAATATCTCGGCGCTGGAGGCGAATCGTCCGCTGCCCACGATCTGCAAGCCCGACCAGGCGTACGCCGCGCTGTTCGGCAGCGTCGCTCAGGGAGCCGCCCAAGAGGAATTCGCCGCCAAGAACAACCTGCTCGATTTTCTGCGGAACGATATCAAAAAGGTCCAGGCGAATCTCGTCGGTCAAGAGAAGGAGCAATTCGGCGCCTACCTCGAATCGTTTGAAACGCTGCGCAACAGACAGAGTCGCCTGAACGAAATCGAGCATACCCTGCGCGAGCAGGCTCCCGCGCCCAGCGACAAGTATACGTCGGAAGTGGAAACCGATCGGCTGGACGCCCAGTTTGATATCGGCGCCGCGGCCCTGATCAGCGGCTTGACGAATGTGCTGACGCTTTCCTCAGCGGCCGGCATCCGCGACTTCGACGTCACCTTCAAAGGGCTCGGCATCTTGCTGGGCAAGCATGGCATCGGCCACGGCGGCAGTTATCAGGGGAAAACGTGGAGCGAGCTATATGACATCATCCGCCGCTATCACATGGACCTGATCGCTGGTCTGGCGAGAAAGTTGGAGGCCGTGCCGGAGGGGAACGGCTCGATGCTCGACAACACGGTGATCGTCTACCTGAGCGACGGCGCCGAGGGACATCACAGCCGGTGCTGGGAATGGCCGATGGTCGTGCTCGGAAACCTGGGCGGCAAGCTCAAGGCGGGCCGCTACGTCGACTACCCGGGCTACGGCCAACCCGGCCATCGCACCACGGCCAACATGTACGTCACCCTGCTGCAACTGGCGGGCTCACAACGCACGAGCTTTGGCATGCCCGACCCTAACCTCAAGGACTTCGACCAGCACGGACCGCTGGAAGAACTGTTGGCTTAGCTTATGAGCTCGGTCTATTTTTCATCGTTGCGCGATGGAAGCGAGCACGATGACTTTACTCGCGGGCCAATTGGGGATGAGCATGATCCGCACCCGTAGGGTCAAAATATTCAGCCGAATGACAAGTGCAAGCCTAAACCGAGGTTACCAAGGCTTGAAACATCCCAAATTCGGCCGTTGACAGCCTGACTTCAGGAGGCAATCCTGCTTCACCTCTACCAGCACCAAGGCAGTGGGGCATATAATGAGCTTCGTACTTCAACCTTAGCAGTTGCTGTTCGCCATTCTCTCCGGTTGGATTCACCACTGGCGGCTGGGCGGACTGCTGCAGTACTACCAGCGAAAAGCAGCGTGAAGTCTCTCCTGTTCTTTCGTTGTTTTGCTGCGATCGACGTCTGCGCGGCTGGCAATCTTCGCCGAGGGAGCGTGGCGGTCGGCCGAGATTCGATAGAAAATCGTCATTCAAAGCCCTCTTAATACGGACTTTGAACGTCGTTCGACTAATTTTACCGTACGGTCACAGAAATTTATGCTTCGGGAACCAGAACCGGGCGCTGGTTGCATGGCAGTCTCCGTCGATTCGACCGCCCGCTATTTGGCCGCGGGTTCTACGTTGAAGGAGCGGACCAGTTCGCTGATGTTTCCCTGGTTGTCCTTGACGCTGACCGCGATCCGTCCGGCCCTCGTCATTGGCGCCGGTAAACGCAGCTCCCACGCGCCGCGGGACTTTTGCAGGAACTGCGTCGCCAGATTTGTTCCTGGCGGGGCGTCGCCCACAGGGAAGTCGGTCGTCACGCTGAAGCTGCTCAGGTCGAGGCCCGTATAATAGTCGTCCATGCCGATCAGGATCCGCGTCACGGCCGCATTGGCTCCTGGCGCCGGCGCTGCAATCGTCAGCGTCGGTCGTTTGTCATCGCCCAGCCAACCGTAGCTGGGTCGTTCCGGAGTAACCAGCGCGTGGTCGAGATCGACAGGGCAGCCCAGGTCGATCCAGCGGAAGATCGTCCGCCGGTCCTCGTCGGAAAGCGGCTGGACCTTGCCGGCCTTCACGGCCGCCGGCGGCGGCATGATGGAGCCCGTGTAGTCCAGGTCCGCCTGCTCTCGCAGACGATGCTGTTCGCGCTCGGTCAGATCCTCGCGCCAGATCCGCTCTCCCGCCTGGGTCAGCGTGGTGAAGTCACCCGGCGTGGCGGCCGAGGGGAAGTCGTCGTTGCTCCAACCGTCCATCCTTCGCCCCATTAGTTTCCAGGCGAGCAGGCTGCGACGGGCTTGGAACTTTCGCACATAGCGCGAGCCGTTCGGTTGACCCCACGTGCCGCTGCGACTGATCGGCGGGGGGCCGAACTTCACGTCGATCCAGCCTTTTTCGGACTCCCAGGCCAATCGATAATACGAACCCGGCAGCCCGGCGACTTCGGTTTCATCGTCGAGCACCAAACCGGCGGCCGGTCTGGCGCCGTTTTTCTCGCTATGACAGGCGATGCAGCTGCGCTGGAAGATTGGGACGATGTCGCGATGGTATTCGACATTGACCACCGTCGCGTCGGTCAGCCGCAGTCCGGTCTTGTTCTCGGAATCCCATTGCGGGCCCGTTTCGTCGCGGGACTTGTCCGCCAGCAGCGGCACATGGTGCGTCAGATCAAACAGTTGATAATCGGGCCTGGCCGCGGCCGTTTCCTCAAAGAGCGTCGGCTGTTGACTATGGGCGTGGCAGCCGCCGCAATCATGGCGGACCTCGCCGGGGCGGAGTTGATGCCAGGTCTGCGACATATTCAGCACCAGGCCGTGCCGGTCGAGCGTCTGAAAAGTGAAGGCCACATCGGCGGGAATCTTCGCCAGGAAGCTTGTATCGGGGTTGCCGTCGGGGTCGAGGGGCTGCTTGCCCTCGTGGAACTTGCGCAGCGGAATTTCGCCCAGAATCCGCAACCTCTCGTTGGCGTGATTGCGGAACCGCTGCCCCGAGGCGTTGGTCGTTCCTTCCATCGCCAGAATTCGCACGGCGTGAATCTCGTCGTTGCCGTATTTGCCGACGTCGGCTCCTTGCGAAGTCCAGTTGCCGCCCGAGTCGCTGAAGAACGGTCCCAGATTCTCGTAGCCGCTGTCATCGCGGCCGCCGGTCCAGGCCGCAGTGACGGTCCCTTCGGGCACGCCGCCGCCCGGATAGCTCTCGCGTTTATAGAAGCTGGATGTGCCCACCAGTCCAAACGGCGTTCCTTCCGGCAGATGCGGCGAGAGCTTACCGTCGTTCGCCGTCGGGGCAATCCGCTGTGGTTCGGCCACTCCATAGATCCGTTCGTACGAGACGACCGCCCGCGGCCAGCATTCGTTGTACCGCGGGTCGTTCTTGATCAACAGCATCTGGCCCGGCTCTTCGATAGGCTGGCCGTCCTTGAGCAGATAGATTCCGCCGTCGACAGCCGGCAGCCGCGGGGCCGTGTTGGTAGTGGCCGGACCGGGAGACCATACGGTCAACAGATGATTGTCCGGGGCGCCGCTGGGATGCGTCACCTTGCCGACGCGGGGCGATTCTTTGTCCGCTCGCACGCTCGGCTCAGCGGCCCAGTCGCTGCTGCGGGCGAACGGCGTCAGCATCTCGATGCCGTCGGGGCTGAACTTCATCGGGAAGATGTGTCCCATGCTACTACGCCCCGCCAGGCGCAGGTTACGCGAGTCTTCTGGGTCGGCGGAGCCGAACCCCGCGTAACCTTGGCGAGCGTGCGGCGGCAACTTGAGATAGGTGCCGAACCCGTTGTTGTTCAGGTTGTAGTACTCCTCCACGATCAGGCTGCCGTCGGACAGCTGAGTTTGAAAGTGTACGGCCAGGTCATGGCTAAAGGCGCTGATCACGGGCGCCCAGTTCGAGCCGTCGGGGTGGATGCTCCACAGTCCCCAGATGCGGATATCGCGTCGGCCTTGCGATTCGTAAGTGCTGAACAGAACGCGTCCATCCTTCAAAATCGTCGGATGCAGTGCGGCGTTGACATTCAGATGGCCGATGCACTCGACATTTTTTCCATCGTTATCCATCACAAACAATTGCAGGTTGGCCGTTGTATATCCTTTCAGGGGCTTGTAGCCCTGGCGGTTGCTGGTGAACATCAGCCGTCCGCCGGGAAGCGGGCAAGGCCCCAGATTAAAAACGGGGAACTGGTGATTCCGCGACCAATCGGCCGCCCCGGTGTTCGGCGTGAACTCGCCATGCGTGAGCTGCACGATCCGCCGCGAAGGGAGATGCATCTTATAGAGGTCGGACCCGGCCTCAGCCGCCGGCGCCCCTTTTTCGGCGTTATGAAACTTCGCGTAATAGACCCATTCGCCATCGAACGAGATATACGGATCGGCGACCGAACCCTGGCCGCCTTCGACCAGCAACTCTTCGTTGCCATCGGGGTGCAGCAGCATCAGATCCGCCCCCGGGTCGAGCACGGTCGGATGAAACACCTCGGCCCAGTTCGACTGCTTGTCGTCTCCGTAGCGCGGCGCCCGCACATAGACGATGTCGTAGTCGTACGCGACGGTCTTATCCGTGGCGATCGGCGGCGGGTTCACATTGAGGACAGGTTTGATCTCGACCTTCTGGGCCAGCGCCGGCGCGGCGGCGAGAAGCAGAACCAAAAGCGGAACGGACGTGAATTTCATAGTTCTTCCCGTTTTGAAATGAAAGTCGATTTGCAGATGCTTGAATCCCTGCCGCCTCGAAAGCAGCGTCGTTAGCCTGGCTGCAGCACTTTGTAGAACAGGGGCATCCTGGCAGAGGAAATCGCCGCCTGGTCAAGCAAATTGAAGCTTGACGAACCCCTAGTGGTGCGTCAAACCATAAAATCAGGTTTCTCTCAATCAGCCGCCGGGCGCTAGCCCACGGTTCTTTTGGCAGCACGGCCGAAATCGCTCACTCTAAGATTGAAGCTTGACGAATCACTAGCGTCGCCGTTCTAGTCGCCGTTCTAGACGGCTTTCGTTTCCCTGCTTGTCTTGGATGCTAACGGTGATGGCGCCCGCTTTAACGCCGGGAGGGAGCGTGAGCTCGTAGATGCCGTCGCCCACCTGGCGGACTTGATCGGCCAGATTCTCGCCAGCGGGGTCGCCTCCTGCCGCGTGAGTTGAACGACCTTGCCGGTGGCGTCCTCGACCTTGAAGATGCCTGATCCGCCGGAATGCTCGCGGTTTGCCGTTACGTTATGGTACTTCAAGTAATAGACCCACTTCGCGTCAAACGAGACGCAGCGGTCGCCGATCGACTGGTGAGGCTCTACGGGCGCCAGCACCTGCTCCTTGCCGTCGGGATGCAGGATCATCAACTCGGCCCCCGGCGGGTTCGTTGTCGGGGGTTCCGAATTGGCCCATTGCACCTTGCCGGCGATGCGCGGGGCGCGCACATAGACGATGGGGTAATCGAAGCGAACCGATTTGTCCCCCGCTACCGGTTCCGGCGTAAGATCATCTTCCGCGGTTGCCGTTGGTGGAAGAAAACCCAGAATAGCCAGGGCAAGAAGAAGCGGGAGCGCTGTGACGAGTCTGATTTGGCGGGGCATGAATGAAGCTCCTTTTCCAGCAGTCGGCAGGCGCTGCGAACAGGTTAGAGAGGGCGATTCTACTCTCTCCCCGACCCCTACGCGAGAAAGTTTCCCCGGGCCCTGGGCAGCGCGAGTCCGCGGCCCGCGGATGATTTACGGGGGACGAAATCCTTCGCGATTGATAGAGTAGAGAGCGCGTTCGCCAGTCTGCATGAGCGTTACGACCGCCGGTCAAACAGGGAGAATTGAAACCGCGGATGAAAGCGAGGGTTGCAAAGCCTGCTTACGGTTTGCAAAAACCAGATCGCCCCAAAAAACGACGACCTTTGGTATTTGCCCCCGATGAAGAATCTGTACCACACCTTGCCTGCTGCTGATCGCGGGTTCGACGCAGAAAGAACTCGCCGCCCAGGTTCGCGACCTCAACGTCGAGAGCCAGAGCGTCTGGTCGAAGGCGCCGAAGCAGGTCTTGGTCCTGCCGCAGGAGAAGAACCGGCGGCAGGTGCGGACGGGTAAGGCCATCCGGGAAGGTCGCATGGGCCTTGTTCGTCCGCGGAGAGCACACAGAAAACCGTAGCGAATTCGCTTCTGATGTTTGACGCAGAAAACTTGTGCCTGATATAGGGGGCTTGTACCATTGAGTGAGATCGGGCTTTCTTCTCCTTTTCCTTCTCGGTCTTTTCTGTGGTATTTTAGAGTCCTGGCATGCCACTACGCCTCCTTAGCTTGTCGCTTTCCCCGCTATTGCTGCTCACACTGTTGTCGACGCAGAGTGTCGCCGAACTGCCTCCCGCAGCGGAGAAGGTCTACCGGGAACAGGTGCGGCCTTTTCTCACGAAGCATTGCCACGAATGCCATGGTGAGTTCGATGGCAAGGTTGGTCTGACGCTGCACGATCTGGGCTCCGATTTCGCAGCGGGTAAGAATGCCGACACATGGAAAGAGGTGATCGACCGGATGAACCTCGGGGAAATGCCGCCGAAAGAAATGCCGCGCCCCGACGCTCAAGAGGCGTTCGCCGTGGTGCAATGGGTCGGCCAGGAGCTGACGCGGATGGAGCGGGAATCGCGCATGTCAGGCGGCCGCATCATGCTGCGGCGGATGAACCGGCGGGAGTACATCAACACCGTTCGCGACCTATTGAAACTTGACGCCAACTTCGCTCGCACCCTTGCCGAAGTTCTACCGGCTGACGGCAAGGCGGAAGGCTTCGACCGTCTGAGCGCAGCCCTGTTCATCGATGCCACGCAGCTGGACGCCTACCTCGCAGCGGGTCGGCTCATCGCCAACGAAGCCATCGTGGCCGGTCCCGAACCGCGCGGGGAGGTGGTTCTATCGGAAGCGCAGAAGGCGACCCGGCCGTTGCGCGACGAAGCCCGCGAGAATATTTTTGGAACGGACTTCACCCTCCCCATTGGCGCGCAGCACTACGAATTCAAACCGGACGGCGTAATCCACATTCAAAGCAGGTACGTGCCGTCCCGTAACGGAGAAAGCTGGGGACGGCTGTTCCATAACGTCATTCTGGACGATCTCGTCACCTAAGACGGCTACTATCGCATCCGCGTGAAGGCCGGGGCGTTCAACGAGCCGTTCCAGTCGTATGTCGGTGAGTACGCCAATCATCCGGAAGACATCCCAAAATTGTTCCTCGACTCGATTGAGGTCGACCAGATGGTCGCCGTCATTAAAAAGGGGCTCGATCAATACGACATGAGCTACACCGAGGCGATGCGGTTCGGCCTGCAAACGGTGCTTTGCGCCTCCAAGTTCCTCGACATCGCCGAACCAGGCGCCCAGGCGGAAGGCCCCCGTCCGCTGCACGACTACGAACTCGCCTCGCGGCTTTCCTGCTTCCTCTGGAGCACGATGCCCGACGAGGAGCTGGAGGAGTACTTCACCTCCATCCGCGATCTGGAAAACCGGATGGCGATCGACAGGGAATGGATGCACAAGCCCAAACCAAATGTCGAACCCCCTTCGTTCGGCGACGAGCAGGGACTCGACCCCGAGCAGGCAGGGCTCGACTACCGCCGCTACCAGCGTCTGATGTTCGACGTCCTCGCCCTCGCCCTCCAGACCGACAGCACCCGGGTCATTTCCTACATGGCCCGCAAGGATAGCAGCGACGGCACCGGCGCGTACCGCCAGGAAACCAACAATCCTTACGGCTACCACACAATGACCCACCACGGGGAAGATGAAGACAAGCTCAAGTGGTGGTCCATCGGCGTCAAGCATCAGGGGTACATCTTCAAGGAAGACGATTACCTGGGGAACATGCGGCAAACCATGTTTAATGTGATGGGCGTCCCCGTGCCGCAGGACTTCCAGGGCGGCGAAGCCGACGGGCTGATCTCCGAAGTCCTCTGATGTGAGATCCCAGCAGCATGTGTCGATCCGCCAGTTTTATCGCGCAGGAATTCGAGGCGGCGTGGCAAGCGGGCATGCGTCCTGAACTGCCCAAGCTCCTTGAACTGTATCCCCACGTCGATGGCGCGCTGTTGCTGCGTGAACTATTGCTGGTCGAAATCGAAATACGACCGTTGGCGGGGAAAACACCCAAAGGCGAGAACTGGCTGCTGATGCGACTGGAAAATCCTGAGACCGAAAAAACTAGCAAAGCAAGAAAATCCTGTCTGCCGGATGGGACCCGAGCGTCATTTTGAATGATAAGGTTCCGTCCGGCAGCCGGGATCAAAATCGAAAGGAGTGGCAACATGTCACAGCATCGTTGGTTTTTCTTCACCGCCGCTTTGTTCACTATCGGACTGGCGGCAAGTTTCGCCGACAGCGCGTCGGCACAACAGAAAAAGCCGAACATCCTCGTCATCTGGGGAGATGACATCGGCACATGGAACATCAGTCACAACAGCCGTGGGATGATGGGCTACAAGACGCCCAACATCGACCGCATCGCGAAGGAAGGCCTCGCCTTCACCGACTATTACGGCCAGCAGAGCTGTACGGCGGGCCGCGCGGCGTTCATCAGCGGCAGTGTGCCTGTGCGTAGCGGCATGACCAAGGTCGGACTGCCTGGTGCGAAGGAAGGCTGGCAACAGACTGACTGCACCATGGCCACTGTGCTCAAGAGCCAGGGCTACGCCACCGGCCAGTTCGGGAAGAACCACCAGGGTGACCGCGACGAGCACCTGCCTACCATGCACGGCTTCGACGAATTCGTTGGTAGCCTCTATCACCTCAATGCGGAGGAAGAGCCTGAGAATGAAGACTATCCAGCCGATATGATTCTTGCCAACGGCAAGACGTTCATCGAGCAATTCGGGCCCCGCGGCGTGCTCAGGTGCAAAGCTGATGGCAATGGTGGACAGACCATCGAAAACCTCGGCCCGCTAACCAAGAAACGTATGGAGACCATCGACGAGGAAACGCTCGCCGCGGCCAAAGATTTCATTCAGCGACAACACAAGGCGGGCGAGCCCTTCTTCTGCTGGTGGAACGGCACGCGGATGCACTTTCGTACGCACGTGAAAAAAGAACACCGTCATAAGGGCAACGACGAATATACAGATGGGATGATCGAGCACGACATGCACGTGGGCGAGTTGCTCAAGCTAATCGACGATCTTGGCATCGCCGACAACACCATCGTCCAGTACTCCACCGACAACGGACCGCACTACAACACCTGGCCGGACGCCGGCACCATGCCCTTCCGCAGTGAGAAGAACTCCAACTGGGAAGGCGCGTATCGCGTGCCTTGCTTTGTACGCTGGCCTGGGAAATTCCCTGCTGGAGAAACGCTCAACGGCATCGTCGCCCACGAAGACTGGCTGCCCACTTTCGCGGCTGTCGCTGGTGCGCCAGATATTACCGAGCAGCTCAAAGCGGGTGTGGAACTCAACGGTCGCAGCTACAAGAACCACGTTGACGGCTACAACATGCTCGATTACTTGAGCGGCAAGGCGAAGGATTCGCCGCGACGCGAGTTTATCTACGTGAACGATGACGGCCAGATCGTCGCGATGCGATTCGAGGCCTGGAAGGCCGTCTTCCTCGAAAACCGCGGCCAGGCGTTCGGCGTGTGGCGTGAACCATTCACGGAGCTGCGCGTGCCGCTGCTCTTTAATCTGCGCCGCGACCCATTTGAGCGTGCCCAGCACAACTCAAACACCTACAACGATTGGTTCCTCGATCGCGTGTTCGTGCTTGCACCCATGCAGCAATTGGGGGCGAAGTTCCTCACTACCATGAAGGAGTATCCGCCAAGCCAGACTGCGGGCTCCTTCAACCTCGAGAAGGTGCAGAAGCAGATCGAGGCTTCGCTGGGCGGCAGGTGACCGCTTGAGTGAAATCAGGGCGGAGCGTTCCTCTCCAAGGTCGCTCTGCCTGTTTCTACAAGGACACGGCGTCGTTGCGATTTGGCATCGCTGTTGTCAAACACGCCACCGCTACTTGCCGGCGATCCTTGTAGAAACAAGGAAAATAATCGGGGCGACGCCAGCAGCCCCTCGGTCAAGAACCGCCGGTGCTGCTGGCCGGCGGCGGATTCCGACACGGCCAGCACTTGAACATCGACGCTTGAGAAAACTTCGTGTCGCGGTCCATGAGCGTGCGCTGACGGAAATCGCTTCGGGATGAATCCTGAATATCGCGCGGAACATAACAGGATCTCCGCAGGCGGGAATGACGAGCCAAATTATGGGCGCAGCACTTCTTCCAGGAATCTGATGACCGCGGCCGTGTCAGGGTCGTCGGGTCGGCCGAAGTCGTTGTTCAGTTTTTGGAACGAGGGGAAAATAACTTCGGTTTTGTATAACACCGAGGACGTTGCGGAAAGCGAGCCTGCTTGAAATCACGTCGTGACCTGTGCCGAAAGAGCCAGTCTGGCCGACTTCATCAAGGACGATCCGCGGCCGACCGGCCCTTTGCGCCTTCGCGCCTTTGCGTGAGATCCTCTTCGCGACAGAACCGCCAATCCGTCCTTGAACGGAGAGAAGAAAAATTGAGCCGGTTGAAGAATTTCCCTCGCGTCAATGGGGACTTACGCCAAGGCGCAAAGGCGCAAAGAAGGAGGAAGAGGTGTGAGAATAAATTGGCCGCGACCCTGGGGGATGTCGCGTTTCAGACTCCGACCAGATGGGGGAAATAGCCGAAGTTATTTTTCCCCAACTCCTTTGTCGGTCGTTTCGCGTCCGCCGAACAGCATGTTGGAGATTTTGGCTTCTACGAGTTTGGCGGACTCGGGGCCTGCGCCGTCGCTTCAGGGTGGACGCCGCCGCGCGGCGATACAGCACTGGGAATTAGCCGCTCAGGAAACGCCGCACGCCGCCAGAGGAGTCAACCAGGCGGACAATCCGAATCTCTTTCGATGCGGCAGGGTTTCATCGATTGCCGTGTTTCCGCCTGATAGTCACCAGGAGCACGTCCATGATCGTTCGCGTTGCCGAACTGGTCGTCGTGATAGCAACCCGTTTCTCCACCCTTGCGGCCGCAACGGCCGAGGACGTGTCGACAAACCGTCAGCCCGCCCGTCCGCGAGCGCGGCTGACTCCTGAAGTGATCAAAAAATAGGACAAGAAAGGCTACGGCGCGTTGGATCGGGCTGAGCGAACCGCGGCGTGGGCGGACCGCTGAAGCAGTATTTCGGCAGTAGCTAGGGGGCGCCCTTGGCTTTTGCCCGAATCAGCGCCAGGTGGGGCTGCGCCTCGGGCCAGGAGCGCACCTCGCTTAGCTGCTCAGCCGGGACTTCAATCGCGGTGAAGTTCTCGATCGACAGCCGATCATCGAACTTGCCTTCCAGGTAGCCAAACGGCGTCCGGGCTGCGGCTTCCTCGGGTGGCAAGCCAGGTTCCCAAGGAGGAATAAAGGTCTGCCAGAATTGATGAGAGTCGTTCTCGGTCAGCAGCTTTTGGAAGCGCTCGCGAATCTTGTCTCCCGCCGGAGAATCGTCGGCGCCCCGCAGCACCACAATCGCCTGGTGCGCCAGGGCCTGCTCCCAATGCTGCTCGGCCACGACGTAGTGCGAGAAGTGCAGGCGATCATCGAACCCCAGGCTGAGCGGGTCGGTCGGATCCGTCGGCAGCTGCTTGCCGTCCGCCAGAAGTTGCTGCATCTGTTGGGCGTCCTTGCCGCGGATGGCGCTGAGGAAATGCATGCCGCTGAACGGAGTCGCCCAGCCGTGTTCGCGAACCGTGTCTTTCAAGCGAAGGATCACCTCGCCATACCGCGGCGAACCATCCGGCGGACCGACGCTGGCGAAGACGCAGTCGTAGGCGCCATAGAGTTCGTTCTCCACAGCGGGCGTGGTGTGCTTCAAGTGGCTGTTGGTTCGCTCTTCCTCCCAGTACGAGCGCAGTCCCCCGTGCTTGAGGACGGCCCGCAGATCCTCGAAGTGCAGGCGGTTAATGATTGGCGGGGACAGCGTCGCCATCTTGGCGATCAATCGCTCCTCCTCGCGCGTGAGCGGCGAGAGAAACAGTTCGAACTCGGCCATCGTGCAGCGCGAGGCGATGTTCCGCCAGGCCCGCAGCTTCTCTTCGCTGAGCTTCCGATGAAACGTTCCCGCGTCGATCGCCGTGCGCCGCGCGGCGGCCAGCGGTTGCCCTGCCAGATCGATCGCGTCGGCTGGCGGCTGACAGACTGCCGGCCCGGGCCAAATCGCCGCGATCATGATCGCCAACAGCAAACAACCGCGAAGCAAAGCAACATACATCGTTAGATTCCAAAAGGGGTGGACCAGTCGTCAGACGAGCACGGAAACCCGTTCAAACTACCCGGTTTATTCCCGCATCACCATGGCGGCGGGCGATTGTGTCCGGCAATGATCTATGGCTAGCTAACCAGGAAGACTGTCCAACATAGGCTGTTTCGTTTCATTCCTGGATGGGAGCTCTGCGATGAGCGATGCGCCGAAGTTGGATCGGGAGGAATATCTTCGTCAGATGCGGGCGGAGTTTGAACGGACGCTGGAGCAGGTGGCCGATGCGGTTGACGCGGCCCCGGCGGGACGCATCATTCGCGACAGTGAGTATCCGGCGCGCGACGCCTTGGAGGAGTTTCGCCGCAAGGCTTATGAGAAGGCGATTCAGCTTAAATCAGATGCGGCGGAAGCCGCTTTTCCCCCCTCCGAGCAGCCCGGAGACAAATCAGAAGAAGCGTAACAAGGGGCGCCAGGAGCGGAGCGTGCTCACGCTCAACGGCCGGGTGGTGCTGCGGCGGACACGCTGGCATTGTCCGCTCGACGGAGCAGAAACGCCGATCGATCGCTGGCTGGATGCGGCCGAAGCAACGATCACTCGCGGTTTCTGCGAACTCAGCTCCGCCACGGGGAAGCAGTGGGTGGGCGAACTGATGAGCGACTACAAACATCGCGGCTACCAGGCCGCCAGCGATCAGCTGTGGGACTGGCGCAAGACCTTGCGCGGCGGCAAACGGAAAGCGGCCGATCGCCTGATCCACGATGCGGCGGAACGAGCCGATATCATCCGCTATCCGCAGTTCCTCGCTGAGAGTTGGGGAAAAATAACTTCGGCCATTTCCCCCATCTGGTCGGAGTCTGAAACGCGACATCCCCCAGGGTCGCGGCCAATTTATTCTCACACCTTTTCATCCTTCTTTGCGCCTTCGCGCCTTTGCTTAAGTCCCCATTGACGCGAGGGAAATTCTTCAACCGGCTCAATTTTTCTTCTCGCCGTTCAAGGAAGGATTGGCGGTTCTGTCACGAAGAGGATCTCACGCAAAGGCGCGAAGGCGCAAAGGGACGGTCGGCAGCGGATCGTCCTTGATGAAGTCGGCCAGACTGGGTCTTTCGGCACAGGTCACGACGTGATTTCAAGCAGGCTCGCTTTCCGCAACGTCCTCGGTGTTATACAAAACCGAAGTTATTTTCCCCTCGTTCCCACGCATCGAGTCAAAGGCCGTGGCCGCCGCTGGGACAGCCCCCACGCCGAAGGCATAATGGCCCTTGCCGCCCTGCACGACAGCGAACTCTGGGATCAATACTGGCTAACGTCATAAACCTCAGTGAATTAGGCAACGCCATAGAATCTGGCCGGACACTCTGTTTGCGTCGCTGCGCTTTTGGTCGTATCTTTGTCTTCACTCGAAAGCCTTCTTTGAGGTGCGTAATTGTTCTGATTGGCATCACCAATTTACGCAAAAACGCCGAGAGTTTGCGAGTTTTTTCGCCTCCGCATCAAGCGGCTTACGCTGGGTTAAGGACCAGGCCCGACGCACGTAACGACTGTTCATGAATTTCAAATATGGGACCCTTGTCTCGGTAAACTGCAGTGCTATAAACTAGCGCGAACCAGGGCTACGACCTGGGTAGGAGTCCCGCCACTTTGTGGAGAATGCAGTATGAAGATGTCTCGATGGCAGTTAATCGGTCTCTTCGCGATTGCCGCGATGATTGGGTACTTTGCCGCTTGCTCGAACGCCAAGCCCGAGGGTGAGGCCCAGGCGTCGTCGGATACCGTCGAGCCCACCTCGACTGACGAGAAGGCTGGCCCCAACACGACGGCCCCTGCGAATTCAGCCACGGAAGAAGAGCAAGTTGCCCAGGTGACAGCGCCACCTGCCAGCGAAGCCTCGGGCCAAGCAGCAGAGAAAAAAGGTAAAAAGCCGAACATCATGTTCATCATGGCCGATGACATCGGCTGGATGCAGCCGGGTTGTTATCATCGAGGCTTGATGGTGGGAGAGACTCCCAATATCGACCGGCTCGCCAGAGAGGGTGGCATCTTCATGCACTACTACGCCCAGCAAAGCTGCACGGCCGGGCGCACGGCATTTTTCACCGGCATGAATCCTATGCGGGCCGGGATGCTCATGCCTCAGTTGCCAGGCGCCATCTCGTACCTGCGCCCCGGCACTCCAAGCCTTGCGAAATTCCTTTTGGATCAGGGCTACAGCACCGGCGAGTTCGGCAAAAACCATCTCGGCGATCATCCGGATTCACTGCCGACCGCGCATGGGTTCCAGGAATTCTGGGGTTATCTCTACCACCTCGATGCGATGCAAGGAGTCAGCTTCCCGGACATCAATAAGAGTCCGACCGATCAAGCCGTCGTGCCACCGATGAAGATGGTGCCGATCCCGGGCATTCCTGAAACACCAGGCGCCATCACTCCCGAAGAAGGTGTTTGCATGGCAGCTCCGCGCCCCATAATTTGGATGAAATCGTCCGATGGAACGGCGAAGAATCAGGTGGGAAAGGACGAGGGACCGCTCACCCTGGAGCGCTCGAAGACTGTCGACGAAGAAATTTCCGCCAGGGTCGTGGACTGGCTTGATCGCCAGGATCCCGAGAAGACGGAAAAGCCCTTCTTCTGCTGGTACAACCCGGCCCGCATGCACATCACTACGATGTTTTCGCCCGAGTATGAAGCCATGCTCGGCGTGAAGGGCGGCAAGGATTGGGGAATCAACGAAGTCGGCATGAAGCAGCTCGACGACAACATCGGTGTAGTCCTCAAGAAGCTTGAGGACATGGGTGAACTCGACAATACCATCATCGTCTTCACGACTGACAACGGCGCGGAAGTCATCACCTTCCCTGATGGAGGCACGACCCCATTCAAAGGCGGTAAGCTGACCACCTGGGAAGGCGGCATGCGTGCTCCCTGCGTCGTCCGCTGGCCCGGCAAGATCAAACCGGGCACTGTCTTTAAGGAGATCTTCGCCTCTCAGGACTGGCTGCCCACCTTCGTTGAAATCGCTGGAGGGGCCAAGGATAACGACCTAAACGAGCAAATCATGGCGGGCAAATACCCCGGCATTGTTAAGACCAAGCTCGATGGCTTCAATCAGATCGAATACCTGACTGGTGAGTCCGAAGAATCGGCCCGGGATACGTTCTTCTACTACACCGGCGCGCAACCCTCGGCGGTGCGGTACAAGAACTGGAAGTTCTACTACACCATGGTCGGGGCCGGTGCGATGGACGGGTTGATGGGCGCCCAAACCTACCATTGGACTCAGCTCGCCAACATTATGCGTGATCCGTTCGAGATCAGCGTCGGTGCGGATACGAAGTCGCTTATGAGCTACGCCGGAGCACTCGCAGCGCCCAGCACTGCGTACGTCTACGACTGGAACCTCCTGCCGATCGGCCAGCTTCTCTGGGAGAAAGAACTGATGTCCTACAAGGAGTTCCCGCCTCTGCAGGAGGCGGCCAGCTATAACCTTGACCAGATTCTCAACTCGTTGAAGAAACAGAGTGGCGGCCGCTCGGACTAGACCATTCCCCATTGATCATCAAACTCGCGGGTCGTCATTCATGCGCCGGCCCGCGACTTCAACAGCGCTAGGCAATTTGATGACTCCCACGAGGACGCATTTCACAATGGGATTCCATCCCATTGGGCGCGGTCTGCTGTTACTAACCGCCGTGGCAGCAACTTTACTCGTCGAGGGTTCTCTTCCCTGGTCTCCTGGCTCCGTCGCGTGGGCGCAGGAGCCGGTTTCCACAGCTCCAGAGACTACATCTCCCGCGAGCCTGGAGCCCGCCAGGCCCCAGCAGGAAGCCGTACCGGACCAGGCAATCTCACTGGAAGAAGTGCCGGGGCGGGCTGAGATCACAAGTGCCGAATTGGCGACTTTTCTACCCCGCGACGTTTCCCAAACGATTCTCGAACGAGTTGGCTCTGAAACCGATCGCATGTTTGCGGAGGTCAATTCGCAGCTTGCGAAGACTCGCAGAACGCTTGAAGGCAGGCCCAGTATCCGCATGCTGCAAAGGGCTGAGTTCGAACTTAGCGAGATGCTGGCGGATTTGCGGTCACTCGAAGAGCAACTGGACGATCAACTCGACGCCCTCGGCACATCTGTCGAGCGGATCGACAGCATAGCGGCGGTTTGGCAAGCGACGGATGAACTTGCCAGGACGCAAGCGGACGTCGATGCAACGACAACGGATCGCATCGCGGCTGTGCGCAGCGAGATCGAAGAGGTGCGGTCGACCGTCGTCAAGCGGCGCAATGATATGTTGGCGGTGCGCGACAAACTTGTGAATCCAAGCGTTGCGCTCAATGTAACGGTTGAACATTTGCAGAGCGCGGTCGATGCGCGGCTGGCAGGGATCTTCCATGCCGATCACCCGCCGCTCTGGAACCCGCAAGTGCGAGAGTCGATCGGCACGGAGTGGCAGACCGTAGGGTTGCGGCAATTCTTGAAGCGGTTTGATCTGAGTGGACAAGACTCGCGGCGCCGAGCCGAGACGTTAGGTTTGCAGTTCATACTGTTGGTGGGGCTGGGGCTGATGCTCCGGTGGGTTCGTAACCGCACTCGTGCGCGGGCGGAGGATGACTCCCAGCTACGACACGCTCAGCTGGTCTTCGAGCACCCGTGGGCAATGGCGGTGCTGATGACGGGTTTTTTCGCGTTCCCGATCCACACGATGGGGCCCCGCAGCGCAGGCCCTCTCGCCGCGGCGCTCATTGCGGCGGCGACGTTGCGAATCGTCTTGCGTTTTTTGCCGTCTGCCTTGGCTACGTTGGCCTGGGGACTCGCGGTGCTGTTCACCATCGATCGGGCCCGCGACCTGCTGGACGCAACGCCAACGCTCGAGCGTGTTGTCTTTCTGGGAGAAATGGTTGCGGTCCTGGGCTTGCTAATTTGGTTGCTACGCCCCAGCGGGGCGGCTCGTCTGCCGGAAGAACATCAGCGTCATCCCCTGATCAAGCTGCTTTACCATGCGATGCGCGTGGGGGCTGGCTTCGTGACGTTAGCGATCTTGGCCGATCTGACAGGTTGGACCGATCTCGCCGTCATGTTGGGAGACGGCGTCATGCGGTGCGGCTATCTGGGTTTGTTCGTCTTCGTCCTGCTCAAAGTCTTCCACGGCTTGGCGACTTTTGCACTTGTCCTCCGGCCACTGCGGCTCTCGCGGACGATCTCGAATCATCGACGACTCGTGGATCACCGGCTCGGGCGGATTTTGAACGTCATTGCGGTCGCAGCGTGGGCCGTGCTCGTGTGCGGACAACTCGGTCTGCTCGTACCGGCGAAAGTTGTTGCGGGCCGGGTACTCTGCGCAAGTGTCACCATCGGCGCGCTTTCCGTCTCGGTTGCCGACGTGCTGGTGTTTGCGCTCACCGTGTGGCTCTCTTTCCTCCTGGCGCGTTTGCTGCAAGCTGTTCTTCACGAGGATGTGTTCTCGCGGGTGCGCACAGCCCGAGGCGTGCCGTACGCTGTCTCAAGTATTGCAAAATACAGCGTGATCTTCCTCGGATTTCTGGTCGGCCTTTCGGCGGCTGGGATCGAGATCACTAAGCTCGCCGTTGTCGCCGGAGGATTGGGAGTCGGCATCGGTTTCGGCCTGCAAAACATCGTCAACAATTTCGTGTCCGGCTTGATCTTGCTATTCGAGCGACCGATCGATGTGGGAGACACGATTGAGTTTTCCGGCAACTCGGGAACGATGCAGCGCATCGGCATCCGCGCCAGCCTGATCCGCACATTCGACGGCGCCGAAGTCATCGTGCCCAACGGAATGCTCATTTCCGAGAGTGTGACCAACTGGACCCTTTCGGACAGGTGTCGACGAATTGACCTGACCGTAGGGGTCGAATACGGAACACCTGCTCAGCGCGTGATTGATTTGCTGGTCGAAGTAGCGAAGGCCAATCCGAAGGTGATTCCCGAACCCGAATCGCAGGCCTTTTTCGAAAACTTTGGCGACAGCTCTCTCGACTTTAGACTGCGGGCTTGGATCGATGTCTCCAGCGGTGACTCCGCGGACACCAGACACGTGGTCCTTAGTGAGATCGCGGTCGCTGTCCAGCAGGCGCTCGACGAAGCGGGCATTGGTGTTCCTTTCCCGCAGCGCGATCTGCGTCTGATCAGTATGCCGCCCAACGCGGCATCCGAACTCGGTGTGGCCAAGCCGCAGGCGGATGCTGGACAGAAGTCATAGAAAGCTTTGACACGTCAGCGCGATTCCCGTTCGTGAAACATGACAAACCCCGTGCGGTCAAAATATTCAGCCGAATGATAAGTACGGACTATGCTTGTGTTGACTGGCGCTCGTCAGGTCGCGAATTCGGCCGTTAACCGCTGGACTTCGGGAGGCAATCCTGCGGGTTCACCTCCAGCTGCGCCACGGCAGTGCGGCATTCCATGAATTTCGTACGTCAACCTTGGCAGTTGCTGTTCGCCATCCTCTCGGGTTGGATTCATCACCGGCAGCAATAGATCATCGAGTTCCAGAACGATCAGATCCAGTCCCTGCTCCAGCAGATGGGCATGAAACGCATCCGCTTGACCGACGACCAGCGGCGCATTTTGGCCGTCAAAGGCAAGGCGCTCGGCCGGAAGACCTTGCGGGAGTTGACCACGATCGTGACGCCCGACACGATTCTCCGCTGGCATCGCGAACTGGTGGCGAAGAAGGGGGACCACAGCGAGAAACGCAAATCCGTCGGCAGACCGCGCATCCGCCATGTGATCGTGGATCTGATCCTGCGGTTCGCCCAGGAAAACCCTTCGTGGGGCTACGACCGAATCCAGGGCGCACTGGCCAATGTCGGCTACCACATCTCTGACACGACCGTCGGCAACATCCTCAAGCAGCACGGCATCGAACCCGCTCCTGACCGCCAACGCCAGACAACTTGGACCACGTTTCTCAAGGCCCATTGGGACGTTTTAGCGGCGATTGATTTCACCACAATAGAAGTCTGGACCAAGGCTGGATTGATCACCTATTACTTGCTGTTCGTGATCGAACTCAAGACGCGCCGCGTTCACTTTGCCGGCTGCACTCCCCGTCCTGATGAGACGTGGATGACGCAGATCGCCAGGAACTTGACCGACTACGAGGGCTTTCTACTCGGCAAGCGTTACCTGCTCATGGACCGCGACACGAAGTTCTGTCGGGCCTTCCGCCGCATCCTGAAAAGGGAGGACGCCCGACCGCTGCTGCTGCCCCCGCGAAGCCCTAATTTAAACGCTTTCATCGAGCGGTTCATGAGGAGCCTCAAATCCGAGGCGTTGTTGCGCATGATCTTCTTCGGTGAGAAGGCCCTGCGCCGAGCTGTTTCGTCTTTCCTTGAGCACTACCACGGCGAGCGAAACCACCAAGGACTGGAAAATAAACTGATCCAGCCCGCTGATGAAGTCGGTCAGCTTGCCGGCAAAATCGAGTGCCGAGAGCGGCTGGGTGGACTGCTGAAGTACTACCAGCGCAAAGCCGCGTGAAGTTCCTCCTGTTACTTGGTCATTCTTCTGCGATCGCCGTCTGCGCTGCTGGCAAATTCGTGGGCGAACAGATGCGATATTCGCCGATGGAGCGTGGCGGTCGGCCGAGATTCGCTCGGAAATCCACAATCAAAGTCCATAAAACCAGCCCTTTGACCGTCGTTCGAATACTTTTACCCTACGGCCCGCATGCTGCAGCAATTTGGCATGCAGACCGATCATTTTGGACGGAGCAAGAGCGTCCTGAGCGAGCTGGCGTAACCCGCGTTCGCCCTGGCCTACCGCCTTGGGGAATCATTTCGTAGGTTGGTATGAATGTTTCGCATCGCTCCCACATTTCATCGGACATGCGAAATTCGTCAAAACTCCTTCTGGCTTCCATCGTGAACCCATCGTGAACCCTCCATGGGAATGAGTTTGCAATTCCCAATCCTGTGCGAGGGTTCACGTATTTTTTAACCCGACGACATCGTCGCTAGCATACGACCAGCGGGGTTTTCGGATATGTTCTAAGTGACATGCCCTGAACGGGTTGAGAACAAGCTGTTCTTCGTACCCAAACGCGCCAACGTACCCGAACTACTCGGGAAGTGCGCCGATGAGTTCACCTTGGGGGCTGAGGTCTTTGCCAGAAAAACCACGGTAAGTGGGCGCATAGCGTTTGATGCGAAACGGCATATTCGTCTGGGGAGACACCGGGTCCGTCAAACCCAGCACAAGATCATCGAACGACTTTGGACCCGGTGTGGTAGGACTCAGGTTCGCAACAGGAACGATGTACTTCCAAACAATTGTTCGATCATTCGTCACTTCAATGCAAGCTCCTGAAGGCCCCGCACCGATGAGAGTATTTCCATTGGGTAAGCGCTGGGCACTACCCAGGAAGGGCGCAGGCGGCAATCCGCCCTCAATGACCGTATTGTACTGCCAGACCAGTCCAGACGGCTCAAATGGCTCGCCATAAGCAGGTTGGGTGTAGGAACCATTTCTTCGCAACGGAGGAGTGAACTCCTGAACGCTTGAGCCCGCTGGGAACTGATTGTTGAGGAACAAAATATTTCCGACACCTTTGCCTTTGGGAATTTTATATCCGAATTCCGTAAAACGATCAATCCAGCCGACGCCATGTTGAAAAAAGCTTGTTTGCGGGTGAGAGGTGTCGGCTCCCAAATAGGTTGCCGGGTCTCCCCAACGATACAACAGGTCTCCAGGCTCGCTAAAGAGTTGAGATAAAAGCACTTCACCGAAAAAATTACCGAAAATTCTTGTGAATAACTTTTGATACAGCTTGTAGAGGTAGAGGTCGATTGTCGTGAACTTTTTGATAATCCAGATCTCGTTATTCGAACTTATCAGTATCTGGTTGAGCTTCGGGTCGTATTGGACCGCATTGATGCGTGGAGCTCCGTTTTCGGGATCCCACTTCGAAGGATAGTCCTTAGAATCCTCCCCTTCGGGTATCAGGTGATCCAGCAGATGCCACTCCCAGACAATGGTTCCGCCGACACCGTGAGCCGGAAGAGACGAGTTATCCCAATTGGAATAGTTCGGTTTGACCTCGATCAGGTGCTCCCAGTTGCCGGGATAGTCAACGTTCTTCTCCCAAGCCGTAATGAGGATATTGCCGTTGGGCAGACGCTTGAAATCATGATGCTGTAGTACATTCTCGGTGTTATAAAGATACTGCCAAATTACCACCGCCTTTCCGTTCGAGTCCGGATCCCAAGCATACTCGCGAATCATCCCGCCGCGTCCAGCACCGGCGCCTTGCGGCGGAAAATAGCCAACATCCACAAAGCAACTCTTCAGCAGTGTTCCGCGTTCTGTCAAGTAAGTCGAAGCCCCTGGCGAATAGCCGTCGGGATCAATCCACTGTTTGATGAGGTTCCCATCGTTGTCGACGAGGTAAGTTCCCGTTCCCCGATTGGGAGAAAACAGGTTGTAGCCTGGGTAGGCTCCGTCGTTGAAGAATAGCCCAACAGTTTGCTGAGCCAGAGCGGGAAGAGTACTCGCGCAAAGAGATAGAAACAACCAAGCGCGCAGAACAAACCGCGAAAGAGTAGCCGGCATTGTATCCCTCGATTCATGTCAAAGAATTGTGATGGAACACTGCTGTTAATGATTCTGAAACGGAACCCGTCGTGAATTACCTCCGCTTGATCTGTTCCGTTAATTTGCGGGGAATGGAAAAATATTAACGACTGGGGTTTTATAGGCCCCCCTGATGACGCATGTCAATCATGCTGCTGGGGCGGTTTTTCTTTTTCTGGGCATTTCCAAAGTTCCATCCATGCTGAAAGCGACAGCAGCTTGCCCACAGCCGCTCGCGTCAAGGAACTCGAGCCCGAACTCCGACGCGGCAGGCAGGAATGCAACATCTTCAGCAAATCGCACTGGGGCTGGCCGCGGCGCATGAGTCGGGGCTGATTCATCGCGACATCAAGCCGCCAAGCGATTCACGAGCTACCTGCAAGAGCGGTTCTCGCATGTGCGAATCGCATATCGCACGCCGACACACTGGAAGCGAATTCCCTCTACCCGACAGCATGCCGTTTTCTAGTTCTGTATTCGCACAGCTAGACCTTTGGTCGCTTTCGCCCGCTATTGTGTCACTCGGCCGACCTTGACTGCAAGTACTTCACCGCGGCCGGGCTGGCCCAGCGGGCGACGCCCCGGGCGTTGGGGTTTTCCAGAATCTCGGCCGGCGTCGAAGTTTCCACTTCCAGTCCTGGATGATCGGCCTTGAGCTTTTCCACATCGGCCGGCAGAACGAGCGTCATTTTCAACGATACGAATTCCAGCTGACCCGTCAGTTTCGCCAGATGTTTGAGTCCGCCCTCGTAAGTAACGAACGTCTCTTGCAAACCAAGCCGCCTCAGTTTTGGCAACGTCGCGAGGGTGGCCAGGCATTTCTCGGTGACGCAGTTCGGCCGGCCCTGCGAGCTAATCTTGAACTGCTCGAGACGCGGGTGCGCCGCCAGATGCGCGATGCCGGCGTCGGTAGCTCGGCTATGGCCAATCCAAGCGACCCGGAGGGACGTCAATTCTGCTAGCGCCGCCATGCCGTCGTCGTCAAAGGCGTGACCGATCTTAATCTCTTCCAGCTTTGAATCCTTCAAGGCGATTAGGCCGGAGCCATCGTAGAGCTGATGGTCGACCCCACTCTGCGGCCGGGGTATATTGTGATCGATGCGGATCACCCTCAACTCCGGCATGCCGGCGATCCAGGCGAACGCTTCGTTACAGAGCAAGGGGCCGTTGCCCACCAGATGCGTCACCCGGCCGTCTTCGTTGCAACCGACCGTCAAAGCGTGGCGGCTGCGATCTCCGGCTCCCGCAAAACGCACCGTGACGGGAGCTTCCACTTGCGGCCATCCCCGGGGAGCCGGCACCGGCAACGCGTCCAACTTCTCGTGGGCGGCGATGCGCCGCACAATCTTCAGGTCGTCCGGGTGAACCGGCAGATCCTCTGCCTGAAGCTGCTCGCCGAAGACCGACGCCAACAGCATCATTCCAACTGAAAAGGGCATTCGAATGGATGTATTCATCGGTTTGTTTCTTGCGGAGGGGAACCTAGCCCTTAAACAAGCGTATGGCGGTTCTGGCCTGGCGTGATTTTGTGGGCTGGGGCTCGCGCAGGTGTTTGCGGTCCAGCGGCGCTGGTGGGGGATGGTTGGATTGAGGCGTCGGGCATGTGGGGCGGCTTTCGGGGTGAGGCGTGGCGGCGGCGTCAGCGCGTCCGGACGCTGACTTCGGGGGAGGCGTCGTCAACAGCGGAGCGGGCGATGGACGTTTCGCACGATCAACAGCAGGTAGTCCAGCGTCGGACGATAGCTCAGCAACCGATAGACGATCTGCCGGCCGCTGCGAATGATCTGCGCCGGGACCATCAGCACCCTATCACGAAACGTCGTGAAGTCCATCGCCAGCAGTGCGGCCTTCTGGCGCGTTTGTTCCGCCCTCGATTCGCCGTTGCCGGCAGGCTGGATACTCAGCGCCGCCCAGGCTTTCAAGCTCCAGGCCAGCGAGGCAATCACCATGTACGCCCAGTTGCTCAGCAGGTTGTCCAGCGGCGCCGACAACGCACATTGCTTGAGCTGCGCGATGTTGTTCTCCTGATTGCAGCGCGCGTTCGCATCCAGCACCACCTGCCGGGCCGACTTGTCAGCCTTTGTCGCGTTGGTGATATAGAAGAAGTACACCGGCTTCTCGTGGTCGAACAGCCGCAACTGGCCGCGTTTCTGATGCACTTCCTTTTTGAGCGCGATGATGCGGTAAGAACGGCCGCACTTGCCCGGCTGATAGTCGAACTCGGCGATCTGCTCGGAGACGAGCTTCTTGTTGAGGTAGCCGTTCTGCTCGACGATTTGTTCTTTACAACGCGGCCGTGTGGCGCGCCTTGAGGGCGGTTTGTGTTTGCGGCGGTGAAGCGTTTTCCACTCGGTTTCTGCGAGGGTTTTCGCGATTCCGACCAGCTTGGGCATGGCGTCGATGCCGAACACAAACTCAACGTTCTGCTCGCTCCAGCGATCGAAGTTCTCCGTCAGGGCGAAGTCCGTGTCGCCCCGCAGGACCACCTTGCGGAAGCCCGCTTTGCGGCAGCGCTCAACCGCCAGGTCGAAGAAGAACGCGGCGTTTTCATGGCTGGGACGATTGCCGCTGCGGTTGACGATGAACAGCGGCTCACGCGTGTTGGCCAGCGTAACGACCAGCGGATGATAGCCCCACTCCCCTTTGTAGTTGATGCCGATGCCCTGTTTCTTCTCGGCCGAGGTCTGCACCTGGGTGCCGTCGGCCTCGATGATGGCGCAGTCGAAGAACGCGTCGGGCTGCTCTTTCCAGACCCGCTCGCGGACCTGGTTGAAGCCGTTCATCAGCCGCAGGATATCCATCTCTTGAAAGCGGCGGCAGAAGTCGCCAGCAGTCGTCGGATCGGGAATCCGCTCCGCGCCGAGCGCGTTGAGATACGCCTCGTCGCAGCGGCGATCTTCGAGATGCTCCAGACAACCGCCGCCGGCCAGCAGGTTAAGCGCGATGTTGAGCACATGGTCGGCCTCATCGTAAGGCCGATGCAGCTTGAGCAGCGTGATCGAATTGTTGATCGCCTGACGCAGGTCCAGCCGCCGCGCCGTCTGCACCAGGGCGCCCAGCCCGCCGGCGGCGATCGCTTGCTGGCGGTCGGCCAGTTCGTAAACGATTTTCTCGGGAACGATCATCGGCGACTGGCCGGACCCGTTCTGGGGATCAATCCTGCGCTGCATTCTCTGCTTGCGTCGCTGCGCTTTTGGTCGTATCTTTCTCTTCACTCGAAAACCCTTTCTGGCGTGCGTAATTGTTTTGATTGGCATCACCAATTTACGCAAAAACGCCGAGGGTTTTCGAGTTTTTTCGTCTCCGCATCAAGCGGCCTACGCTGGGTTAAGGCCTAGCGAATCGACCCGGCTACTCACGGCGACCTTCTCAAGTAGCATATCGCCGTCTATCGACAAGGCGAAAGCGGTTGTCAAAGTCAGCCGAGTTTTCCATTTGTCGCCATCGACGCCACATCTGACGGGCGGCAAGTCGCTTCTCCTGCTGCGAGTATCCATACAGCGACATTGTGCCGAACCGCTTGCGGTGAAGACCAACGTGAGCGTCGCCGAAAACCTTCGTGCGAGAAGCTGTGTTCAGCAGGACATGATAAGCGTTGATTGAGAGAATCGACGCGTCACACGTCGATGGTAGCAGCAAGCAGCCGAAAGGCAAGACGCACCAAGGTCCGAAGATCCAGCGGCGTTCGCTGGCCGGGCGGACCATTCCTGCTAAGATAGCAGTGGCCTAGCCATCGGATCGACCCATGCCTGCTAGCGTAAACTGCTGGCGAATTCACGACGACAGGCGGATACTCATGAAGCTAAAATATCTCTTCCTGCTGCTGACTCTGCTGATAAACTGTCGACCGCTTTTCGCCGCCGAGTCTTCGCGCCGGAACATGATATTCATTCTGGTTGACGATCAGCGGCACGACGCGATGAGCTGTGCGGGGCATCCGTTTCTCCAGACGTCAGCGGCTGATGCTTTGGCGGCGGGCGGAGTGCGCTTCAAGAACGCTTTCGTCACCACCTCGCTCTGCTCTCCCAGCCGGGCTTCTATCTTGACGGGAGTGTACGCGCACTCGCATCGGGTCGTCGACAATCAGTCACCAGCGCCGGAGAAGCTGACCTTCTTCAGCGAGTCTTTGCAACATGCTGGCTACCGGACCGCTTTCATCGGCAAGTGGCACATGGGCCACGCTTCCGATGAACCCCGCCGGGGCTGGGACCACTGGGTCAGCTTTGTCGGGCAAGGACACTACTTTCCCGATCTGCCCGATGGGGGAACGGCGCAGCTCAACGTCAACGGACGCCGTCTGCCGCAGACGAAGTACATTACCGACGAGCTAACCGACTACGCTCTAAAGTGGCTGGCGGAACAAGAGAAAAGTGAGCGGCCGTGGATGCTGTATCTTTCGCATAAGGCCGTGCACCACGACTTCAGCCCTGCGCACCGGCATAAGGGAAAATTCGCTGACGCGGTGTTTGAACCGTTCCCCACGACGCAAGGGACAAAGCTCGACAAGCTCAAGCCGATGTGGGCGCGCAACCAGCGAAATTCCTGGCACGGCGCCGAATTCCCGTTCCACAACACGCTCGGCAAGACCTCCGATATCTATCGCCGCTACTGCGAGACGCTTTGCTCCGTGGACGAAAGCACCGGGCGGCTACTCGACTACCTCCGCGAAAGCGGCCAGCTCGATTCGACTTTGATCGTCTACATGGGCGACAACGGCCACCTCTGGGGCGAACAGGGCTTGATCGACAAACGCACCGCCTATGAGGCTTCGATCCGAGTGCCCCTGCTCATGCACTGCCCCCAGCTGCTGCCCGGCGGTCGCGTGGTGGAAGAGATGGCCGCGAATATCGACATCGCCCCCACCTTGCTGGAAGCGGCCTGCGTGGTGCGCCCCGACAACTATCAAGGCCGCAGCTTGCTGCCCCTGGCTCGCGGCCAAGCCGTAACCGACTGGCGGGAAGAGTTGCTCTACGAATACTTTTGGGAGCGCTGGGCGCCGTCGACGCCCACCCTGCACGCCTTGATCACGCCCCGCTGGAAGTACGTGCGGGCGTATGGACTGTGGGACGTCCCCGAACTATACGATTTGGAAAACGACCCGCAGGAACTGAAGAGCTTGTTTCACGATCCGCCCCATCATCAGCGGGCGATCGCCATGGACAAGCGGCTCTTCGAACTCTTGGCGGAAACCGGCGGCGAAAGCATACCGCTGCAACGAGGCTGGAACGGATCGGCCAAGGAATTTCGCGACCCAGAAGCCTCCGGTTGGGCGCCCTTTCCCCCATCGATGACCGCGGGGCAAGATGCTCGCTAGCGAGCCAATTCCAACCTAACCCATGTGTGACAAACCGCTTACGCAGACGGACGGCTCCCGCAAATTGCGCTCGGTGAAGCAACGCCGGAATTTCTTTGAGAAAACAATGTCAGATTCCGTCGATTCATGCGTGTTGATAGGTAGACGAGCTTGACTTGAATTCTCGGCACAGGCGGCGCCGCAGTGAACCAGGAAACGTTGCTAAAAACTCTCTTGGATGCTCGCTTGCGTCTGTCAGCCGGAATGTGGCCGGTGCTCCGCGATACGCACGCCATCGAGGACATTTTCCAGGTGACGTTGTTGCGGGCGGTGCACGAAGCGGAATCGTTTCAGGACGAAGAGCACGCCATCGCTTGGGCGAGAGTGACCGCGCGGCGTTTGGCGATCGATCATTTGCGGAAACACCAGGTGCGGGCGCGAGTGATCGACGAGAGTTCGCTCGACCTGCTCGACGCCGAACTCGATCGCCGTGGCGACTCGGCCCTGGCCGAGCGGCTCGACGCCCTCAAGTCCTGCGTCGAGAAGTTGCCGCCGCGTTCTCGGCGGATCGTCGATCTCCGGTATCACCGGCGGCGGGCCGGCCAAGAGATCGCCGATTTGCTAGAGATGACGGTCGACGCCGTCTATCAAGCTTTGCGGAGAATCCATCTGGCCCTGCGGGATTGTGTCGAACGGTGCCTGGAGAACGCATGAAAGAACACACGCACAACGACTGCTTCGATCCGCTGGATCTGCTGATCCAGTACGCCGGCGGCGACTGCGACGAAGCGCAGTGCGGCGAACTTTCGCGCCAGTTGGCCGAAAGCGAATCGTTGCGGAGCGAGATGTGCGACCTGGCGCTGGAGGCGATCGCCATCGCCGAGCAACAGGAAGGAGCGACGGATTGGCTGCCATCCCCTGAGGTGGAAGTCGCCGAGCAAAGCGGCAGCGAGCGGAAGTCGCCGGTTTTGCGCCGCTGGTTGGCTGCGATGGCGGGCGGTCTGCTGGCGGTCGCCGCGCTGGGGGTCTTTTTCCTTTCACACGAAGTAGACGACCAGCAAATTGTGCAGGTGGATTCGATCGCCGGAGACGTGCGCTTTGTGGGCCGCGGAGGCGAGGTCGTCGACGCCCTACAAGCCAACGCAATGCTGCCCGGCGGCGTGATGGAGACCCAGAGCGACGCCGCCTCCGTCGCGTTCCGATTCCGCGATGGCTCGCGGATCATTCTGGTCGGCGCAAGCAAGGCGACCATTTCGGAGCAAGACGGACAGAAGAGGGTTCATCTCGACGTTGGCAGCCTCTCGGCCGACATTCAGCAGCAACCCGCCGGCAAGCCCTTTCTGATCGAGACGCCGACAGCGCTGCTGGAAGTGCTCGGAACCCGCTTCGATGTCGACTCGGTCGATACGGCGACATTGCTCGCCGTGAACGAAGGCGAGGTCCGCCTGACCCGCCGGGTCGATGGCAGGGTGGTCGAAGTTTCGGCGGATCACCAGGTGGTGGCTTCGCTCCATCCGGAAGAAGAACTCGCTCCGCTGCAGCTATCGAAATTCTGCTACTCGTGGGAGAGCGATTTGACGGCCCGGCCCATGGGAGCCGAGGGGCAGTGGCTTCCCGCCGCAGATCAGCAACCAGCTCGCTTGCGCGCCGCGCCGAAATTGCATCAGCGGAAGAGCGGAAAGACGCTTCGGCTGCATCGGGTCAAGCTGCGCGTTAACGGGAATGCCCCCCAGCCGTTGTTGCTGCAGTCGAATACGCGCGTACGTGTGCACGGACATTTAGAGCAGCCAGCGCGCGTCGTCTGCATGCTCGGAGTCGGCGGCCGAGAAGGCGGTTTCGCTGGTAACTACTTTTTTACAGAGAAGCCCGCCCAAGATTCGCAATGGACATTGGACGTTCGTGTGGCGGATCTCACGCCGCAACGGGTGGGGAGAGTTGCTCCGTCCGCCGACGGCTTGGTGCTGAATTGCATCGTCGTTTATACCCAAGGCGCGGACTCGGGGTTGGAAATCGAAGGTGTGGAGGTGATTAGTGGCGATCAAGAATAGTAGCGCGGTGAGAATCCTTTACTTGGCTGCGTCGGCGACGTCGTTGATCGCCTTCGGCGCGGCAACGTTGTCGGCCGACGAGCATGCCGCCAGCTTTGGGCAAGAAATACAGCCGTTTCTGCGTAGCCACTGCGTCCGCTGCCACGGACCCGACCGGGAAGAAGGTGGGCTGCGCGTCGACCGATTAGGGCCGATCGGTTCCAAGCCCGAATTCGCGAACGTCTGGCTCGAACTTCGGGATCGCATTGTCAAAAACGAGATGCCGCCCAAGGATGAACCTCAACCCGCCGCGGAGCAGCGGGTGATGCTGCTCGACTGGATCAACGAAGAACTGCGGCTCGCTCGGGAGGCCTCCAGCCACACCGGCCATGTCATGCGACGCCTGAATCGAGCCGAGTATCGCGAGACGCTGCGCGAACTACTTGACCTTCATCCGGCGATCGACACCGCCCGCGACTTACCCGAGGACGATACCTATCATGGCTTCGACAACATCGGCTCGGCGCTGAACATCTCGCCGGTGCAGATGCGGGTGTATGTCGAGAACGCAGCACGCGTGATGGACCTGGCTTTTCCCAGCGGCCGCCGGCCGCAGCAGGAGCTGACTCGCATCCTCGCCATGGATGCGGTGGACTTTTACCGCGCAAACGACGCCGTCCGGGCCTGGCGGCAGGAAACAAACGGCAAGGTCATTCCCAAGGCGGAATACGAGCGCCAGAAGAAAGAGGTAATGTCGGCCGTACCGGATGTAGATTTGACTCGCACAATTCGATTTGGAACCACTAGCCAAACTGAGTACCGGGACGAAGGCGTCGAATTCAGCAACATGGGAAACGTCCAGTGGGGCGGCCGCCCGGCCGGACTTTACCGCCTCCGCTTTCGCGTCCGGGCTATCGCCAACAGCCGCGGCGACCTGCCGATGTTGTCGGTGACGCTGACGACAAGCCCGCCGAACGTCGATCAGCCGGTGATGACCGTCGACTTGACGCCGGAATTTCGAATCTACGAGATGGAAGCGTTCGCCCAGCCGCACTTTTCGACGCTTCGTTTCGAGGCGGCGGTGATGGGCAACAGGTACTTTTACAAGCGCGGCGCGGCGGCCCCGCGGATCATGGTGGAGTCGCTTGAAATCGAAGGGCCCATCGTCGAGGACTGGCCGTCGCCGGCCTGGCACGAGTACTTCGGCGGCGCCGAAGACTCAGAAGAAGACGCCCGCGAGATCATCGCCCGCTTCGCCGAGAAGGCGTTCCGACGTCCGCCCACCTCATCGCGGATGGATCAATTCCTGGCCTTCTACCAAACACGCCGTGACGCCGGCGACGAATTTGAAACGGCGGTCAAGCTGGTGATGCAGGCGATTCTCGCGACGCCGGAATTCCTGTTTCTGGTCGAAGAGGAACCCGCCTCCGCGGAGGGTCCGCAACCGCTGGACGATTATGAACTGGCTGCTCGGCTCTCCTACTTTCTTTGGAGCGGTCCGCCAGACGAAGAGCTTTACTCGCTGGCTAAGACCGGCCGGCTGCACGAAGAGAAAACGCTCCTTACGCAAGCTCGCCGGATGATGCTTCACCCCCGGGCGGCGCGCTTCGCCGAGAACTTCACTGGCCAGTGGCTCATGCTGCGCACGTTGGGTCAGATGGCGCCGGACTCGCGGAAATTTGTCGAGTGGGAAGAGACGCTGCAGGAATCGATGCGGAAAGAGACAGAGCTGTTCTTCCTACATCTGCTGCAAAACGACTTGCCGGTGACGAACTTGATCGACTCGGACTTCGCTATGCTCAACGGGCGGCTGGCTTACTTTTACGGCATCGAAGGGGTCAGCGGCTACGAATTTCGTCGTGTGTCCCTTGAAGAAACCGAGCAGCGCGGCGGCCTGTTGGGGCAGGCCAGCATCCTTACGCTGACTTCCGACGGCATCCGCACGCTGCCAATGAAGCGGGGCGCCTTCATCCTAGAGAATCTATTGGGCGATCCGCTGCCTCCGCCGCCGAACGACGTTCCGCCGGTTAAGGAGTCGACAGGAGCCACCTTGCGGGAACGGTTGGCGGCCCATCGGTCCATGCCGGCCTGCGCGAGTTGTCACGCCAAGCTCGACCCATTCGGTTTCGCGCTCGAAAACTTCAATGCGATTGGCAAATGGCGCGAGAAAGAAGAGGAGACGCGTCTGCCGATCGACGCCAGCGGCGAGCTTAAGGAACTGGGTCAATTTGAGACATTCGCCGAATTCAAAGGGCTGATGACTATGCGCCGCGACGATGTTGCCCGCTGCGTCAGCGAGAAGCTGCTGATGTACGCCCTGGGCCGCCCGCTCGACTTTACCGACGAACCGGTGATTGAGGCAATTGCCAACCGCACCAAGGAAGACGGCTATAAACTTTCCCGCTTGGTGCTGGCGATCGTCGCCAGCGATCCCTTCCGCACCAAGTGAAACACCGATAGGAGTTCATAATGACCAAATCATGGCGCCTTTCTCGACGCACCGCTCTGCAAGGCCTTGGAGCTACGATCGCCTTACCGTTTTTGGAAGCGATGACGCCCGTCTCGCGTGCGGCTCAGCAAGCGGCCCAGCCGCCGGTGCGGCTGATGTTTCACTGGCTGGGGACCGCGACCAATATGGACCACTGGTTCCCGGAAGATGACGGCCCCAACTATCAGCTCAGCCGGGCGCTGCGGCCGCTCGAGCGTCACCGCTCGCACTTTTCGGTGATCTCGGGAACACGCAACTTCCCCGAGCTTGACTATGGCGGGGGGCGCGAATTCGGCCACAACGGCGCGATGATGTGGCTGACTTCGCAAAGGGTCGTTACCGGCAGCGGAGCAGCCGACATCAAAACGCACAGCTCGGTCGACCAGATCGCGGCCAAGCACCTGGGACAGAACACCCGGCATCCTTCGCTGCAGCTGGGCATCTACAAGCCGGGTTTTCATATTCTTTCCTGGTCGGAACACGGCACGCCGCTGCCCACAATCAACAGCCCAGCGGCTTTGTTCCAGCGTCTTTTTGTGGCCAAGCGGCCGTCGGAAGTGGCCCAGTTCAAGAAGAACGCCGCCCTTAATCACAGCCTTCTCGACCTGGTGACCGAGAGCCGCCACGACCTCCAGCGGCGACTGGGGGTGCAGGACCGCGACAAGCTCGATCAGTACTTGACGTCCGTCCGCGAGTTGGAAGCCGGTATCGCCCGAGACGAGAAGTGGATCGATACGCCGCCCCCGCCAGCGGGCCGGCCGCCAGCGCCGACCGCCGAACGCAGCAAGGACGAATGGATGGCGACGATGTATCGGCTGATCGCCCTGGCGTTTGAAGCAGACATTACCCGTGTGGTCGCACTGGCCGGTGACGGACCAGGGCCGGCTTATGACTTTATCCCCGGCGTGATCGAAGACTGGCACCCGATCAGCCACCACAACCAGAATGCCGAAAAACTCGAACAGATGGCCCGTATCAATGAGTGGAGTATGAGCGAATTGGCCAAATTCCTTGATACCCTGGACGGCATGCATGACGCCAATGGACAGAGTATCCTGCACAACTCCTTGATCCTAACCGGCGACTCCATGGCCGACGGCCAACACTGGGGCGGCAACTACCCGCTGCTGCTGGCCGGCCATGCAGGAGGACGACTGAAGCAGGGCCAACATCTCAAGTTCTGCGAGAATCCCCGCTACGGCCAGGACAAGTGGACCTTGGCCCGTACGCCGACTTCCAACCTGTACCTCTCCATGCTGCAGTTGGCCGGAGCTCCGGTCGAACGCTTCGCCGACAGCACCGGGCCGCTGGCAGGGCTGGCGTAAAATTTTGCCGATCCAGAAGGGAAGAAAGATGACTGGCGGTAACACCAAGGCGATCGTCTCTTTGCTTCGACTACCATCCTGAGCTGGCAATGGATCCCTATTGGGCCAGGCTGCAGCAACACGGCGAGAGTGGACTCCGCGTATCACAGTGGTTGCCAAATCTGGCGCGCCACGCCGACAGTTTGTGCGTGCTGCGGGCGATGCACACCGACACGCCGATCGATTCCAAAGGCACACTGCTGCTGCACTGCGGCCATTGGGTGCTGCCTCTCCCTTCGCTGGGATCCTGGGTGTTGTACGGTTTGGGTTGCGAGAACGAAAACATGCCAAGCTACATCGCGCTCAACATGTCCAGCAGTTTCGGCGGGATACGGAACTGCGGCTCGGCCTTCCTGCCCTCGACCTACCAGGGCGTCGGGATCGGGCAGGCTCGTCAAGCTGTCGAACCAAGCGACGGGAGCAACCTGACCAATGACTCGATTTCGCCGAATGAGCAACAGCGGCAGATTCAGCTCGTGGAGCGCCTCAATCAGAGGTTTTTGGAGCAAACGGCGTCGCCGGAAATCGAGGGTATGATTCAATCACACGAAACGACCTTCCGGATGCAGATGGATTTCTCGCAGCAGATGGACTTCACCAGCGAGCCGCAACGGGTGCTGGACGTTTACGGGGCGGAAAATAGGGAGCAGCGGAAAGTCCGCTGGGGCCGACAGACGTCCGTCGATGTGTTCGCCCGGCAGTGCTTGCTCGCGCGGCCTTTCGCCGAGGCGGGAGTGCGCTTCATCGAACTCAACATGGAATACTGGGACACGCACACCACCCACCGCCGCGACACCCAGAATCTATGCTGGGCCGTCGACCAGCCGATCGCCTCGCTGTTCGACGATCTAAAACAGTGCGGCCTGTGGGATGATACGCTGGTTGTCTGGGGCGGCGAGTTCGGCCGGACAACAAGCGAAGAAGAGAACCAGGACGGCACCGATCACAATCCGCGCGGCTACACGATGTTTCTCGCCGGCGGAGGAGTCCAAGGCTGCTTCGCCTATGGACGCCGCGCACTGGACGTCCAGGGCACCTTTGCCGTGGAAGGAAAGGTGCATGTGCACGACCTGCACGCCACGATCGTGCATCTGTTGGGTCTGGACCATGAGCGTTTGACCTATCGGTACTCTGGCCGCGATTTCCGCTTGACAGACGTGTTCGGTCGGGTCGTGAATGAGATTATTGTCTAATGAGAATACGGGAGTTGAAATGATTCGAATTTTTTTCCTGACGATGGCGTTAACGCTCGGGGCGCAGCCGTTGCTGAGAGCCGAGTTGCCGAACGATGAGGCGGGAGCGATCGCTTACCTGTCCTCCAAAGGGGTCAAGATCACGACGGACGACGGTCATGCGGTTCGGCTGATGTCGTCCGGTTCGCCGGCGCTGTCGGCCGAGGAGTATCAATTGATTGGCCTGTTGACGCACCTGGAACAGATGGGGATTAACGGCGCCCCCTTGGCGGACGATGAGTGGGGCTTTCTCAAGTCGCTGCGCCGGTTGAAGCAGTTGTCGATCTGGCATTCCAAAGGCTTTGCTGCGCTGGAGCCGTTCTCGGGATTGCCGGTCGAATCGCTGACGATTGGCGGTTGCATGGGACTGCGGGATCTGAATAAAGACAAGCCCGAGCACCTGCGTGATGCGATCACCACCCTCCACGATCTGCCGCGGCTGAAGCGAGGAAACTGGTATCATTCGCCGCTGGCCCCGGACGACTCTCACTTGGCGCATATTGCCCGGGAGTTCCCCCAGCTCGAATGTCTGCGATTGGACTTTCACGCACCCCGCGGTTCGGAAACGTCAATCACCCCCGAGGGCCTGGCTCGCTTGCAGGCGTTGCCATTGAAGGTCCTTAGTATTGAAAACGCCGGCGGATTCTCCACGAAGCATCTGGCGGCGATCGCAGGCGTAAAGACCCTGCAAAGCTTGCTGGTCGACGCTCGCAAACAGCCGGCTCCAACGGAAGCGCTTGCCGCGTTCCGCAAACTACGCCCAGACGTGGAGGTGGTGGTGGCTAGTCCGGACGCGAAGAGGCCGCCGCGAGCCAGGCAGAAGTAGACTGGGGATGCGCTCGATTACTGCTCAATCAGAAGGCTTGAGATCTCATGACGCCGCCACTACCAATCAATCGCCGCGACGCACTCGGCGCTGCGGGCACGGGCCTGCTCGCCGCCGCGCTATCGCCGGAAGTGTTTGCCGCAGAGCCGCGAAAAACGGGGCTTGGGCTGGTAATCTATGATTGCGGCGTTCGCCGTCGCTGGCTGCAGCAGCAGGACCTAGCCGGCGATCTGTTCGAGCCGCTGACGTTCCTACGCTACTGCCAGACGCTGGGAGCGGGCGGGATGCAGGCGAAGCTCGGCGGGCTTGATCGGGCGGGAGTCAAAGAGCTGCGAGGATTCGCCGAGCAGCACTCCCTGTTCATCGACGCCATCGTCGATCCGCCGCGCGACCAAGCGGACCTCGCTCGGTTTGAGCGAGAGATCCGCATTGCAGCGGAAGTCGGCGTGCAGGCGGCGCGGTCCGTCATCATGCCCGGCCGCCGGTACGAGCGCTTCGCTTCGCTAGAGGAGTTTCGCGAGTACGAAAAACAAGGCCGGAAAATGGCGGAGCTGGCGGCGCCCATCGTGGAGAAACACCGCACGCCGCTGGCGATCGAGAACCACAAGGACCAAAGGAACGAGGAACGCATCGCGCTCTTCGAACAGATCGACAGCGAGTACGTCGGCGCCTGCGTCGACACCGGAAACAGTTTCGCGCTGCTGGAAGAACCGATCGAAACGGTGCGGGCCCTCGCGCCCTGGGCGAAAACGGTACACCTGAAAGATCAGGCTGTGCAGCCGTACGCCGACGGCTTCCTATTGGGCGATATCCCCCTGGGCCAGGGCTGCTTCGACCTCAAAAAGATGGTGGAGATTCTCCGCAAAGCGCAACTGCAAATCCGGTTCACGCTGGAGTTGATCACCCGCGACGCCCTCCGCGTGCCGTGCCTGACAGAGAAGTACTGGGCGACCATGCCGCAGGTGGCAGGAAAGGAACTGGCCCGCACCCTGCGAACCGTCCGGGAGAACCCCGCAGCGAAGCTCCAGTTGGTGAGCTCTCTGCCGCTGGAGCAGCAACAAGCACTCGAAGAGCAGAACGTCCGCGCCAGCCTCGACTTTGCCCGCGACACCCTGAAGCTTTGACTTGACGAAAGGCGAATCCAAGTATGAACGACAGCAACCGTGAGCAACTGGCGCTGGTTACCGGCGGCGCCAGCGGCATCGGCCGCGCCACCGCCGCCGCGCTGGCGGAGGCCGGCTACCGGGTGGCGATCACCGGCCGCACCGAGGCGAGCCTGCAAGAAGCGGCCACGGCGTTGCCTGGCGACGTCTGCTGGAAAACGTGCGATGTGGCTGATCGATCTCAGGTAACGCAATTGTTTGAGTGGCTGCGGCAGGAGCATCGCTCGCCCGACATCCTGGTGAACTCGGCCGGCGTAAACGTCGCCAAGAGAATGATGGGGAACCTCGATCCGCAAGACTTCGACCAGGTGATGAACGTCAATTTGACGGGAACGTTCAACTGCATTCACGCCGCCTTACCGGCGATGCGGGAAAGGCGCCAGGGCGTGATCGTCAATATCGTCTCCGTCGCCGGACGCCGAGCGATGCTGCTGGCCGGGGCGCCCTACTGCGTTTCCAAGGCGGCACAAAGCACTCTCGGGACGTATGTCGCGCTGGAAGAAGCTCCCCACGGCGTCAAGGTCACCAACATCTATCCAGGAGAAACGAACACCCCGATCGTCGATCGACGGCCAGAGCCTCCGCCGGCGGAAAAGCGGGCCGCCATGCTACAACCGGAGGATGTCGCCGCCTGCGTGATGACGGTGCTGACCTTGCCTCCGCGGGCCGTAGTTCCCGAACTGATCGTGACGCCGCCTTACATGATGCTCGACTGATTAGGGAGAGAGGAATGAAAGAGAAACGACTGAATCGCCGCGCTGCGCTTCGGCACGGCGTCTGGTCCTTCGCCGCGCTCTCTGGTGGAGCGCTGGCCCGCAGACAGTCAAAGGCCACGGAGCCGAACGATCGCCTGCGCGTCGGCGTCATCGGAACCGGCGTCCGCGGCAAGTACCTGATCGGCAACCTGCCGGAATCGGCCGCCGTCACCGCCGTCTGCGACTGCGCGGAATCCCGCATGAGCGCAACGCTGGCGCCAAGCGGTCCGCTGGCCGACGTGCTGGAGCGCTTTCGCAAAACGGACGCTGGCCGCTGTGCGACGTATCAGGACTATCGTCGGATGCTGGACCGCGAGAAGCTTGATGCGGTGATCATCGCGACGCCCGATCACCACCATGCGCTCGCCGGGCTGCTCGCGCTGGACGCCGGTCTCGATGTCTATCTGGAAAAGCCGCTGACCGTGACCGTTGCGGAAGGACGACTGCTGGCCGAGCGGGTCAAAAAGACCGGTCGCGTGCTGCAGGTCGGCAGCCAGCAACGCACCATGGAGATCAATCGCTTCGCCTGCCAGTGGATACGCGACGGCGGGCTGGGCAAGATCTCGAAAGTCGAATTGCCCAATTATCCGGGACCGCTACGTGATCCAGGCCTGCCCGCCGAGCCGCTGCCGCCGGGGATCGATTGGGATCTTTTTTTGGGGCCGACCCCGCGACGAGCCTATAATCGCAAGTTGTGGGACAAGGACGCCTTTAAGGTCGGCGACCTGCTGTGGCGTGGCTGGGATCTGTACCGCGCGTACTCCGGCCACATCATGACCAACTGGGGAGCGCATTCGGTGGACATGGTGCAGCTTGCCCTCGGGCGTGATCACACCGGCCCGGTGACAGTCGCCGCCTATGAACCGCCGTCGACCGCAGCGATTGGGCGGTTGTGGAGTCATAAGACGCCCCCGCCCGTGGAGTCGGATAACCGTCGCTTCTGGCCGGTGCGGATGCACTACGCCGACGGCGTCGAGTTGCACTTCGTCCATGGCCCCGATTTCATACAGTTTCATGGCGAGCGCGGGGTGCTAAAAATGCGCCGCAATTACTTTGAAACCGATCCTCCCGACCTGGTGAAAGAGCGACCCGATCCCAGCCTGACCGGCCGCTGGAGCGGGAGCGGACATGTGGCCCGGCCGCACCTGGAAAACTGGCTGGACTGCATCCGCACCCGCCAGATCCCCCATGCCCCGGTCGAAGCCGGGCATCGGACCATCACCATTTGCCACCTGGCGAACATCGCTCGGGAGCTTGGCCGGTCGCTAACCTGGGATCCAGCGAGGGAACGTTTTGTCGACGATCCCAAAGCGGATGCTCTGCTCGATCGGCCGCGACGCTCCGGGTTCGAATTGCCCGCCTAGACGACCCTCACGAAAGAAACCGCACTATGCATCAAAGATACGCTTGTTTGCCGCTCCTGGTGGGGGCCGCACTCTTGCTAAGCCCCGCTGCCCGAGCGGAGGAGCAGCCGCCGAACATCGTGCTCATTATGGCGGATGACCTGGGCTATGCCGATCTGGGCTGCTATGGTCAGGCAAAGATCGAAACGCCGCACCTGGACGGCATGGCCCGCGAGGGGATGCGGTTTACCCAGCACTACGCTGGCAATGTTGTCTGCGCCCCGGCCCGCTGCTGCCTGATGACCGGCAAGCACCCCGGGCATGCTTATGTCCGCGGCAACCGCCGGCAGGTAGGCGCCGAAGGGCAGTTGGCGATCCCGCTCAAGGAGTTCACGCTGGCCGAAGCGATGCAGCAGGCGGGCTACAAGACCGGCATGTTCGGCAAGTGGGGTCTGGGCAACCCCGGTACGACCGGAGATCCGCTGCGACAAGGCTGGGACACCTACTTCGGCTACACCGATCAAATCCGGGCCCACAACTACTTCCCTGATTTTCTCTTAAAGGACGGCAAGCGGCTGCCGCTGAACAACAAGGTTCGTTACTTGTCCCCGGACGCCTGGCACAAAGGCATCGGCAGTTATGCCACGGAAAAGAAGGAGTATTCCCATGACTTGATCGCTGCGGCGGCGTTCGAGTTCGTCCGCCAGAATCGTTCGCGGCCGTTCTTCCTCTACCTGCCGTTTACCTTGCCGCACGACAACGGAGAGGCCCCGCGACAGCAGATGGAGACTCCCGACTTCGGCCGCTACGCCGAGCGGGAAGGCTGGTCGCTGAACCAGAAGGGCTACGCCGAGATGGTCACCCGCATGGATCAAAGCGTCGGCGAACTGCTTTCGCTGCTTGACGAACTGCAGCTGGACAAGCGGACGTTGGTGTTATTCACCAGCGACAACGGGCCGGTGCGTGACCGCGCGGACCGCCGCGACCGACTGGTGACCAAGTTCTTCGACAGCAACGGTCCACTCCGCGGCTTCAAGGGCGACGTCTACGAAGGAGGTTTGCGCGTGCCGCTGATCGCTCGCTGGCCGGGCCGGATCTCTCCCGGCGCCGAGGCCGACCTGCTATGCGCTCATTGGGACTTCTTCGCCACCTGCTGCGAAGCGTCTGGTCAATCTGCTCCTTTGCGGCTCGACAGCATCAGCTTTCTGCCGACGCTGCTGGGCGAACCGGAACGTCAGCACAACCACGATTATCTATACTGGGAGGATGGTGCCGACGGCGATATTGCCATCCGCCAGGGTCGCTGGGAAGGAGTTCTCCGAGAGTTCGCTAAAAACCCGCGCAGCCGATTCGAGGTCTACGATCTAGCGGCCGACATCGGCGAGACAAACGATCTGGCCGCCAGCGAACCGGAAAGAGTCAGGCAATTTCGCCGCATCTTCCGGCAAGCCCATTCCCCCTCCTCCCACTTTCCCCTGCCGATCGATCAATGATCGCCAACCCTTAGCCCCCTTCACAGACGCGCTTTCCTTCCCACCGCGATCGACCCCGCATGAGTATGACTCTCACGATCTTGAATTCGGCTCTTCGGATGGCAAACCGCCGCATCGCTTGCTTTGCCGTGCTGCTGGCCGCGACATCAGTCCACGCAAGCGAAAGCCCGGTTCCCACGCCACAAGAGTTCTCGCATCTAGTGTCACCTTTTGTCACGACTTGGTGCGTGGACTGCCACAATCAGTACGACAGTGAAGGGAATCTTGACCTTACGCATTTTGATTCGCTGCAGGACTTGCTCCGCGACCGGGAGCCTTGGCGAAAGGTGCTCAAGCAACTGAAGGCCGGGTCGATGCCTCCTGACGGAGTCGATCGCCCTCAGCAAGCAGAAACCGCGGAAGTCATCGCCTGGCTCGAGAGGGCGGTAACCCATATCGACCGCTCGCAGCCGATCGACCCCGGTCGAGTGACGATCCGCCGTATGAACCGCACCGAGTACAACAACACGATCCGTGATCTTTTTGGCGTCGAAATGCGGCTCGCCGATGAATTTCCCGAGGACGATGTCGGCTACGGTTTCGACAATATCGGCGATGTGCTGGCGATCTCTCCGCTGCGGATGGAACAGTACATCCGAGCCGCCGAACGTTTGACCGCCTGTCTGTTGGGGAAGTCGGAGGAGTTTGAGCTGGACGCCACGACCGAAGCGGTCTTCTTCGAGAGAACCAAAAAGACCCGCAACAACAGCGATCGTGGCTTGGAGATGATTCCCGATACCGAGCTGTATCTCGATTTCGAGTTCCCGGCGCCGGGCGAATACGAGATGCGGGTTTACGCCTGGGGCGTGGCGAATCCGGACGAGAAGGATCGCAGCTTGAACGAGCGCTGGCTGGAGAAGGATGGCCAGCGGATCCCCCCGCCCGGCGCCAAGCCGGCGGCCGCCGCTGAGCTGCTTTGCGACGACCGCTCGCTGGGCGTGATCGATGTTTACCCGGGCAGCGGAACCACTGCTTTGAAAACGGCGTATGCAGTGCGATTCTTCGCCCAGGCGGGCCAGCGCCGGCTGCGGATCCGTCATCGCTTTTCCACGGAGACGACGCCGAAAGAGGTCCAGTCGCACTCGAAGACGCCGGTTCGCGCCCCGCGGTTGGGTGTGCGGCGAGTCGGCATTCGCGGTCCTTATTCTTTCAACGGAGGCGCAAAGCGCACAGCGCCGGCGTCACAGCGGCCGGATGCGGAACTGTGGCTTGCGGCCGAGCGCGGCGAAAATGCGACTCCGCAACTCGCTGAGGCCCACCGGTTGCTGCTTGAGGTGCGGCCGTCGTCAACGCTCGACGTCCCGGAAGCGGCGGCAAAGATCCTGCGGCCGTTGGCGTCGCAAGCCTTTCGCCGGCCGATCACTCCAGCGGAGCTCGATTCGCTCATCGGGTACGTGGAATCGCAGGTGAAGGCAGGCGCCGACTTCGAAGAAGGAATCGAGCTGGCCGTGCAAGCGATTCTGGTGTCGCCGCGGTTTCTGTTCCGGCTGGAGTTGGGACCCCCGCCGGAAGACTTGGCCATCATCGCACCGGTCGATGACTATGCCTTGGCGTCGCGGCTCTCCTACTTCCTCTGGGCGTCGCTGCCGGATGAGCGGCTCTTCCGGCTGGCGGCGAAAGGGAAGCTGAGTGAAGACGCCGTGCTGGCCGCCCAGGTCGAACGCATGCTGCGGGATCCGCGCAGCGCTGCCTTCGTCGAAGGATTCTTCGGCCAATGGCTCGGATTGCGAAAAGTGCTCGACGTGCAACTCGATCGCGAGCTGTATCCCGAGTTCAGCACGCAGCTCAAAGCGGACCTGCATCGCGAAACGATGCTGCTGGTCGATTCGCTCGTCCGCGAGAACCGCAGCGCGGTCGAGCTGCTGACCGCCGACTACACCTTTGTGAACGGGGAGTTGGCCAAGTTCTACGGGATCCCCGGCATAACCAAGGACGCCGACTTTCAGCGCACGCCACTAGCCGGCGTTCCTCGCCAAGGAGTGCTGACCCACGGCAGTTTGTTGATGCTCACCTCGTATCCCAATCGGACCTCCCCGACGCGCCGCGGCGCTTGGATTCTGGAAACGATCCTCGGCGAAGAGCCGCCCGATCCACCCGCGGACGTGCCTCCGCTCGACGAGACCCAGGCCGCCTCGTCCGATTTGCCGCTGCGCCGGCAACTGGAGCTGCATCGCAGCAACGCCACCTGCGCTTCCTGCCATCGCGTGATGGATACCATTGGATTCGGCTTCGAGCACTTTGACGCCATCGGCAAGTGGCGTGACCAAGACGGCAAGCAGCCGATCGACGCCGCCGGAGAGCTCCCCTCAGGCGAGTCTTTCCAGAGCGCCCAGGAACTGGTGCAGATTCTAGCCAACCGGGAAGAGGCGTTCGTCCGCCATCTTTCCGCCAAGCTGCTGACCTTCGCCACCGGCCGCGGCGTGGAGTATTATGACCGTGTGGCGATCGATCAAATCGTTGAAAACACGCGTGACCAACACTTCCGCCTGCAGGACCTGGTCAGCGAGATCGTCCTCAGTCGCCCATTCCGGCTGACTCGCAGCGAACGAGAAACGAAAGCAAAGGAATAGAACGATGCCGCAATTACCCAGGCGCACCTTCCTCCGCGGCCTCGGCGTTACGCTGGGTCTGCCGTTTTTGAATGCCATGCTTCCAACCTGCCGGGCGGAAGCCGAGGTATCCCAGCCGCCAATCCGGCTCGGCTGGATCTACTTTCCCAACGGCATGGTTCGCGACGATTGGACACCGACCGGGGAGGGCCGAGACTTCCAATTCAATCGTACGAACGCCCCGCTGGCCCGCGTGCGCGATGACGTGCTACTGATCTCGAACTTGGCTCATGATAAGGCCCGACCTAATGGCGATGGACCCGGCGCCCATAGCCGTTGCGGCGCGACGTATCTGACCGCGACGCAAGCGAAGAAAACAGGCGGCAAAGATATCTACCTGGGCGAGTCGATCGACCAGGTCGCCGCCCGGCATTTGGGTCAGCGGACACGCCTGCCTTCGCTGGAACTTGGCGTCGAACCGAGCCGCAAAGAAGGCCGCTGCGATTCCGGTTACAGCTGCATCTACCTTTCCAACATCTCGTGGCGAAGCCCCACTCAGCCCAGCGGCGTGGAGATCGATCCCTGCCGAGCGTTCGATCGGCTGTTCGGCGCCAGCGGCAGCCAGGGCGAGCGCTTCCGGCAAAGGTCCGCCGCCCGCCAGAGCGTGCTCGACTTTGTCGCCGAAGATGCTCGCTCGCTGCGGAGGCGGCTCGGACCGACCGATCGCCGCAAGATGGAAGAGTACTTCGAGAGCGTCCGCGCCGTGGAGCAGCAGATCGATCGCATGGCCGAGCTACCGCCGATCGACCTGCCCGCTTCCGGCGTCGCCCTCAAAGGGGAGCTAAGCGGCTATCGCTCGACGCCCAGCGATGTCAAGTCGGACGGCTACGTCGAACACATCCGCCTGATGTATGACCTGATGGCGCTGGCCTACCAGACGGACGCCACGCGGATCATCACGTTCATGCTGGCGAACGCTCAAACCAATCGGGCCTATGTGCACCTGGACATCAAGTCCGGCCATCACCAACTGACGCACAGCGTTGGCCAGGAAGAGGAACTGCAAAAAATCGATCAGTTCCACGTCGAGGAGTTCGCCCGCTTTGTCGCCAAATTGAAGTCGATTGAGGAAGCGGGCGGGACGCTGCTCGACAACTGCCTGCTCACCTTCGGCACTGCGATGGGCGACGGGCGCAAGCACGACCACAGCCAACTCCCTTGCGTGGTCGCCGGCCGCGGAGGAGGACGCGTCGAGACCGGCCGGCATTTGAACATGAAGGAAGAAACGCCGATGGCGAACCTCTTCGTCTCCACCGCGCGGCAAGCCGGCGCCCCGATCCAGCAGTTCGGAGACAGCACCGGAAGGTTGGCGGGGTTTGCGGTGGATGAAGGTCAATGACGAGCGGATTGCTCACCGAGGACCAGCGGCGAATTCTGACCGTCAAAGGCAAGCGCTGGGATGTAGGACGCTGCGGGAGTTGACCACGATCGTGACGCCCGACACGATCCTCCGCTGGCATCGCGAACTGGTGGCGAAGAAATGGGACCAGAGCGAGAAACCCAAATCCGTCGGCCGGCGGCGGATCCGTGAGGTGATCGTGGATCTGATCCTGTGATTCGCCCAGGAGAACCCCTCCCGGGGCTACGATCGCATTCAGGGCGCCTTGGCCAATGTCGGCTACCACATCTCCGACACGACGGTGGGCAACGTCCTCAAGCAACACGGCATCGAACCGGCTCCTGATCGCCAACGCCAGACCACCTGGGTCACGTTTCTCAAGGCCCATTGGGATGTTTTGGCCGCAATCGACTTTACCACCGTCGAAGTCTGGACCAAGGACGGATTAGTCACCTATTACTTGCTGTTCGTGATGGAACTCAAGACGCGCCGCGTCCACTTTGCCGGCTGCACTCCTCACCGTCGAGCCCTAAAGGCCAAGAAACGCATCTTTACCTCTCTCTGGGGCGCCGCTCACGTTACGGCTGTCCTTCGCACCCTGCCAGCCAGAAAATGGTGTGAGCGTCAGAATTATAGGTAGATTTAGCGAGATCTCCACGAGCCAAAGGCTCGTCATTCCCGCGCATGCGGGAAACCAGCGCGACTTCACCGTCGTCCGCGGCTCCCTGGATCCCCGCCTGCGTGAGGATGACGGAAATTTTCCACCTACTTTTGAGACGCCTACACCAGAAAATGATTGTCAGAGATTTCCGCGGCTGATTTCTGGCCTGTCGGCAGTAAGTAGGTAAGGAGAGTGCAATCGCGATGACGACAATTCCGAGAGAACAGCCAGCCGCCGACGACCCCTATTGGACGTTTATGCGGTTGTTTATACGTCATGAAGGCGCATTGCGGTGCTTTGTGCGCACGTTGTTGCCGTCTTGGGACGATGTGGACGAAGTGATGCAGAATGTGAGTATAGCGGCTTGGACGAAGTTTGGTCGGTTTGATCCGCAGACCGATTTTGCCCGTTGGGCCGCGACGATTGCCCGCTACGAAGTGCTCAATTATCGTCGCACCAAAGCCCGGGATCGGTTGATCTTCGACGAGGATCTCCTCTTGCTTCTAGCCGACGAATGCCAGGAAGAATTCGCTCAGAGCGAGCAAGAACGCCGGGCCCTGGACGGCTGCCTCAACAAGCTGCCGACCCGTCAGCGCGAACTCGTATTGCGGGTCTATTCCGCAGGGCAAAAGATCAAGCCGATCGCAGCAGAGATCGGTGTTTCGCCGAACGCCCTCTACAAGACAATCGGCCGCTTGCGGCTTATTCTGCTGCGGTGCATTGAAAATACGTTGGCGCGCGCCGCAACAGAAGGAGACCCGCAATGAGCGAGCCGACTGGTTGGAAATGGATCGAAGCCTGGAGAAACGGCGCGATCAACGAAGACGACTTTGCTGCCCTGCAGAAACTACTGCGTGAGCAGCCGGAAGCCCGTCGAACACTGCGAACTTATATGGCGATGGATACAGCGCTGCGCGACCGAGCGGAAGCTCGGATGCTTAGCGCCGAGACGGAGGCTGTCGACGACCCCAGTCCAATACGTTCCACTACGGCTCCTCGCCCGCGAGTCGCGTGGCGTGAAGTCGTTGCGTGGTCGACTGCCGCAGCGTGTTTGCTGGCGGTAACGGTGCTGTGGTTCACAAGGCCGACGACGGATCAGAGTTTACCGCTGATCGTCGAGTCGGAATCGCCCACCGAAATCCAGGTTGTTGATGAGCCTGAACCGACTGCCGTGGTGTTGACGATCGCCGAGCTGCGCGAGCAACTCCTGGCCTCGGCGCCCGATGTTTTACATCTCCAACTGGTGAGCGACAGCGGCGGTGGCGTCGACGGCGAATCCGGCGGTGATATTGTGTGGAGCAGCGGTCGGCAGATCGGCTATTTGCGGCTGCGGGGATTGACCGTCAACGACCTGGCGCAACGTCAGTATCAGCTCTGGATTGTCGGTAGCGATGTATCGGGAAACGAGATCATCAATGGCGGCATCTTCCCAGTGGATCGGAACACGGGCGAACTGATTCTGCCGATTCAGGCGGATCAATTCGTACAGCAGCCGAAAATGTTTGTCGTCAGCGTCGAGCCCTCAGGAGGCGGCACAGCCCTGACAGCGCCGCTGCTGGCCAAGGCCGATGGCTGGGGCCGTGATTAGATCAAAAGTGAAATACGAAAGTTTCAAGGAGTCAAACGCAATGAACGCATTCGTTTACACTCGCCGATCCATGCGGGTCCGCGCCATCTTCGGAGTCTTGCTGAGCATGACACTGCTCGGCATGTCCAATGAAGTCCAAGCTGTCTGCGGACTTGGTGGGGCATACCGCGAACAGCTCCGCAGCGTGGATGATCCACTAGCGGCGCGAACTCTATCCCTGAAAGTTCAGCAGCGCGGGTGTAGTGTCTGTCATCTCGCCAGTTTTGGCGGGCCGCGGAATGAATATGGTAATGCAGTCAACACGTTGTTGAAGCTGGCGGATCGTGAGGACTCGGCGCGTCAACGGGAGGTGGGGCGGCGGATGAGAGACATTTTGGCGAATCCATCGCTGCCCAATTCGCCCACCTTTGGCGAGTTGATTCAGCTAGGTCGGCTCCCCGCGACTGCTTTGGCGACTCAGGAACTGCCGCTGCCGGAAGTTCCGGCCAAGGTCTCAGAGGACATCACGCTGCAGCAAGCCCGAGAATTGGTTCAACAAGTTGAGGCGGAATCCCGTTTCGGCATTTTGCAGCTTAGCAGAACCTACGAGATCACTCCCGAGGTGGCGGCAGCGTTCGCGGAATTCCGGGGAGAGATGCTTATTCTCGGGATCAGGAAGCTCTCGCCCGAGGTGGCCTCTGCGCTGGCGCAGAGTCAGGCCGCGAACGTCTGGCTGCACTCGGTGAACTCCGTATCTCCAGAAGCCGCCGACGCGATCATCAAGCTGCGTGGTCACCTCTATCTGACGAGTCTAGCGGAACTCAATTCGGTGCCGCTGGCCGAGAAGCTCGCGTCCCGACCAGGTGCCTTGTCGTTTCCTTACCTTAAAACGATCACACGGGAGATCGCCGCCGCGTTGGCCAAGAACGACCGCAGCTTGACGCTGGCCGGTCTGACCGACGTCTCGCCGGAAGTCCAGGATAAGCTGGCTGAAACCGTCGGCGGCCTCGCCCTTCCGAACCTGACTTCGCTCGACTCACTGCCCCTGGTGAAAAAATTGGCAGCGGGCATCGTGCTTCTTCCCAGGGTCGGAACACTGACCCCGGAACAGGCGGATATTCTCATTGGGGTTAAGGGTCAAGGAAGTTTCTTTGGGGCGGTCTATTTGAGCACGGCAGCAGTGACGCCTGATGTGGCCGGCGCGATCGCCAACAAGAATACTCCTGTCAACCTGATTCTGATCGGGGGCGGGCCCTTGCCCGACGAGGTGCTGAGATCAGTATTGAAGTCCCGTTTGAATCTCACGCTGCAGGATGTGGAAGAACTTACCCCCGAACAGATCCGCATCGTGGCCGACGGTTTGGCCGGCACCACGTCTCGTCCGGGGGTGTTGGAATTCGCTCGCTTGAGCCTGCCCAAACTGCAGAAGCTGGACTCGGCGATCCTGGCGGAAACGCTCGTCAAAAGCACTGGTTTCAACTTCCCGAGTGTCACGGAGATTGCCCCCGAGGTTGCCGCCGCGCTGGGCAGCCTGCCGGACCAGGAACTCAAGCTGCGCGATGGCACTGTCCAGGTCCGCCCAAGCGGCAGCCTGTCGTTTCCCAGCCTGACTGAACTCTCGCCCGAAACGGCTCGGCTGCTGCTAAAGAAGCGTTGGGCTAGCATCTCTCTGCCGTCCGTTCAGGACATCTCGCTGGAGACGATTCGCGCCCTCGCACAAAACACTTCCAGCTTGACGCTGGGCATCCCTGCCTTGCCGCCGGAATTCGCAGACGCGTTCTCCAGAACACCGATCGACACGGACGTGGCGCTAGGAGGCATCTCGTTTCCCCATTTGAAAGAGCTATCGCCTGAATCGGCACGAATTTTGGTGAAATCGCTCAACCGCGGAATTCAAGTGAACGGACAAGGCAGGACCAGCAAGAGCCCGAGTTTGGTGTTCGGTACTCTGTTGGCTGGCTCGTTGCCCAGTGGCTTTTCGCTTTCCCCGGAAACGGCGGTGGAACTGGCCAAGTACGACGGAAGCCTCTCGTTCAGACTCGGCGAACTCCCGGATGAGTCGGCTCGCGCACTCTCCTCGTTCGATGGCGTATATCTGGAAATCCTCGGCCCGGCGGTGGAACAACTCACGCCGGACGCGGCTGCGGCGCTGGCAAAGACTCCTGCCACCTTGCAGTTACCCGTGAGAGAACTCGACTCCGTGCCGCTCGCCGAGAGGTTCGCCTGGCAATACAGTCGGTCTTTTTATGCAATGGAGAGCATCTCCAAGGAAGCGATCCCGGCCTTGGTCAAGTACCGTCAGATTTTCGACGTCAGGAAGATCGAGGTCCTCGATTCGCCCGAACTGGCGAGGCGGTTCGTGGAAGGCGGCTCCTCCGGAGGTGTCACACTCCCCGCGCTGACAAGCCTGTCACTCGAAGCCGCAGAGATCCTCGCGGCGGGATCGAAGTCGAGCTACCTGGGACTGACCGTGCTCGATTCGTCCGCAGTCGCTACGGCGCTGAGCAAAGCCGAGAAGGGCGTGAAATTACCGCGACTCCGCGCCGCCACGCCCGAAGTCATCGCGATCTTGAAGGAAGCCAAGTCGATCGAAACGCCGCCGTTTGAGTCCGTTTATGTTTTGCCCAAGTGATCGATCCTTAGCGAACTTTGATTCGCAGTTGGCAAATTAGCTCGAGTCCCTGAGAAATCCTCGTGAAATACTCGCAAATACTTGCTGCCGTTGCTCCCTTAAGCAAACGCCGATCAACTTTTCAACGTTGGTCTCTGGCGCTTCTTTTCAGCATCGCATGTTCCTTTTTGCCTGAAGAGGTCCACGCCATCTGCGGACTGGATGGCGCAGTCCGTGAACAACTCCGCAGCGTTGATGATCCGCAAGCGATGCGGGCCCTATCCATGAAAATTCACCTGCATGGGACTTGCTCGGTATGTCATCTTGCCAGGTTTGGAGGACCGCGCAACGAGTATGGCAATGCCGTCAATACGCTGCTCACCCTCCGTGATCGCGAGGACCCAGTACGGCAACGCGAGGTGGGGCGGCGGATGAAGGATGTCTTGGCCAACCCGTTGCTGCGCCATTCGCCAACCTTTGGCGAACTGTTCCAGCAGGGTCGATTCCCGGCAAGTTCTCTGGCGAACCAAGAGCCTCCGCTGCCGGAAGTCCCTGCCAAGTTCTCTAAAAGCATTACGGCAGAGCAGGCCAGGGAACTCGTCAAGAAGATGGAAGCGGAATCCCGCTTTGGCATCCTTCAACTCAGCAACATGTACGAAATCTCACCCGACGTTGCAGCCGAGATCGCAAAATTCCGGGGAGACACGCTCATCCTGGGGATCAAGTCGCTTTCCCCCGGGGTGGCCGTTGCGCTGGCCAAGAGTCAGGCCGCAAACGTCTGGCTGCACTCGGTGACCTCTGTTGCGCCGGAAGCTGCCGAGGCGATTGTCAGGCTGCGAGGCCATCTGTTTCTCACCGGCCTGGTCGAACTCGAATCGGCGCCGCTGGCCGAAAAACTCGCTACTCGACCGGGCGCCTTGTCGTTTCCGTATCTGAGAACGATCTCACCACAGATCGCGACGGCGCTGGCCAAGAACGAGCGAAGCTTGACACTCGCCGGCCTGACCGACGCTCCGCCGGAAGTCCAGGCGAAACTGGCTGAAACGATCGGCGCCCTGTCGCTTCCGAACCTGGAGTCGATCGAGGTAGGGTCGCTGGAGAAAAAATTGGCAGCGGGCGTCGTGATCCTTCCTAAGCTCAAGCAACTGTCGCCAGAACTGGCGAAGCAGTTCACCGAGGTCAAAGGGGCCGGGAGTTTCTTTGGGGGGGTCTACTTGTCTCTGGCCGCGATCACGCCCGAAGTCGCCGCCAGTTTTGCGGAGAGTCCGAATCGAATCAACCTGATTCTGGTAGGCAGTGGGCCCATTTCCGATGAGGTTTTCACTGTTTTGCTGAAAACCCGTTCGGGCGTATCGTTGCAGGACATCGAAACGCTCACCGAAGAGCAAATACGCATCATTGGCGCATCGCCTGGCAGTCTAACAGCCACTCCAGGCGTCCTGACAGTCCCTAACACGCGCTTTCCTAGTCTAAAAACGCTGGACTCTCCGATCCTTGCAGAAAGGGTGGGGCCTGCGGGTTTTCCGGGTGTGACATCCATTTCTCCCGAGGCCGCCGCGGCGCTCGGCAGCTTGCCGGACGCCGAGTACAAGCGACGTGACGGCACGGTTGAAGTTCGTCCCAGCGGCGATCTGAATTTTCCCAGTCTGGAAGAACTCTCGCCCGAGACGGCGCGGCTGCTCTTGAAGAAGCGTTGGCTCTCGATTTCCTTCCCTTCGCTGCAGGACGTCTCGTTGGAAACGGTCCGCCTGATGGCTCGGCAAACCTTCCGCTTGAACCTGGGCATCCCTGCTCTGCCTTCGGAGTTTGCTGACGCCTTCGCCGAGACTCCGACCGATACGAACCAGGGCGGCGGTTACATCATGTTTCCCAACGTGACCGACCTTTCTCCGGAAGCGGCGCGAATTCTGGTGAAATCACTCAACCGCGGCGTTGAAGATCTCGGCCACACCAGGATCAGCAAGTCGCCGAAGTTGTACTTCGGCGGGGATTTTGGTTTCTCAACCAGTGGCTTCCCCAGGCTTTCCCCAGAGTTGACTGTGGAATTAGCCCGGTATGAAGGGATCCTCGCGATTCAAGGTCTGGGTGAATTGCCGGACGAATCTGCCGCCGCACTCGCCTCGTTTCCGGGGCCCTACCTGATCCTTTCTGGCCCAGGGGTGGAAAAGCTCTCACCGTCGGCGGCCGAATCGCTGGAGAAAGTTCCCGGAGTCTTGCAGATTCAACTGAGAGAACTCGACTCCGTGCCGCTCGCCCAGCGGTTTGCCCGGCAGATCAGCTGGACGTTGTCCAACCTCGAGACCGTTTCCAAGGAAGCCGCGCCGGCGCTAAGCCGGTATAAACAGTTCTTTAACGTGCGGGCATTGACGGTGTTAGATTCACCGGAAATGGCCAGGCGATTTGCGGAAGGCACGACATCCGGAACCGGCGTCACACTTCCGGCGCTGGCAACGCTTTCACCGAAAGCTGCGGAAATCCTGACCAGCGGCTCGAAGTCGCTCTATCTCGGATTGACCGTACTGGATTCTCCCGAAGTCGCCCGTGCGTTGGCCAAGTCGCGGCAGGGAGTCAAGCTGCCCAGACTGCGAGCGGCGACGCCTGAAGTGATCGCCATCCTGCAGGACGCCATGTCAATCGAAACGCCTCCGCTGGAAGCGCTTTACATTTTGTCCGAAAGAACGCTGGATTAAATTGAGGATTTGTTGTCATGTCGTTGGTATCTGACTTGCGATTTTCCGCAGCTTTGCTGATTGTCATTGCGCCGAGCGTTGCCGTTACCGAGAGAGCCGATGAACCGCCTGCAGAAGCGACGCAGAAGCGATTTGAAGAGTTTGTCCAGCAATCGGGAAGGACCTCATTATGACCGGATCGCTTGACACGTCGCCAATTCCCGCCCCCGAACAGATGCGCTGTATGGAAGTTTGGGGAGGAAATCAGGGCGTAGAGCAGTATTTCCAGATGCCCGGCTTGGACGTTTGGCTGTATTCTCGCCCATGTGATAACGCCGCCAGCGGCGGAGACGTCTACTACCTGTCCTCCTGCGTCTCAGGACGTATCTCGCGGCTACTGCTGGCCGACGTCAGCGGGCATGGCGTCGCCGTATCTCAATGTGCGTTGGGGCTGCGTGATCTCATGCGAAGGTACGTGAATCATGTGAGTCAGGCCCGTTTTGTGGCGGAGATGAACGAAGAGTTCGGCCGCTTAAATCACGACGATAACTTCGCCACGGCACTGGTCGGCACCTTCTTCGCCAGCACAAATTCATTCCAACTAAGTGCGGCCGGGCACCCGCAACCGCTGCTGTTCCGTCAGCCATCCGCAACTTGGGAGGTCTGCGAAGACGCTCACGATGCGGCGACGGCGTCGCGACTGCGTGATATTCCGCTGGGAGTCGCGGGGGGCGTTGAATACAGCCAGACGAAGTTGTCCCTCGCTCCAGGCGATATGGTTTTGGCCTACACCGACGGCTTGACGGAAACACGCGTCGCGAACGATCAGCTTCTGGGCACAGCCGGCCTCTTGAAGCTGGTCGAATCTCTGAAAGTCGCCCCGGAACGTCTGCTTTTTACGTTGCTTTCAGCCTTGCGTGAACAGTCGGCCGCAACCGTCGGGGACGACCTGACGTTGCTCTTGGCTCGAGCCAATGGCAGCCGCGTTCCCTTACGTAACAATCTGCTTGCCCCGTTTCGCTTACTGCGTCGGGCGCGAGACGCGACGCGCTTCCGCTAGTTGTTTGCGGAAGAGGCCGAGTAGTCCTGACGGTCGCCCATCGTTTTTTATGGAGGTCCTCTCATGCTTCGCCCAACCACGTGTCAGTTAAAGGAACTTGACTCCGTCCCACTCGCCCACCGGCGTGCCCGGCAAATCGGCTGGACGTTGCATAAACTCGAGACCGTTTCCAAGAAAGCCACGCCCGCGCTAAGCCAGTACAAACAGTTCTTCAACGTGAGGGCTTTGACGGTGTTGTATTCGCCGGTAATGGCGAGGCGATTCGCGAAAGGCGCCGCGTCCAGAACCGGCATCACACTTCCAGCGTTTTCACCGAAAGTTGCGGGAAACCTGGCTGGCGGCTCGAAGTCGCTCTATCTCGGATTGACCGTGCTGGATTCTCCCGAAGTCGCCCGCGCGTTGGCCAAGTCGCGGCAGGGAGTCAAGCTGCCCAGACTGCGAGCGGCGACGCCTGAAGTGATTGAGATCTTGAAGGAAGCCAAGTCGATCGAAACACCTCCAATCGAATCGGTTTATGTTCTGTCCGAGGTAAGTCAGGTTGACTGACTGACTGAGTGATTGGTTTATGGGAGTGTTACAGATGCCAAGATTGCCTGTTCGATTAACCTCGACACTAGCCGTCACCTCGTGCGTCCTCTTTGGCTCCATAGCAATGGCCGAAGAACCGGCAACGCCTTCCTCGAGTGCCACGGCCGAGCAACTCGTCGAGCAGCTTGGGGATGCTTCCTACGACCAGCGCGAGCGTGCCCGCCAGCAATTGCTGGACATCGGCCTGGCGGCGAGAGCGGCGTTGGACGGCGGCAGGCAACATCCCGATCCGGAAATTGCACTGCGCTGCCGCCGATTATGGGATGAAGTACGCATCCTTTCCGGTTGGCAGGAGGTTCGTTCAGTCGTCGGTAGCTCACCCAAGGCTCGCGCACTGTACGACAAGATGTATCTGGCCGATACGGCTTTCTGGTACGAACTGGCGGAAAGCCCGCGACCGCGTGACAGGTTGTTTCCCGACCGGCAAGAGCAGTTGCAGCAGACACTCAAAGAATCCCCCACCCCGACCTGGGTTATCGAGGGGGCGCTCGCCAACGCGTTCTACTTCGGTTTGCTGGCCAAACAGGCGAAGCCTGAACTGGAACTGGAAAGTCTGGACGAACTGCTGCGAGTGGGGCGATGTCAGCAGGCCCTCAAAGACAATGACGCGCTCAGCGACTTGTGGGACAGGTGGGCCAAAGCCACCGGAAGTGACGGCCCGGCACTGGATCGGCTGCTGGTGGCATTGCGAAACCAGCGACCCCAAGCGCGGGAGATTGCGCGCAACATGCTGTCCGACAAACGCAGCCCTGCTACACAGCGACAATACGCATTGTTGGCCCTGGCAAAAGCCAAAAATCCTGAAGACGACGAACTCATCAGAAACGCTCTGCAGGATTCCTCGCCGCTGGACACCCTGTTCTCCCGAGGCGTCGTCATCAAATCCCAGTTACGTGACGTCGCGCTGGCGGCGACGATCTATCGTGCCGGAGAGGATCCCAAAGAGTTTGGTTTCAGCTACCTGAAACCGGATCCCGCGACGTTGTACTCCCCCTCCTCATTGGGTTTCAAGAATGACGATGCACGAATGCAGGCCACAGTGAATTGGTCCGTAGTCGCAGCCGAACGTGCGCGGGATGGGGGAAGTGCAGGGTCAGTAGAACGATAAATATCCAATGTATGGACGAATTGCCTCGAGCCGCCATTTTCTTGCAGGCAGAATCGCCCGATTCAAATGTTTTGTTGTTCAAACGGCGCCGTTCCAAATTTACCAGAAGCGAATCGGTTGGTCAGCAACAAGTGCGACCGCGAGTACCTTCCGGGAAAGAATCATGAGATCAGCTTTGACCTTTATAAGACCAAAGGCAGTTGTCCAGGTTTTTACTGCTTATCTGATCCTGGTCGTCATTGCGCCTCTATCCGCGCAGACAGTTGCGGACCGCGAGTCCATCTTCGCGCCTCCGGATCGGTCGATCGTGCGAATGCTGAACTCCTCTCGGGAGCTGCTTGATGAAGGGCGCAATTCCGAAGCCCTCCAACTGCTAACTAGCGTACTAGATGCAGAGAATGACTTTTTTCTCGTCGCGGCTCAGCCAAATAACTCGCCGGCCGAACGCGAATACCAGAGCGTGAAAAACGAGGCAAACCAGATTCTCAGCCGGATGCCGAATGCGGCTCAAGCGGCTTACGAATTACAATTTGGTGCGGTCGCTCACAAACTGCTGGATGATGCCGTGTCAGCAAGAGACATCGAGCAGATTTTCTCTGTGCAGCGGCGCTATTTTCATACGAAAGCAGGTCACGAAGCACGGTATCTGCTAGGTAACATTTATTGGGATCACGGTCGTTTCGGACGGGCAGCTAATTGCTTCCAAACTCTGCTTGTCTCCCGGCAGGCGACTCGCTTTGAACCCTATTTGTCGCTGAAGCTGGCGATTTGCTGGCTTTGGACAGGAGATGCAACTCGAGCGGAAGAGGTCTTGCTCGATTTGCAAAAGCGATTTCCAGAGGCTCGATTGAAACTCGGTGGGCAAACCGTGGAGCTTTTTCAGCGTCCGGACGAAGCGCTCGAGTGGTTGCGGAGGATTACCGGCACGCCGCGCCTTTCAGTTGGCTCTCGAAGAAGCGATTGGTCGATGTTTCGCCACGATCCAGCTCGCCTAGGGCGTGGCAACGGGCGTATTGGAATGCTCAGGCAGCCAATCTGGCGGCAGGCCGTGTCACAGAGTTTTGAGGTTGAGCTCACGTTGCAGGCTCAGCGTGAGGAATTCTATCGGGCATCGACTCCTGCTCTGCCCTCCGTGCTGCCGCTGGCCATCGACAAGACGATCGTGATGCGTACCCCGCAGCGTCTGGCGGCAGTGGACATCCAGACGGGCAAACTGATTTGGGCTGCCGACCTGCCCGATTCGCCGTCAGTCCTCGCCTCGTCGTCCCAGACAGCCAAACCGTTCTCCGCCCCCTCGGCCAGGCTGGCGCAACGCATGTGGCACGACAAGACGTTTGGTTCGTTGAGCAGTGACGGCAACGCGGTGTTTGCTCTGGATGGATTCGGCATGCTTCCGGGGCCGAATGAGGACCGCAATGGCCTAGCCGGGCGTCCCTATAACGCGCTTTCGGCCTACAAGCTGCAAAGCACCTCGGGAAACCAGATCTGGTCAATTAACATGCTGGGCGATGATCCGGCTCGTTCCGAAAGGCCTTTCTTTCTGGGATCTCCACTTCCGCTGGATGGAGAGTTGTACTGTCTTGTGGAAGTTCGCGACGAAATCCGGCTGATTGTCCTCAATCCTGACGATGGCAAACTGCTCTGGTCCCAGCAGCTCGCGTTGGCTGATCCAAAGCGATTCGATCCCCTGTTGCGTCGCACCAGCGGGATCAGCCCTTCGTTCGCCGATGGGATCTTGATTTGCCCGACGGGCGCGGGCGCCATGGTCGCCATCGACCTGTCTACTCGCAGCCTGCTGTGGGCCTACGAATATCCCGCGACACAGGTCACTCAGTTCGCGCGACCGACGCTCGATGCGGGCGCCAGTTGGGCGGATTCGTGTGCCGTGATCTCCGGTCGACGCGTGGTCATCACCCCGGCCGAGTCTCGGCAAATGCACTGCCTGGACCTCGCGAATGGAAGCCACCAGTGGTCGCTCGACCGCGGCGACTTAGCATTTCTAGCCTGCGTGGATCGCGGCCTGGCGATCGCTGTGGGCAGCCGGCAGTTAACGGCAATCGAATTAAAGACGGGGAAAGTCGCCGCCGACTGGCCGCTCAAGTTGCCCCTGGGCAGCTTGCCGAGTGGACGCGGCTATTGCGCCGACGGGCACTACTACTTGCCTTTAAATGTCAATGGCGAGGGCGAAGTGGCGGCGATCCAGCTTGACCCACCCGCGATCGTCCACCGCTCGCAATTCCCTAGTGGAACCATTCCAGGCAACTTGATTTTCCACCGCGAACAGGTCCTGTCGCAAAACGTGGAATGGCTCGAGTCGTATTACCAATCGCAGCCGCTCCAGCCGTAACCTAACAGTTGCGAGGCGCTACTTTTGCCGTGGCGTCCGAATATTCTCGCACCTCGCGCAGCCGATGTTCTGAATTCGGCAGAGGATCGGAAACACCTCGTGGCGGGTGCGACGGTAGCGCACGGAGGTGCGGCCGACCGCGTACGGTGAAAACACTCGGCCGAACGATAAATGCGGGCAGCGCCGAAACTTCAGATACGTCGCGGTAGGAACGCCGGTTTCCCGGTGTCCCGTACGGTCAAAATATTCGGCCGAACGATAAGTGCGGGCTATGCTTGTATTTACTGGCGCTCGTCGGATCGCGAATCCGGCCGTTGACAGCCGGACTTGGGAAGGCAATCCTGCTGGTTGACCTCTACCAGCACCACGGCAGTGGGGTATTTCATGAGCTTCGTACTTCAACCTTGGCAGTTGCTGTTCGCCATCCTCTCGGGTTGGATTCATCACCGGCAGCAACAAATCATCGAGTTCCAGAACGATCAGATCCAGTCCCTGCTCAAACAGATGGGCAAGAAACGCATCATCTTGACCGACGACCAGCGGCGAGTTTTGGCAGTCAAAGGCAAGGCGCTGGGACGCAAGACGTTGCGGGAGTTGACCACGATCGTGACGCCCGGCACGATACTCCGCTGGCATCGAGAACTGGTGGCGAAGAAGTGGGACCACAGCGAGAAACGCAAATCCGTCAGCAGACCACGCATCCGCCAGGTGATCGTGGATCTGATCCTGCGGTTCGCCCAGGAAAACCCCTCGTGGGGCTACGACCAAATTCAGGGCGCACTGGCCAATGTCGGCTACCACATCTCCGACACGACCGTGGGCAACGTCCTCTAGCAGCACAGCATCGAACCAGTTCCTGACCACCAGCGCCAGACCACCTGGGCCACGTTTCTCAAGGCACATTGGGATGTTTTGGCCGCAATCGACTTTACCACCGTTGAAGTCTGGACCAAGGCTGGATTGGTCACCTATTACTTGCTGTTCGTGATGGAACTCAAGACGCGCCACGTCCACTTTGCCGGCTGCACTCCCCATCCCGATGAGCCGTGGATGACGCAGATCGCCAGGAAACTGACCGACTACGAAGGCTTTCTACTCGGCAAGCGTTACCTGCTCACGGACCGCGACACGAAGTTCTCGCTAGCCTTCCGCCACATCCTGAAAAGGGAGGGCGTCGAGCCGCTGCTGCTGCCCCTGCGAAGCCCCAATTTGAACGCTTTCATCGAGCGGTTCATGAGGAGCCTCAAATCCGAAGCGCTGTCGCGCATGATCTTCTTCGGTGAGAACTCCCTACGCCGCGCTGTTTCGTCTTTCCTTGAGCACTACCACAGCGAGCGAAACCACCAAGGACTGGAAAATAAACTGATCCAGCCCGCTGATGAAGTCGGTCAGTTTGCCGGCAAAATCGACTGCCAAGAGCGGTTGGGTGGACTGCTGAAGTACTACCATCGTAAAGCCGCGTGAAGTTCTTATTGTACCGCGGTCGTTCTTCTGCGATCGCCGTCTGCGCTGCCGGAAAATTCGCGGGCGAATGCCTGCAATCTTCGCCGATGGAGCGTAGCCGTCGGCCGAGATTCGATAGAATATCGTAATTCAAAGCCCTCAAAACACGGACTTTGAACGTCGTTCGAATAATTTTACCCTACGCGCATGTGCCATGTAGACCACGGCTCGCGTTACGGCGGGCTGGGGGCCTATCGAAGTCCTCGTGGCAAGGCGCCCACGGCGCCGACCGTCGACGGCGAACTGGCGAGGGCGTTCCCAGGCATCTTCGCCCACGTCGGCCTGGCCGGCGGCGGCAAGACTTCCGGCGTTTCCGGCGAATTAAGCGCCTTGGGGCCGAAACGCGACATCGGCTACTACAACAGCCCGCTCGAGGCGTACAACAACCTCTTCTCCGTCGTGTCCAATGACGCTTCTGTCCGCAGCAAGAGCGAACTGAATGGCGACGTGCTCGACTTTATGGTCGGAGACGTCTCCCGGTTCCGCAAATCCCTGCTGGGGCATGAACAAGAGAAACTCGACGCGTACCTCGCTGGATTCGAGTCGATGCGCGACCGCCAGAGCAAATTGCTCGCTCAACGCGACAAGTTGGCGAGGCTGGCGCCGAACGTTGATGAGCGCTACAACGCCAACGACATGGAACTGCGGATGGCGGCCCACTGGGAACTGGCCGCCAGCGCGTTGATCGCCGGGCTGACCAATGTGGTAGCTTACCGTCTCGACTCCGGATTTTCCGGCGAATCGTTCAGCGGCACACTCTCCGGCATACCGGAAAACTGCCACGGCATCGGCCATCAGGCAGATCCTGCCAACGACAACAAGATGCTCGCCTGGCAGACGCAGAATCTCGCGAAATTCATCGACAAGCTGTCCAGTGTCAAGGAAGGGGACGGCACCATGATGGACAACACGCTGATCGTCTTCTTCTCGCACTACTCCGACGCCCACCACTCCGGCGGCTACGAGTTCCCGATGCTGACCATCGGCAACATCGGCGGCGCCGAGCGTCCGAAGTTGCGGACGGGGCGATTCGTCAACTATCCCTACTACACGCACGCAGGCAACAAGACGATCGGCACAATGTACAACACCATCCTCCACGCCGCCGGCATCGAACAGCCGACGTTCGGCGAGTTGGACGTCAATATTGCCGAGAAGGAACAGAAGGGCCCGCTACCGGAACTGCTGGCATAAGCCTGTCGTCTTGCTCTGCATTATTGCCGCAGGCGCCGCAGAGGCCGCGCAGAAGGCATCAGCCGCTGAGGCGACTCGCTTTATTGGCACACACGGCGCCGAATGCCACATCGCCGATTCAGCCGAAGGCGACTTGCCTTTGGCCGGCGTCAAGGCATTTGCGGATCGCGACGCCGAAGTGTGGGCCAAACCGCGCGCGAAAAGGTGCAACTCGGTGAAATGCCTCCGGAAAATTCATCGCCACCATCGGCTGACCAGAAGCCGCAATTCATGGATTGGATCGCTGCGGAGTTACGCCGCAGGGGAGTAGCCGTCGAGCGACAAGTTGAAGCTGCCCAACTACGGCAACCTCGTCACGAGGCGCACTTCCATAAACCCGATCCGCATCCAACTCCGGCCACGCCCGCCCGTCTGTGGCGTATCCGCCCTGAGCCTATCGCCCTCCTTCAAAATGTTTCACACCGTTTGCCGGCTGACTTTCTTGATGCCCAGTTTGCGAAGTTCGCCGATGATGCGGGTGCAGGCGAAGCCAGTGGTCTTGGCGATTTCGATCACCTGCTCGCGGATTTCTTTCGGCTTGCGCTGACGTCGTGCGCTCTGGCCGTTTTGCAACTCGCCTGCGAGGCCGCTACACACGGTCTGCGCCGCCAAGCCGAACTCTTCGTCTGGCATCCCCAAACCGTCCTCCAACTGCTCGCTGACGCGAAAAGCTGACTTTGCAATCCTCCTGCTTTTTCGCCTGAATTCATCGCATTGCACAGGCCTGAATTGTAGACTGTGGTTTGGTTATGCTCCCACCTGAAAGTCCAACCCAAAGAATAAGGCAGTCGTCAATTCGTTGAAACTGCCAACCACTCCGCACATGGGATCTGAGTTGTTTCGCATGGGAGGAGAACTCACCCGGGCTCTCTCGTTTATTGCCTACCGAATTCGCCATCGTGGAGATTTCCTCCGAGCCATGAATCGCGCATTGCTAATAGTCATTCTTCTCCTGTCACCCTCGACCGTTGTCGCCGCCGATCCGTTTTCGAACGCGCGGAGACTTCTGGACCGGTACTGCGTCGATTGCCATGGCTCGCAGGGGGAAGAGGGGAAGTTCCGGATCGATCAGTTGCCGAACCTGGCGGACACGCCCGAGGCCGCGGAGCGCTGGGGTCGCGTGTTGACTCGCGTGGATGCGGGCGAGATGCCACCTGCGGAGGCCGAGAAGCCGACGCCGGGCGAGGCGAAGGCTCTGCTTGACGACATTAAGGACGCGCTCGCCCTTGGCGCCGCCGCGTACCGCACCGAGGGCCGGAGCCCAATGCGTCGGCTAAATCGACTGGAGTACGAGAACACGATTCGCGATCTCCTGGGCGTCGATCTCCCCTTGCGAGATCTACTGCCGGAGGACGACACGGCCGATGGTTTCGACACGGCCGCGAAGGCGTTGAGCATCTCGCCCGTCCACATTTCTCGATACATGGCCGCCGCCGATCGCGTCCTGGCCGCCGCCGTGATTCGTGGCCCACGACCCGAAACGACAACCACGCGGCTTTCCTATCTCGATCCGGAGGAAGCGCGGTTATGGCGTCCGAAATCCTTCTTCACCAACGGCAACAGAATCTTAATCCGGCCTCACGACGGAGGACTCCTCTTCTTCGCGGAAACGGACCCCGAATATCCCGCGATTCTCAGACAGTTCGCCGCCATGACCCGTGCGAAACCTGGTCGCTATCGCGTCCGTGTCTCGGCGTCCACTCACGAGGCGCAGGGACGGCCCCTGACCTATGCGATCCGCTCCACGCAGAGCAACAAGCTTCCCGAATACTTCGAAGCCCCGGCCGATAAGCCGGCAGTCGCCGAAGTGGAACACCACTTCCGCGCCGGTGAAACGATCGTCATCGCCCCCTACCTGCTGAATCGCGCTCGACTAGCCCTTGGCCAGAGCCTCAAGTTGCAGAAAGGCCAGCAGGAACCGAAGGGTCTCGCCTTCGGCCTGCACTGGGTCGAAGTTGAGGGGCCGATCCTGAACGCGTGGCCGCCTGTCGGACACCAGCGACTCTTTGGGGACGTGCCGCTCCAGCCGATCCGCGAACTGCCGAAGGAGACTGCGCTCTTGAGTGAAATGGCCAAGCTCCGTAACTCACCAGCGCTCACGCCAGGTTCCGCGGAACCAAAGGCGGACGCCGCCCGCCTGCTTCGCGCGTTCCTGCCGCTCGCCTTCCGCAGGCCGATCACGGAAGAGGACGTCGCTCCGTATCTTGAAATTGCGTTGTACGAGCTCGAGCAGAAAGCGAGCTTTGAAGCCGCCATGCTCTCGGCGTACCGTGCCGTCCTCTGTGCGCCGGACTTTCTCTTCCTCTTCGAGGAGCCTGGCCGACTCACCGACCACGCACTCGCGACGCGCCTGTCTTACTTTCTCTGGCGATCGATGCCGGACGACACCCTTCGAGCCGCTGCCGACCGGGGCGACCTGCGCAAACCTGAGGGCCTTCGCCGTGAAACCGAACGGCTGCTGGCGTCGCCGCGCGCCTCGGCATTCGTCGAGGACTTTCTCGATCAGTGGCTGCATCTCAAGGACATCGATGCCACCATGCCGGATGCCATTCTCTTCCCCGAGTACTACGAACGGCACGGCTATGGACAACAGGAAGACGGCCTTCTTCGGGCGTCACTACTCGCGGAGTCGCGGCTCACTTTCGCCGACTTGCTCGCGAGCGATGGGAGCCTGTTGAACCTGGTCGATTCGCGCGAGACCTATCTGAACAACCGCCTCGCCGAGCACTACGGCTTGCCGCCCGTGGAAGGCCTGGCGATGCGGAAGGTCACCCTGCCGGCCGATTCGGTCCGTGGTGGAGTGCTGACCCACGGCAGCGTGTTGAAGGTGACGGCGAACGGAACGGAAACCTCCCCCGTGTTGCGCGGGATCTGGATCCTGAACACGATCGTGGGCCGATCGCCGCCTCCGCCTCCTCCGGATGCCGGCTCCATCGAGCCGGACACGCGAGGCGCCACCACCATCCGCGAGCAACTCCTGAAGCACCAGGCGACCCCTTCTTGCGCGACCTGCCACCGCCAGATCGACCCGCCCGGGTTCGCCCTCGAGGCCTTCGACCCGATTGGCCAGGCCCGCACGAACTACCGTACCACCGAGGTCGGCGAAGTGCTCAGGGACGTGAAGTTCGATACCAGACCGGTCAGGTACCGCAAGGGCCCCGTGGTGGATGCCAGCGGTCAGACAAACGATGACCGCTCGTTCTCAGGTATCCGAGAATACAAACAGTTGCTGCTCGCCGACCCCGAACCGATTGCCCGCAATCTGGCTGCAAAACTCGCGACATTCGCGACGGGCCAGAAGACCAGCCCCGCCGACGCGAAGGCGATGGAGGAGATCGTCGCCGTGACAAAGCCCCAGAATTACGGCCTGAAGACGCTCATCCATGCGCTCGTGCAGAGCGACCTGTTCCGAAACAAGTGACCGTATCGAGGAGTTCATCCATGCCCCATCCTGTCAACCGCCGCACCTTCCTGCGATCCACCGCCATCGCGATGGCCCTGCCGTCGCTGGAATCGATGGCTCGCGCCTCGGACACTTCGGCGACGGCGAGCCCTTTCCGCCTGGTCGCCATCGGAACCCCCTTCGGCTTCAACCCGAGCGCCTTCGTGCCGACAGCCGCCGGCAGCGACTTCTCACTCTCACCCCACCTCGCCCATATCAAGGATCATCGGGCGGACTTCACGATCGTCTCGGGCCTCAGCCATCCGAACACCGCTGGCGCCACACACCGCGGCGAGGCCGTCATGCTCACCGGTGCGCCGTACCCGAGTCTGTCGCATAACCTCCAGAACACCATCTCCCTGGATCAGGAATTCGCCAGCCACAACCGCGGCCAGACGCGCTACAATTCGCTCGTCCTCACCACGGTTCCCCACGGAATCTCCATCTCGGTCACGGGTAATGGCGTCGCGATTCCTGCGATCAGCCGGCCGTCCGAAATCTTTGCGATGCTCTTCCTCTCCGGGTCGAAGCAACAGGCGGAAGAAGAGCTCCACCGTATCGGCCAGGGGCGAAGCATGCTCGACACCGTCGGCGATCAGGCAAAACGCCTCGGCCGGAAGGTTGGCGCCGTAGACCGCGCCCGACTCGACGAGTATTACTCATCCGTGCGGGATGTCGAAAACCAGTTGCGGATGTCCAGCGAATGGGTCAACCGGCCGAAGCCACCCGCCCCCGGGCGCGCCCCGACGGATCTTCCTTCGCGAGAAGATACCCTTTCGCCGACCGAGCAAGCGAAAAAGCTGCAACTAATGTTCGACATGATCCACCTCGCCCTTGCGACGGACTCGACCCGCGCCGTGACGATCAAGACCTTTGGCACGCACCACAGTCTCTCGCACCACGGAAAGCAGCCGGAAAAAATGGCCGAGTGCCTGCAATTCGAGGTCGGCCTCTTGCAGGCCGTGGGATCTTTGCTTGCAAAACTGAAGGAGTCCCGGGAAAGCGAGGGCCGATTGCTCGACAGGACGATGGTGCTGTTGACGAGCAACCTCCGCGACGGAAACTCCCATTGGACGCATGACCTGCCGGTTTTCCTCGCCGGCGGCGGATTCAAGCACGGTCGGCACCTGACGTTCAACCCTGCGCTCCTCAAGTCGCTCGCCGACAGCACCGGGAAAGCGGCCAAGGCGACACCGAACATGGGCGTCAATCAGGCGCCGCTGTGTAACCTCTATCTTTCGCTCTTGCAGCGCGCCGGTATCCCCACCGACCGCTTCGGCTCAAGCACCGGCACACTCACCGGCCTGTGATTCCTGAAACCAAACTGGACTTCTGTCCGCCCGGAGAAACTCATGCTGCGTCTGCTCTCGTATGCGATTTTGCTCGCTTCTCTGACGGCTTGCGTCCAGGCCGCGCCGCCACGGAAACTGCCACAGGCGCCCGAAGTCCTGATACCGCTGAATGCCAGGCTCAGCGGCCGACTCGAGAACAAGACGGTACAGCTCTCGCTGACCGCAAACGAGCCAATCACCGAATCGCAATGGACCGCTATCGAAGGACTACCGATACAAAGGCTCAATCTCAAGGGGCCGGGCATCAACGATGTCGCAATGGCCAGGCTCAAGAACGTTCGGGTGGAAAGTCTCGTGCTTGAGCACGCCGCCATCACCGAAGGCGGAGCGGCTCACCTTAAGGAAATGACATACCTCAAGAATCTCAGCCTGATACATACGAAGCTCCCGCCTTCGGCCGCGTCCACGCTTGCGTTCCATCCCTCACTCGAATCCTTTTCCGACGACGAGAAACTGGGAGCGGAAGGAATGGACCAAATCGCCACGATTCCGAACTTGAAGCGGGTTCGTCTCGCCCACGGCGCCGCCAATGATAACAGCGTATCCGCGCTCGCGAAGCACCCCGCGATCGAATCGCTCTTTCTCTGGCCGTCAGGAACCTATGGCCTCACCAATGCCGCCCTGCCGGCCCTGGGATCGATACCCCGACTCAATGACCTGACGATCACCGACTCGGTCCTGGACTTCGACGGCGGCCTTTCTCATCTCATTCAGGCAAAGTCCCTCACGAAGCTCACGCTCCGCGACGTAGCGATCACCGAGGAGGATCTGGCAAAATTGAAAGCGGCGCTTCCAGATCTCGCAATTGAGCACACACCCATGTCCGAAGAGCTTCGCAAGAAGTGGGATCTCGCCGCAGAAAAACGGAAAAGAGCTCGACCATAGTTGGACATTGTCCGTCCTGTACATTTATTCTGGCGCGGCTCTCTAACAGGAATGCGGGATCGCAGGATCTTGTTTTCTGCTTTCAAGTATTCGACATACTTTGCCAGTTCGCTGTCGGTTGCTGAGGCGATCAGGGCCAGCAGAGGGTGGAAAATCTTGGCGGTCATAGTATGCCTGCAGCTCATTCTCAACGTCAGCCTGGTCGTGGAGATTATTCGGCATGAACCAGACAGACTGGTGGTTCGCGGAGATCTTGATCCTGTGGCTGGCGATCGTGGCGACGACGGTCGCGTTCTTTTCGAGATCGAAAGTTGCAGGTGGGCTGATACTGCCTTGTTCTGAGTTGGGTCAGCTTAAGGCGTGTTTAGCTTCACTGTCAGGCGTTTGAACGCGAGATCGTGATGGGGATGCGTGGGCGTGTTCTCGACTACACACACTACACACTTTGACCCCGTACGGTCAAAATATCCGGCCGAATGATAAGTGAAGGCTATGCTTGTGTTTACTGGCGCTCGTCGGGTCGCGAATTCGGCCGTTGAAAGCCGGACTTCGGGAGGCAATTCTGCTGGTTGACCTCTACCAGCACCACGGCAGTGGGTATTCCATGAGCTTCGTACTTCAACCTTGGCAGTTGCTGTTCGCCATTCTCTCCGGTTGGATTCACCACCGGCAGCAACAGATCATCGAGTTCCAGAACGATCAGATCCAGTCCCGAATGGCACTCAATCCGCCTAAGTCCTTCTCGGGCTAGCGGATAAGTTGATATCGACAAGGAAGGGGCCTCGCGGGCATATTCTTTGGGAACGCTCAAATTCTCAAAGGCAAGGAGGCCCCTTCGATGTTCGATTCTTTTCGCTCGCGGTTGGCTGCGGCCCGACGTGATGATCAACTGTTCTTCGCTGCGCTGATCGATCAACAGACTATCCGATCCAGCTTTGGCGACGCAAGTACAATCCTCGATTCCGCGCGAATTTACGACACCGCCGTCACCGTTTGGGTGTTCCTCTCGCAAACCCTCACTTCCGGCCACAACTGCGTCCAGGCGGTTGCCAAATTGATCGCCTTTCGCGCCGCTAAAGGCCTGCCGATTCCTGCCGCTCTAAGCGGCGCCTACTGCATGGCGCGAGACAAACTTAACGAAGCCGGCATGCACCGCCTGGTGACAGATTCTGGCGCCGCGATCGAAGATTCCGTCCCCGATCAATGGCTCTGGCGAGGACATCGCGTTATCGTCGGCGACGGTTGCACGCTGACAATGGCTGACACTCCTGAAAACCAAGAAGCCTATCCGCAAATGGCGGGGCAAAAACCCGGCTGTGGATTTCCCATCATGCGGATGGTGGTCTTCTTCGGCCTGGCCACCGGCGTCGTGCTGGAAGCCGCCATGGGTCGCTATAAAGGCAAGCTGACGGCCGAGGTCAGCCTGTTCCGTGAGATCGACAAAATCCTCGAAGAAGACGACGTTTATCTCGCAGATCGAGCCTATTCTGGCTGGTTCGACATCGCCCGGCAGCTGGCCCGAGGGGTGCATGTGGTGCTGCGAAAACATCAATCGCGAAGGACCGATTTCCGCACCGGCGTGCGCTACAGCAAAGACGAACACGCGGTGTTCTGGGACAAGCCGCCACGGCCTGCCTGGATGACCGCAGAAGAGTACGCCGGCTATGACGTATTCCTGACACTGCGTGAGATCCGGGTGCGGATCGCCACGCCCGGCTTTCGCACGCGTGAGGTCATCATTGTGACCAACTTGCTCGACGACATCGAGTACAACAAGGAGGATCTGGCGGCTCTTTATCGTCGGCGGTGGCAAGCAGAATTAAATCTAAGATCGTTGAAAACGGTGATGCAAATGGACCACTTGCGCTGCAAGCAACCCCATCGTGTGCGGAACGAAATCCGAGCTCACTTCACGGCCTATAACTTGGTCCGTCAGATGATGTGCGAGGCAGCGATCCGCGGCGACGTGCAACCCTGGCAAATCAGCTTTAAGGGGACGATGCAAACGCTTAACGAGTTGCTGCCGGTGTTGTGCATGACAGGGGACGCCGATCCGCTCTGCGACGTGTTTTATGATTGCTGCTTGCAGCATGTCGTTGGCAATCGCCCGGACCGCTACGAACCGCGAGTCCGCAAACGCCGGCCCAATCCGTACAAGCTCATGACCAAGCCCCGTCACAGCCACCAACCCGGCAAAGAATAAAGAGTTACGCGGATTGAATGCCATTCGATCCAGTCCCTGCTCAGCCAATTGGGCAAGAAACGCATCAGCTTGACCGACGACCAGCGGCGCATTTTGGCCGTCAAAGGCAAGGCGCTCGGCCGGAAGACGTTGCGGGAGTTGACCACGATCGTGACGCCCGACACGATTCTCCGCTGGCATCGCGAACTGGTGGCGAAGAAGTGGGACCACAGCGAGAAACGCAAATCCGTCGGCAGACCGCGCATCCGCCAGGTAATCGTGGATCTGATCCTGCGGTTCGCCCAGGAAAACCCCTCCTGGGGCTACGACCGAATTCAGGGCGCACTGGCCAATGTCGGCTACCACATCTCCGACACGACGGTGGGCAACGTCCTCAAGCAGCACGGCATCGAACCGGCTCCTGATCGCCAGCGCCAGACCACCTGGGCCACGTTTCTCAAGGCACATTGGGACGTTTTAGCGGCGATTGATTTCACCACAATAGAAGTCTGGACCAAGGCTGGATTAGTCACTTGGTACTTGCTGTTCGTAATGGAACTCAAGACGCGCCGCGTTCACTTTGCCGGCTGCACTCCCCATCCTGACGAGCCATGGATGACGCAGATCGCCAGGAACCTGACCGACTACGAGGGCTTTCTACTCGGCAAGCGTTACCTGCTCATGGACCGCGACACGAAGTTCTCTCTAGCCTTCCGCCGCATCCTGAAAAGGGAGGACGCCCGACCGCTGCTGCTGCCCCCGCGAAGCCCTAATTTAAACGCTTTCATCGAGCGGTTCATGAGAAGCCTCAAATCGGAAGCGCTGTCACGCATGATCTTCTTCGGTGAGAACTCGCTGCGCCCCGCTGTTTCGTCTTTCCTTGAGCACTACCACGGCGAGCGAAACCACCAAGGACTGGAAAATAAACTGATCCAGCCCGCTGATGAAGTCGGTCAGCTTGCCGGCAAAATCGAGTGCCAAGAGCGGCTGGGTGGACTGCTGAAGTACTACCAGCGCAAAGCCGCGTGAAGTTCTTCCTGTTCCGCGGTCGTTCTTCTGCGATCGCCCTCTGCGCTGTCGGCAAATTTGTGGGCGAATGCCTGAAATTTTCGCCGATGGAGCGTGGCTTCGGCCGAGATTCGATAGAATATCGTAATTCAAAGCCCTCAAAACACGGACTTTGAACGTCGGGAGCCTCAAATCCGAAGCGCTCTCGCGCATGATCTTCTTCGGTGAGAACTCGCTGCGCCGCGCTGTTTCGTCTTTCCTTGAGCACTACCACGGCGAGCGAAACCACCAAGGACTGGAAAATAAACTGATCCAGCCCGCTGATGAAGTCGGTCAGCATGCGGGCAAAATCGAGTGCCAAGAGCGGTTGGGCGGACTGCTGAAGTACTACCAGCGTAAAGCCGCGTGAAGTTCTTCCTGTTCCGCGGTCGTTCTTCTGCGATCGCCGTCTGCGCTGCCGGCAAATTTGTGGGCGAACGCCTGAAATCTTCGCCGATGGAGCGTGGCGGTCGGCCGAGATTCGATAGAAAATCGTAATTCAAAGCCCTCAAAACACAGACTTTTAACGTCGTTCGAATACTTTTACCGTACGGCCAATCGGAGCGTTTTCCAGCGGCCAGCCAATGTTCTGCGCAGACCATCTCCATGAGAAACCCCGTTTTTCATTAATTGATCCACTCCAGCGTCACGTCACGTGACCAGCGGCGGTGGGATTGCCAGCCTCGCAATACGGTCGAGGATCGCGGCGAACAAGTTCCGCGTCACCGCCACTTCGGCCAGTTGAAAGAACACTTACTTCGAGTGCCGCGTTATCTTGGCTCCGATCTTGATGAGCCTTTCCCGCAGCGTCGTCAACGACCAGTGCCGTACTAGTTTCGGCAAGGCCAGTCGCCGCAAGAAGTTGCCCAGGTTGTAAGCCAGGGCAAACAGTTGCAGCCGCGCCTGATTGTCTTTGAATGTGCGACAGGAGAGCTTCGTCCATTTGACGGCGTTCTTACCTTCCTTGATCCACTGCTCGGCGGTGCCGCGACCGTTGTAGAACTTCACGACGTTTTTCGATTGCTTATTCACGTTGGTCACGATGAACCCGACACGCGGAAACAATTCTCCTTGATGCCACTCGATCTTGGCGACCACGCGACGCGCTCGCTGCCATGATTTTGCTTGATATTGGAAGCTGTGATAGAAGACCTTCGGCTTGAGCGAAGGTCGTCCGACCGGCCGGGTGAGTAAATGCTCGATTTCCCGCTCCAACACGGCGTTGGATTTGAGGCGAATGGCGTAACGATAGCCTTCTTTCTCCAGCAGGCGGTACAGCGCCGGAATGGCAAAGGCCGCGTCACCGCGAAAGAACATCGGAATGTCCCAATGGCGATACCGTTCGATCACCGGCAGCAGCACCCGCCGCCAGAACTTAGCACTGGCGTTGTTGCCGCGCCGCAGCATGGCCCGCTCCAAGTCGCCGAACTGGTTGAACAGAAACAGCGGATGGTAGCAGACGCATTCAAAGTGGCCGTTGTAGGCCGCGCCCTGTTGCCGGCCGTAGGTTTCGCTGACTGAACTGTCCATGTCGAGGATCAGTTGTTTCAGCGGCTGCCGCCGATGTACCTGGTCGATCCACTGGCCGGAGAGATTCATCAGCGCCGTCAGATTGCGTTTGGTGCTGAGCGTCTCCGTTTCAAACCGACCCACTTCACTGGTCGAAGCAGCTTGCTTCTCCGGCTGACTGGCTCTCCCTCCCACGACGTATCGCATCGCGGGATCGACGCACAACCGCTCGGCATCGTTGACATCTTCATAACCTGCCAGTCGGCTGTAGATCGACTGCCGCAATAGCGGCACCAGGCCGTGCTGTTTGTTGCGGCCCTGGCGTGAATCGGTCAGCACCTCTGCGCCCTGTTCCGTCAGCCCGAGCGCTTCATCCAGTTCCCGGTAGGCCAGCAGTCTCGCATCGGTGGTGACCTGACTGACGCAGAATTTCAGCTTCAAGCGGCTGTCAAAACGAACCCGCAAATCGCCCTTTTTGGCATCACCTATCGGGTTCCCCGGTAAGCATGGAATGAATTGGCAGAATACCCTTGTTTTGTAGAGACACTGCGCAAATCACGTGCCAAAGCAAAGGAAGTCATCTGGGAAATGCGGGATTGAACAAACCCACCGTACTCACGAATGGCGAATGGCTGCTCACCTCTTCGGTGTGGAAGGCCGACAACAGCATCAAGGTCTATTCCAGCACCGATCAAGGGAAGACGTTTGAGCTTCACGGGACGGCGAACATCGAAGAGGCGAAGACACGCGGCCCCGATGAACCGATGATCGTCGAGCGCAGGGACAGCTCGCTGTGGATGATGGTGCGCTGCCAGGGACTGGCGGAAACGATCTCGCAGGACGGTGGCCGGACATGGACACCAGTGAAACGCATCGCGATCCCGCACTGCACCTCACGCTTCTTCTTGCGCCGATTGCAGTCCGGTGCGCTGCTGCTGGTGAAGCACGACCCAAGACGGAAAAAGTGAAACGGGAGAAGCTCACCGCCTTTATCTCCGACGACGACGGCAAGACCTGGCAGGGCGGGCTGATGCTCGACGAACGCGACGACGTGACCTATCCCGACGGCGTGCAGGCTGCGGACGGCACGATCCACATCGTCTACGATCACCAACGCACACCGCTCGGCGATGTGCTGCTGTCCACGTTCACCGAGGAGGATGTTCGCGCCGGAAAATCAGTCACCGACAAGGTGCGGCTACAGGTGCTGATCGACCATCTGCCGGAGCCCCAAAATTGAGCCGGCCATGAAAACCACCCTCCCACTCCTGCCGGTCGCGCCGCCGCCCGCGCAGGTGACTTTCTATCCGTTCCCACCAGGAGAGCATGGCGGTCGGCCGAGATTCGATAGAAAATCGTAATTCAATGCCCTCAAAACCCGGACTTTGAACGTCGTTCGAATACTTTTACCCTACGATCTGTGCGGGGGACGCCGGGAAACCGGCGTTCCTACCGCGACGGCAAACAATTCTCGGGCGCGCGCGATTTGACTTCGATTGGGTCGGTGGGGCCATTTTCATCGCCGCTGGACTACTGCTCCTTGCCCCAATAACTGCATTGCTGAAAGCGCTGTTCTCGCTCGCCAACGCATCGCGGTGGTGCCGTTCCTAAAGAAACTACACCACCGGCAAAGCGACGCAAATCTTGGTCGCTTCTGGGCTCTCTTGTCCATCCCCAGGAAATCTCTAACGAATCGGGTTAATTCCAGGCTCTCGTCACGGTTTAACAGACATGAACGATTTGGACGTTTTTCTGAAACGGACATCGTCAAGCCCCGCTTTTTCCAAGGAATTTACAGATGAATGACATTGTAGACACAGCAGTTGCAGCCGGCTCGTTTAAGACCCTCGTGGCCGCCGTCAAGGCCGCCGAATTGGTAGACACGCTGAAGGGGGTAGGCCCGTTCACGGTTTTCGCACCAACCGATGCAGCCTTCGCCCAACTCCCGACGGGAGTCATCCAGGATTTGCTCGAACCCGAAAACAAGTCCAAACTGCAAGGCATCCTGACTTATCACGTCGTCGCCGGTGAGGTTTTGGCGGCCGATGTAGTCAAGCTCAAGGTCGCCACGACAGTCCAGGGTCAGGACCTGAGAATTGATACCAAGGATGGTGTGAAAGTGGATGCTGCGAACGTCGTGAAAACGGACATCCAGTGCAGCAATGGAGTGATCCACGTCATCGACGCCGTCGTGCTGCCCAAATAGTTTTCAGCCCCCTTCGTAAGGCCCCAGTCCACTCTCTCGAGTGAAATGGACTGGGTCTTTGGCGGGGACAACTCGCGGCCGAAACTCCAAACGACTCTTGTCATTTCAAGCAATCTAACAGGGAGATGAAGATGGCTTCTGAGCACACGACCAACTGGCCCGACCTTGCGATCGGACTGTACGACCGTTTGACGGGTAGAAACGCGGAGATCGCCTACGAGTTTGTAGATATGCATGTCAAGATTCCGAGCGGAACCGGTCCCGCTGCCGAGCACGCAGAATGGGTCCTCAGCGGAACCGTCAAGATTCATACCGCGGGCAAGGCCGAACGCCCAAACTGAGAATGGCCGGACGTCTGGATGGTTTCCTGGACGGCCGGCCGTTAAGCCTCGTAGCAGAGGAGGGCACCGTCACTCTGAACTCAGACAACCTGAGTAGTCTGCTCAAGCTGCGGCGGAGTTGGAGAACCATGGTCCACCCGCTCTTCGCCATCTTGGAGCGAGAGGACATCCGACTGCTGGTCCAGGTAAGATGGCTTGGGAAAGTTGAAGTGTTTCCCAGGCCGAAATATTTGTTTCGCCTGTTTCTCCCGTGACTGTCGTGTCTTGCGAAGTTAAGTTGAGTGCATGAGAGCTTGCCTGAACGGGACAATCTTGAAGGGAATGTCAGATGCCGGGACTGATTTTACTGACCGGCTCCACAGGCTATGTGGGCGGACGTTTATTGTCGGTGTTGCAAGGTCGGGGTATCCGAGTTCGCTGTCTGACTCGCCGCCCCGAAGTTCTCAGCGACCGTTCGAACGCGACCACCGAAATTGTCATCGGCGATGTAATGGATCGAGAGTCCCTCGAGGCAGTACTCGTAGATGTCGAAACGGCCTATTACTTCGTGCATTCGATGGGAGCAAAACGAGACTTCGAGCAGGAAGACCGGATTGCGGCAGCGAACTTTGGAAAAGCGGCGGCCGCTGCCGGTGTGCGGCGAATCATCTATCTGGGCGGCCTCGGAAACCCTGACGAAAAGCTCTCGAAGCATCTCCGCAGTCGCCAGGAAACTGGCGACGTTCTGAGAGAACACCACCCGCAGGTAATCGAGTTCCGCGCCTCCATCGTGATCGGTTCTGGCAGCCTGTCGTTCTAAATGATTCGTTCGCTCGTGGAACGGCTACCGATCATGATATGCCCGCGTTGGGTACAGGTGAAGGCCCAACCGATCGCCATCGAAGACCTTCTGTCCTACTTAATAGCCGCTCTAGACTTGCCGTCGGGTTCATCTCAAGTTTACGAGATCGGCGGACCCGATCAGGTTTCCTACGGCGAGATCATGCAGGAATACGCCCGACAACGGGGACTCTCGCGCTGGATGATTCGCGTCCCCTTGCTGACTCCCTATCTTTCTAGCCTTTGGTTAGGCCTGGTCACGCCGCTGTATGCCCGGATCGGCCGAAAACTTGTGGAAAGCCTGCGGAACCCCACGCTCATCTCTAACAATCTGGCTGCCAAGACATTTCCGGTTCGGCCTCGCTCCCTTCGCGAAGCCATCACCCGGGCTCTGGCCAACGAGGATCGCGAGTTTGCCGAAACAAGCTGGTCGGACGCCCTGTCTTCGGCGGGTGCCTCACGTGACTGGGCAGGCACCCGATTCGGGTCCCGACTCGTCGATTCGCGCACGATCACCGTGACTGTTCCGCCGGAACAGGCGTTCGCACCGATCCGTCGGATTGGCGGTCGGACCGGCTGGTACTACGGGAACTGGTTGTGGTCCCTCCGTGGTTTCTTGGATTTGATCGTCGGCGGCGTAGGTGTGCGGCGGGGGCGACGCGATCCGGAGAACCTGCACGTAGGCGATCCGCTCGACTTTTGGCGCGTCGAAGCCTACGACCGGCCACGCCGATTGCGATTGCACGCCGAAATGAAATTGCCGGGCCGCGCCTGGCTCGAATTTGAGGTCACTCCCTGCGAGCAAGGCAGCAGCATTCGCCAAACGGCGATTTTCGATCCCCTGGGGCTGGCCGGACTGGTTTATTGGTACGGGATCTATCCGCTCCATCAATTCGTATTCGCCGGCATGCTTCGCAATCTGGGCCGCGCTGCCGAACAGTCCGATGGTAATTCTGCACCGCCGCGCGACGCCGTGACCGAGGCGATCGCCCCAGAGACCCAGGCATCGGGAGCCTCGCCTTGATCGTAAATAAGGAGAGTGGCATGAGTTTCTCGGCAGACGTGTAAACGCCAGCCCAATAGTGCAGCGCTTGGCGGGGCTGTTGGGACAGCCGAAAAGTGAGGCGCCCCTGTTAGCCGCTCGTTGAATCGTAACGCACGTTTGTGACGTACTAATCGTCACAAACGGCGGATTCAGCGAGGGGGCCGGAGTGTATCAAGAGATGACCATGTGGACCGACATTCGTCGCCGGGTTCTGACCGGACAGACGAGCAAACGGGCGATCTGCCGTGAGTATAACATCCATTGGAGAACACTGGAAAAGAGCCTCAGCCATGAAGAGCCGCCCGGCTATCGCACGGCACAACCACGCCCCAGACCAGTGATGGAGGCGTTCCTGCCGATTATCAAGGAGATTCTCGAACAGGATAAAACGGCCCATCTTAAGCAGCGGCATACGGCCAAGCGTATCTACGATCGACTGCGCTCGGAGCAGCAGTTCGCCGGCAGTTACTCGAGCGCGTAGGGTCAAAATATTCGGCGGAATGATAAGTACCGACTATGCTTGTATTTACTGGCGCTCGCCAGGTCGAGAATTCGGCCAATGACCGCCGGTCTTGGAGAGGCAATCCTGCTGGTCACCTATACCAGCGCCACGGCTGTGGGGCATTCCATGAATTTTGTGCTTCAACCTTGGCAGTTGCTGTTCGCCATCCTCTCGGGTTGGATTCACCACCGGCAGCAGAGCAGATCATCGAGTTTCAGAACGATTAGATCCAGTCCCTACACGGTTAAAGAATTCAAACGACCTGAAAACGCCGGTTTTTTCGGACTTTGAATCACGATTCTCAGGCGAATCTCGGCCGGCCGCCACGCTCAAATGGCGAGTATCTTAGGCATTCGCCCACAAATTTGCCAGCAGCGCTGTCGGCGATCCCAGAAGAACGACCATGGAACAGGTGTAGCTTCACACTGCTTTTCAACGGCAATACTTCAGCTGTCGGCCCAGCCGCTCTTGGCACTCCATTTCGCCGGCGAGCTGACCGACTTCGTCGCCGGGTTGGATCAGTTCCTTGCCAAGCCCCAGATGCTTCCGTTCGGCGTGATAAGGCGAACGAAAGAAGAAACATCGGGCCGCAGGGAGACGTGTTGCTTGAGGACGTTGCCCACCGTCGTGTCCGAGATGTGGTAGCCGACATTGGCCAGCGCGCCCTGAATTCGGTCGTAGCCCCACGAGGGGTTTTCCTGGGCGAACCGCAGGATCAGATCCACGATCACCTGGCGGATCCGCGGTCTGCCGACGGATTCGCGTTTCTTGCTCTGGTCCCACTTCTTCGCCACCAGTTCGCGATGCCAGCGGAGAATCGTGTCGGGTGTCACGATCGTGGTCAACTCCCGCAACGTATTGCGTCCCAGCGCCTTGCCTTTGACGGCCAAAATGCGCCGCTGGTCGTTGGTGAAGCTGATGCGTTTCTTGCCCAATTGGCTGAGCAGGGACTGGATCTGATCGTTCTGGAACTCGATGATCTGTTGCTGCCGGTGGTGAATCCAACCCGAAAGGATGGCGAACAGCAACTGCCAAGGTTGAAGTGCGAAGCTCATGGAATACCCCACTGCCGTGGCGCTGCTAGAGGTGAACCAGCAGGATTGCCTCCCGAAGTCCGGCTGTCAACGGCCGAATCGCGCCCTGACGAGCGCCAGAAAACACAAGCATAGCCCGCACCTATCGTTCGGCCGAATATTTTGACCGTACGGGAAAGTCTGTCGGAAAGCACGGGCTGGGCGCGGGAATTCTGCACGAAAAACGATCGTTGGGAGATCCTGTTCATCGCCGCATTCGCCATGTAGCGGTTCGCCTTGAATGGCAAACAAAAAGGCGTTGGACCCAGACCAACGCCTCTTTGACGGTAACCGATTGCGATGGTAATTGTTTCAGAGCTGCCTCCTTTCTTGTGACGCTTGCCTTACCTGACAAAGAATTGCTGCGGCACGAATGCTTGACGTTGCATGTCGTTCAGTTCCAATTTCATCACTTTGTTGCGAACGCGAACAGCGTCAAGCGTGCGCCCCTCAGCTTCTAGTTTTTGCTCCAAGGTGCGGTACTCGATCAACGTGTCGATGCCTGCTTCTGTCGCTCGATCCAAACGCTCTTCGGCGATCTCAAATTCGCCACGATGAAGTTGAAGTCGCGCGGCCTGGAACATCGCCTGGACGGGCAGGGTGTCGATGCCGAGCGATCCCAGCAGGTGGCTGACCGAGGGCGGAGCGATCGGCATATAGGCGCCTTGCGGATCGGCGATTTCTCCCCAGTTATTCGGGACCAACGAGTCATCGTGACGGGTATCTGCCAGGGTGATGGCTCGTTCAAAGGACTGCAAAGCGTCGAACCGGGGAGGGGCCAGACCGTGTTCCGTTTGAGCGACGCCTAGCAGATAGAACCCCACAGGATTCTGCGGATGCTCTTGCGTGACGACCTCTAGTAGTTTTGAGGATTCCGCATAACGGTGCTGCTCCAGCAACGCAGCGCCGATCGCCAGTTCTCGCCAAACGTGCGTGCGTTGAGGCAAAGCCAGAGTTCGCCACGTCGCCACAGCCTCGCCGTAGGCGCCCTGTTCATGTTGGGCGAGCGCCAGCCACAAATCGAGGCAAGTCTGATACTCTTCTTCCGGGGAAGCCAACGTTTCGCGCTGATCCATCACAGGCATCGGCAGGGCGCACTCCGTCATTTCTTCAGGCAGAGTCTGCGGCGTAGGATCTCCTCCCGCGGCGGTCGGCGCGGTCAACGCGACGGCGACCACACCAGCGATGAAGGAGAGAGCTATCCACTTCCAATGTTCGAATATTTCCGATTTTTTGACCGTTTTCATTAACATGACCCACCTCCCCTTTCGTCGTGGATTCATCGGATGATGCCTCTATATCCCGTGCAAGATGCGCGCCGCCTTTGCATTTGTTGAGGACCATTTGCGTCGTTTTCCGTTCAGGACGGCTCGCGAAGCACAGCTAAATCTAAACTCTTTCGCAAAGGTCATGAAAACCAGGTGTTCCGGGTACGGCCCGACGTGCGAATTCGGGTCGATGTTGGACGGATTCGCACAGTCGGAAGCGCAAGCGTGAACGTTGCGCGAGAATTCTCTTGATGGCGCCCAATTTGCATGGGGCATGGGAGGCGTTTCTCTACCTACCTTAGGGCCGACCATGAAGCAGCATGAAATTCGATGTCATTATTACTCACAGGAAGATTTGTTGGGGGCGGGTTGTCTTGATATCAACATGGCGATCGAAGCGGTGGAAATGGCGATGCACGCTTTCCACGCAGGTGAAGTGATCTTCCCTGAAAAAGTTGTACAGATTTTCAACGAAGAGACCCAAGAGCGGATCAACTGTCTGCCGGCGACCTTCAAGCATTTACGCGTATGCGGAGTGAAGTGGGTTTCTGTCTTTCCGCCAAACCCCGTCAAATTCGGCATGCAGAATCTGTCGGCCGTCATTATACTTTCCGAAATCGAGCATGGACTTCCGATCGCCTTTATGGAGGGAACCCTCTGCTCCAACTTGCGCGTGGGTGCGGTTGGAGCGTTGGCTGCGAAGCATCTGGCGAAACCCGCGGCCCGCTCCATCGGCTTCATCGGCGCCGGCGAACAAGCCAAGATGCACCTGCTGGCGATGAAGACGGTGTTCCCTTCGCTGGTGGAATGCCGCGTCGCCGCCAAGGAGCAGGCGGAGGAAGCAACTTTCTGCCAGGAGATGCGGCAGTTGCTTCCCGATGTTGCGATTACAGGAACCAACACTGACTTACAAGCAGCGACTCAAGACGCCGACATCATCGTGACGGCGACCAGCGCTCAGGCGCCCTTGCTGAAAGCGGCATGGATGAAGCCTGGTGCGTTCTATAGCCATGTCGGCGGCTTTGAGGATGAATTCGCCGTAGCCCACCAAGCCGACAAGATTGTCTGCGACGACTGGGAAACAGTAAAGCATCGCACCCAGACCCTCAGCCGGATGCATCAAGCTGGAGAGCTGCCGGATGACCGCGTCTACGGCAACCTGCAAGAGATCGTGCTAGGCGATCTGCCCGGCCGGCAATCGCTGGACGAGCGAATTTACTTCAACGCCGTGGGGCTTGCTTATCTCGATGTGGCGATCGCTCATGCGATGTACCAGCGTACGCTCGACTCCGGCCTGGGGCAAGATTTGAAAATCCAACAGGAGATGATCTTCGAACACGCCCACTTGAAGAATTGGATTCGCATTTAAGAAACGCGAATCTATTTTTGCCTCGCCATCGAACGCTATCCAGCCCAGTTGACCGACGCGTCGATGGCTGCCGTCCCCAATCTACAGCAGGGCCAACGTGGATACCTGAGGATGCGTTTTTTTGCACTCACACCGCACACTTCGGGAGCGATACCACGGTATTGGGATATTCCGTGAACACGTGCTTCAACCTGGGCAGTCGCTGTCTGCAATCCTGCTGCTCGTGATGGAACTAAAGACGCGCTGCGTTCACCTTGCCGGCTGCACTCCCCATCCCGATGAGCCGTGGATGACGCAGATCGCCAGGAACCTGACCGACTACGAAGGCTTTCTACTCGGCAAGCGTTACCTGCTCATGGACCGCGACACGAAGTTCTCTCTAGCCTTCCGCCACATCCTGAAAAGGGAGGGCGTCGAGCCGCTGCTGCCCCCACGAAGCCCCCATTTGAACGCTTTCATCGAGCGGTTCATGAGGAGCCTCAAATCTGAGGCGCTGTCGCGCATGATCTTCTTCGGTGAAAGCGCGCTGCGCAAAGCTGTTTCGTCTTTCCTTGAGCACTACCACGGCGAGCGAAACCACCAAGGACTGGAAAATAAGCTGATCCAGCCCACTGATGAAGTCGGTCAGCTTGCCGGCAAAAGCGAGTGCCAAGAGCGGCTAGGTGGACTGCTGAAGTACTACCATCGTAAAGCCGCATGAAGTTCCTGTTCCGCGGTCGTTCTTCTTCGATCGCCATCTGCGCTGCTGACAAATTTGTGGGCGAATGCCTAAGATGTTCGCCGATCGAGCGCGCGGTTGGCCGAGATTCGATAGCGAATCGTAATTCAAAGTGCTTGAAATGCGGTATTTGAACGTCGTTCGGGTTTTTTTACCCAACGGGCTTCGTTCAACAGCGAAGTCGCCAAAGCCAAAGCTATTAACTCCGCTGTCAGATTTGGGGGGGTATCGAACTGTTGAGAGAGTGTAGTGTTGTTGATACGATGGAGTTTTCTCCCAGTTTGGATCGATTCTCGAATCAAGTGTAAGGGAGGATGTCCTTGCATCTCAACAACCATGAAACCAACCCTCACACTTCTCCTCGCCCTGTTGCTCGCGCCGCTTTCGGCGCTTCACGGGGCAGAGTTCCACCTCGTCGAAAACGGCCGGGCTCGCGCCGAAATCGTCATCTCGCAAAAGCGACCGCGCATGGTGACACTCGCAGCGCTGGAATTGCGGCTGTTCATCGAAAAAATAAGTGGTGCACGATTGCCGATCGTGACCGCACCGACGGCTGGTGCGGGAGTGAAAATTTACATTGGGCAGAGCGCGGCGACAGACCGACTGGGTGTCAAGAACGAGGGACTGCGCGATGGGGCCTATCGGATCGTTTCGGGGTCGGACTGGCTGGTCTTGATCGGGAAGGATGTCGATTTTGACATCTCGAAAATGCCTTGGCCCAGCAAGCGCAGCGATACGCCACGTGCGATGGCGGAGTGGGAGAAAATCACGCAGGGCAAGACCGACGCGGCATGGGGCTTTCCCTTCGCGTCTGGCTTCAAGGGCTACTGGAATCCGGGGGATTTTGACGCCGTGATGACTGCACAATACGGCGATGATGCCGTGACGCTGTGGAAAGATTCAGAGGGTGAGCAGCGAGGTTGGTGGAATCAGGATGAGAGCGGCTCGCTCAACGCGGTCTACGGCTTGCTTCGCCGCCTCGGGGTGCGCTGGTTCATGGCGGGTGAACTCGGCGAGGTTGTGCCGAAGACGGCAACGGTTTCCGTGAGCGCGATTAACGAAACGGTTCAGCCCGATTTTCGGCTCCGCGACTGGCTGTGGAACAACTACGCCAGCTTCGACTTCGACGACGTCATCTGGGCGCGGCGTCTCGGCATGAACTCTGGTCAGGAGCAACTCGGACCACTTCGCGGGCCGCATGGCATGGTGAACGTGTATAACCATGAAGCCATGCAAAAGGCACATCCTGAGTATTTCGCGCTGCTCGGTGGCAAACGGGACACGGACAAACGCGCGAGCGGCAAGGACGGCGCTCCGTGCTTCACCTCGGAAGGACTGACCAACGAAGCGATCCGCTACATCCGATTCCTTTACGACACTTTCGACCTGCCGAGTGTGGACATGTGGCCCGTCGATGGGCTGCGCGTAGCTGTCCAAAGTGTGCGCATGGATGAACGACCGGCGCGGCTGATTGCGGGACGGGTTGGGAGCTTGGTTAGGCGTCCGCGGCTAAGATGACTTGGTCGAGCAGGCTCGTTTCGTCGCCGTAGGAGAGAGTTCCTGGCGGTCCAAGGCCGCGGGATTCGACTTGTCGGGCGAAGCAGCTTTCCCCCTCCTCCAGCCACCTCGCCGCTTCGGCGATGACCGCTTCAAGCGTGAAGCGATCAAGCTGCTTGCCGATGCTCTGCAGCACGCTGGAGATCACACTGCGACGCTTCGCGCCACGGGGCGTCTTGCTCGTGCGACACGTTTTGCGGGCCGTCGCGTCGTCGCGTAGCTGACGTTCGGCCGCGTTGTTGTTGCCGTCGGCAGCCGGTTCGGTCACAAACAAGAAGAGTTCTTGGTTCAGCATCAATCGCATAATTTCATCGCACAGACGCCGGTAGTCGTTTTCGATCTCGCCGCCGCTGACGTCGTCATCAATCCATCGCGCGCAGCACAAGTGCAGCAGTTCGTCGTCCAACTCGGCGACACGAGCCAAACGGGTCGAATCGCTCAGACGCCGATCCGCTTTGATCCGCTTGGCCGTGCGATAGATCTCCAGCACACGGTCGGCAAAGTTGCGATAAACGGCGCTCTCGGGATCTTGAAGCGTCAGCTTGATCGCCTTGCGAATCAGGTGCGCCCAGCATTTCTGCGACTTGCTGAAGTCCCGGTAGACGGCCGCGTCATCGCTGATCAGAACGCCGGCAAACGTCTGCTTGTCGAGAATCCGGGCCAACGTATCGCCGTCTTTGTGAACGCCGTAAAACAACACGGTGAGCTTGTCAGTCAAGAAAGCCCACACGCTGTTGATGCTCCAGGACGTTTCATCGGTGTGGACCACCGCACTGTGGGCCAGCAGCGTGCAGAGCGAATCGAATTCACTTTCCCAGGCTCGGGCAAGTTGGTTGAGCAAGGCGTCTGCCTGGCTCTTTTTCAGATTCAACTGCTGAAAGAAGGAGAGCAATTTACAGGCTTTGTCGATCGACAGCCCGACACAGTAGACCTGGTAGGCGATGGCGACGAAGATTTCGATGCCGAACTCGCTGCGGCCGAGCAGTCCGGCGGGCTTTCCGAAGCGATTGCCGCACCGATAAATCTCATAGGCGACCAGCACCGCCCGGCCATTCTCCACCCGCCACGCGACGCGGGTGTGCGAAAACGAGCAGTCGTCCAGGCGAGTCTGGGCCGGCAAGACTCTTTCGGTTCGCTTGGCCTGTTTGATTTTGTCAGCCGTCTTGTTTCGCCCGGCTTGCTTGCGTTTTCGTTTCCGTCTGCCGGTCTTGGCTTGGCGTTGTTGCTCCGCCTTTTCGCTATAAGCTTGATCGAGACGTTCAGTCGGACTCTTCCCCTTGAGTTCTTTGAGTTGTTTCTCAAGCTCATCAATCCGTCGTTGCTGCGAGGCGATGACATCGATCAACCTGTCGATCGACAATCTCCCCCCCGCCGCGTCATCCTTGAGTTGCTCAACGTCCATGCCCAAATATGGTCGAAAACCGGCGAATCAGCCAACACCGATTTCACGGATTGGACAGCTACGGCTGCGCTTGTGTGAATGCGAGAAGTGCAAGGGTAGATCGGCCTCGGAACTCGTCTGGGGCTTCGCCGACCGTGTTTCGCGGGAGGTCTACAAGACACATCCCGACAGACGCATCACGTGCGGCGCCTACACCACTTACATCGACGCTCCGGATACGATCGAGAAGTTCAGCCCGAATCTCTGCGTCTGGATCGCGAATGCCGGACGCCCGCTGATGGAAGATTCCGAGCATTGGACGGACTACTGGAACCGCGTGCAGAAATGGCAGAGCAAGGTGGCTCCCGGCAACATCCTGCGGCTCGAAAACAACCGCTACCACATCTGGGGAAAAGGTGCGCCAATCTCCTATCCCGTGCTGCATCCGCGTGCTGCCGCGAAGGATTTGAAAGCGCTCAAGGGCATCTCGCTCGGCGACTTCGGCGAGCAGAGTCAGGAAGGCGGCAAGTTTCGCGCTCCGGGTCTCGAACACGTCACGCTCTACGTGCAGTCCCGTTTCCTGTGGGACGCGGATCAAGACATCGACGCCGTGCTAGATGAATACTGCGCGCTCTACTACGGCCCCGCCGCGAAGACGATGAAAGAGGCCATCACCTTCGCCGAGCAAAACCTCGCCTACAAAGACCAAAGCCGCGGCCGTGGCAAAGGCAGCCCCGCCAACGTCCCGCTGGCGACTAACCTGCACTTCCGCGAACTGCTCGACCAAGCCCGCCAGATGGCCGGCGACACCGTCTATGGCAAACGCATTGCGATGCTCATCTCGGAACTCCAGCCGCAGAACGAACTCATCGCGATGAAACGCGAAAAGGAAGAGGCGCTGGTGCAGGCCCGCGCCAAAGCGCCCGTCGCCGTCGCGATCAACGGAGCCGATCTCTCCAAGGCCACGGCCTACGTTTTGAAGGACAACATGATGCCGAACGACGATCCCAAGGTCGAAACCACCTTCCGCGCCGGCTGGGACAAGGACGCGATCCTGTTCGACATCGTGTGCAAGGAACCGGAGATGAAGAAACTCCACGTCAGCGCCGATGTCTTCAGCGGCGACAACGTCATCATCATGCTCGAGACGCCGCTTCACTCGCCCTATTACTACCTCGAGATCAATCCCGATGGTGCGGTCGCGCAGGGCAACCCCGGCAAGAACTGGTTATCCCTTGCCGAAGTGAAAACCGAACGTGGCACCGGCTTCTGGCGCGTGCAGGTCCGCATCCCCGTCGTCGGCGAGAACGAAGCCACCTCCGATCCGCGTCACCGCGTGGCGGGCATGAAACCGACCGCGCAGGCCCCGTGGTATTTCAACGTCGGCCGCGTACGTGCCATCGATCTGAAGAAACCCGAGCTGCAGGCCTTCTCCACGACGCGATCCGGCTGGCATGTGCCGGAGAGGTTCGGGAAGCTTGTCAGTGAATGAGCAAACGAGAGTTCTTCCTAGGAAAAAAGCCGGGACCTTCCTCCCTTTCATCATCGCCTTGCTGCTCCCGCCGGTAGCCACGCATGCCGCTGAAAGTGATCCATCTGCGTCTGACCTCGCGCTGCAACCCGCGCATTTGATCGTCTCGCCATGGAAGCAGCATATTCCGGTGACGAAACGACAAGGTGTCGCGGGCATCGAGCGCACGGCGAAAGGACGGCTGTGGGTGGTCTATGGCCGTGATGTCGAGAGCCCGCGCAACTTCCAGGTGCTCAGGTGCAGTGAGGATGACGGCAAGACGTGGTCGGAGGTGAAACTCATGATCCTGCCGCGTGAGGGCACCCGCGCGATGTCCGCCAACGTTTGGATCGATCCGCAGGACCGCTTGTGGGTGTTCTGGGGACAAGCTTCCGGATTGCAGGACGGACGCTTCGGCATCTTTGCGGTTGTCTGCGATGATCCAGATGCCGCCGAACTGAAATGGTCCGCACCGCGCCGCCTCGGCGACGGCATTCTATTGAACAAACCCACCGTACTCACGAATGGCGAATGGCTGCTCACCTCTTCGGTGTGGAAGGCCGACAACAGCATCAAGGTCTATTCCAGCACCGATCAAGGGAAGACGTTTGAGCTTCGCGGGACGGCGAACATCGAAGAGGCGAAGACACGCGGCCCCGATGAACCGATGATCGTCGAGCGCAAGGACAGCTCGCTGTGGATGATGGTGCGCTGCCAGGGACTGGCGGAAACGATCTCGCAGGACGGTGGCCGGACATGGACACCAGTGAAACGCATCGCGATCCCGCACTGCACCTCACGCTTCTTCTTGCGCCGATTGCAGTCCGGTGCGCTGCTGCTGGTGAAGCACGGCCCCATGACGGAAAAAGTGAAACGGGAGAAGCTCACCGCCTTCATCTCCGACGACGACGGCAAGACCTGGCAGGGCGGGCTCATGCTCGACGAACGCGACGACGTGACCTATCCCGACGGCGTGCAGGCTGCGGACGGCACGATCCACACCGTCTACGATCACCAACGCACACCGCTCGGCGATGTGCTGATGTCCACGTTCACCGAGGAGGATGTGCGCGCCGGAAAATCAGTCACCGACAAGGTGCGGCTACAGGTGCTGATCGACCATCTGCCGGAGCCCCAAAATTGAGCCGGCCATGAAAACCACCCTCCCACTCCTCACCGTCCTGCCGGTCGCGCCGCCGCCCGCGCAGCTGACTTTCTAGCCGTTCCCACCAGGAGAGCATGGCGATCGGCCGAGATTCGATGGAAAATCGTAATTCAAAGCCCTCAAAACACGGACTTTGAACGTCGTTCGAATACTTTTACCCTACGGTGAACCAGCAGAACTACCTCAATCAAGAGCGGTTGATCGGCCGAATTCGCGACCTGACGAGCGCCAGTAAACACAAGCATAGCCCGCACTTATCGTTCGGCCGAATATTTTGACCGTACGATCAACGCGGCCCGCGGCAAACTAAATCAACTAAGCGCCAAACGTCAATTCGTTCTCGACAAGACGGCCGCGGCGGTTCAGGACGCCGCCTCCGCCATGTCAACCGCGGCCGGGCGGATTCAGCGTGCGGAAACAAACGTGAGGTTGGCGAAAGAAACGCTTGAACTGGGGCGCCTGCAATTCGACGCCGGAGACATCAATCTGGTGGAATTGAACATCTATGAGAAGTCCGTCACGGAGTCGCAACTGTCTCTGATTGAAGCTCAGTTCGATTACTTCGCCGCCCAGGCGGACTACCGCGCGGCCCTCTCGCTCGATCCTCTGGCCGAATAGCGTCTAGCGATTCTCTCTCCCCCGGACACCGCTCCGCGGTCGAAGACGCGGCTAGGGCGTGTTTTCGATGAGCTCCAGCAAATCGCCGATCGTGCGGTGTCCTTCGATGGGGTGCCGCAGATTTTGATTGGCGAGAATGCGGTAATGATTTTGCCGCCCGATCTTTTCGCGTTCGAGAAAGCCCCCTTCTTCCAAGTCGGCGATGATGCGCTGCACGGCGCGTTCGGTGATTCCGACCATGGCAGCGACCTCGCGAAGGACGATCGAGGGATTTCGCGAGAGCAGAATCAATACGTGCGAATGATTGGTCAAAAAGGTCCAGCGGCTACTAGCCGCTTCGGGACGCTGCGCAGCTGTCAAAGCGGCGGTCTCGGCTGGCGCAGCGTCGCCCGATTTCTTCTGGGGGGATTCCGCGGCGGTGGATTTTGAGCGACCGGATTTCTTGTGGGTTCGCGTTTTTTTCATCGTGCGAAGGCGGTTCTGGAGCGATGGAGTGCGGATTGTAAACAGCTCATTCTAAGCCCGATTCATGCGAAGTGACAATCGCGAACCAACTATCGCGAAAAAAGAACCAGGGTTTTCTGTCCCCCTGGCGAGGGAATTCAAGCAGCGGTCAAAACCTTTTCTCAAGCGCCTCCCCAGGAATGACGACAAATAATTAGCGAATGGCTATTGACGACAAATTTATCGCGTATTACTATTCGCTAGTCGCGGCGGATGACCGTCGCCGATGTTTCCTTGAGGAGATCGGAAATGGTTTGGTTTTATGCGTGCCTGGCTGCAGGGCCGGCGATCCTTTTATTGTCCGCCGCGGCGATTCCCGTTCTCTGGAAGAGTTCTCCCCGTTTCGTACAGCGATCCTCGTCGACACTGCTATTCGCCGCCCTGGGCCTGGCTTCGGCGGCCGCGGGTTTCCTTTGCTGGAAGGGAGCAATCGACCAGGTTTTCTGCGGCGCCCTGTGGCCTGTGCCGCTCAACGTGGGGGTCTATTTTGACAGCCTGTCGGCTGTGATGACGGTATTGATCAGCTTCATCGGTCTGATCATTACACGGTATTCGGCTCGCTACATGAACGGTGAAGCGACACAAGGGCGGTTCCTGCGATGGACGGCGTTCACCCTGGGTTCGTTGCTATTGATGGTCGTCTCCCGCAATCTGGTGATGTTCACCGCTGCCTGGATGTTAGCGAGTTTCGGATTGCACCGGTTGTTGACGCACTATCCCGATCGTCCCTGGGCGATCTGGGCGGCACGCAAAAAGTTCCTGGTCAGTCGCCTGGGCGACGTCTTTTTGCTTTCGGCACTGGTGTTGACGTACTACGCCTTTGGGACTTTTGACTATGTCTCGATCTTTGCCGCGACATCCATCACGGAGGCAGGATCACTAAGCGTTTATTCGCCGATCGGATGGATTGGTGCAATTTACGTTCTGGCCGCCATGACGAAATCGGCCCAGTTCCCCTTCCATGGCTGGCTTCCCGACACGATGGAGGCCCCCACGCCCGTTTCCGCCATGATGCATGCGGGCGTAATTAATGCCGGCGGCTTCCTGGTAATTCGTTTGAGCCCGCTCGTCTCGCTGTCTCCAGGCGCCCTTGATCTGCTCGCTCTGGTGGGCGGTTTTACCGCCCTGTTCGGCGGCGTGGTGATGATGACGCAGACCAGTATCAAACGTTCGCTTGCCTATTCTACGATCGCCCAGATGGGGTTCATGATGTTGCAATGCGGCCTGGGGGCCTACTCGGCCGCGTTGCTCCATATTGTGGCCCATTCTCTTTACAAGGCGCATGCCTTTCTGAGTTCGGGGAGCGTGCTTGAATCAGCGGCCCGAACCAGAACCAAAATCTCGACGACGCCAAGCGGTCGCGCAGGTCTCTTCAGCTTGCCGCCGGCGATCGCCGTTAGCCTGGGCATATTCTGCAGCTTCTCCTGGCTGTTCGGTTTCGACCTGGCGACCAAGCCGGGAGCCGCCGTTCTCGGTCTGATATTGACGCTTGCCCTCACCGAATTGCTCTGGCGATCTCTTGCTCCCGGATCGTTTCGGGTGGCTCTGCAGGGATTCGCCTGGGCGATCATTGTCGGCGGCGGATACTTTGGCGCCTTTACCCTGATGGACCGCGTACTCAGTCATTCCGTCTCGCATAGCATCGCGACGCCTTCCGTTTTCGATCTCTTGGTTTTGGGAGCCGTCGGCGTCGGATTCGTCGGGGTGTTTGTCCTCCAGACGTCTGCCGGACGGCTCTTGCGACGACCAGCCTTTCAGACGCTTTACGTGCATGCCATGAACGGTTTCTACCTGGACATTCCTGCTCGCCAGCTGGCGGCGTTTTGCTGGGGACGCTCGGTTCCGACGCCCTGAGTTTGCTCTTGGATTCTGCTCCCGTTCGCCCCCTCCCTAAACGGAGAAAAATCAAATGTCGCAGGCTATTTCAAGCGAACCCTCTCTTAGCAACGAGGCGGAAACCTCGCTGGAGTCGGTTAATACCGTTCACCCCCGACTCTCGCTTGCCCTATCCGAGGTGCTCAGCATTACGCCGCCGCTCTGGCCGTTGCAAGAATATGTGGCGGTTAATCCGTTCCTGGGATTAACGGAAAACTCCTTCCTGGAAGCCCGTCATTTACTGCGAGAAGTGCGTGACTGCGAGTTGCTGCCGTCGCTGAACTTTTATCGTTCGCTGGTCGCAGGGCAGAAAATCTCTCAAGCGGACATCCGTTTTGCCTGGGACCACTGCTGCGACGCCCATCCCGACCTTTTTGCCGACTTCTCCTTCGCAGAGCTGATCGCAAGGCTGGAGCCGGAAGACGACGCCTCTAGGGAGCAGGATCGCGATTATTACACGGTCGCTGAGCTGGTCGATCATCAGCTTTACGGCGACTGGACCAACCATATTGTCAACGACATTTCGAGGTACTGCGCCGCACACTACGACGAAGGCCAGGCGGCCTGGCCGAGTCCCTGGAAGGATCTGTCCCTGTACGCCGCCTGGCGTCATTCCGCTCAGGTCAGTCGGCGTATGGAACAACTCGGAATTCCCTCCTTTCGCGACTGGGCGCGACAGTTGCCGACGTCGCCTGCTGCGGCAATCGCGCAGTCGTTGTCGGTGCTCCAGGTGCCGCATGAGCATTGGCGATCGTTCCTGCTGTGCGAAATGTTCTCGATCGGAGGCTGGGCTTCGTTCGTCAAACAGCAGTCAAAACAGCCAGGCGCCGCCGCATCGCAAAAGGATGACTTGCTGGGTTTGCTGGCTATCCGACTGGCCTACGACGCGGCTCTTTACCAGGCGCAAGACGCGGAGTTTTCGCTGCCGTTCAAGACGCCGCAGCCCGTCTGCTCTGATCGGCATGTGCTTTCGCGATACCTTCTGATGGTCGCGCATGAAACGTCTTTTCGAAAAGAAATCTGCGATCAACTGACGACCGCAAAAACGCAGCCAACCGGGCGCAAGTCGGCGCAACTGGTGTTTTGCATTGACGTCCGTTCCGAAGGAATTCGTCGCCAGCTGGAAGCGGTGAGCGATGAGGTGGAAACCTTCGGTTTCGCGGGATTTTTCGGGATGCCCTTTGAGTATATCCGGCTGGGCGAATCCAACGGCGAACCGCAATGTCCGGTCCTGCTGAGCCCTTCGTTTCAGGTCAACGAAGCCCTGCGAGGCGGCACGCGGGAGAAAAGTCGGCAGTTCGCTCACCGTCTTGGATTTCGAAAGGCAGGCCGCAAGATTCGGAAAGCGTTTCAAACCTCCGCCGTGGCATGTTTCAGCTTCGTGGAGTCGATCGGGCTCTGGTACGGCGGCAAACTTCTGACCGATTCACTGGGGCTGAATCGCTCGGCAAGCCAGGCCAGCGGCGGAGACGGGTTGCTGCTTTCCTTTCGCGCCCGCACAGGACCCGACGTTGACGCCGAAGGTGCGAACCGACTCTCCCTTGCCAGAAAAACAGAGCTGGCGACGGGTCTGTTGCGGAACCTGGGGCTCACCCGAGATTTCGCGAAGATTGTAGCCTTTTGCGGACACTCCTGTTCCGTCTCGAACAACCCTTACAAGTCGGCACTGGACTGCGGCGCCTGCGGGGGGCGGTCGGGCCAGCCCAATGCGCGTGTCGCCGCTTCGATCCTGAACGACCCCGAAGTGCGAACGCAGTTGGGTCAAAATGGCATCGCGATTCCCGACGATACCTGGTTTGTTCCGGCAGTGCACAACACCACCATCGAACAGATTCAATTTTTTGACGACCAAAACTGTCCCGAGGACCACAGTGCGGATTTGGCCCAACTAAAGACTTGGGCTCAAGAAGCCAGTCAACTGCGCCTGGAAGAGCGCGCCAGACAGAACGGAACAACGGTCAACGCCATCGTGCGAGGCAGTGGAGATTGGTCCGAGATTCGCGCCGAATGGGGACTGGCGGGGAACGCCGCTTTTATTGCGGCCCCCCGGTCCCGCACGCAGAACTCGGATCTGAAGGGACGAGCATTCTTACATAGCTACGACGCCGCGCAAGATCCCGACGGGAAGGTCCTGGAACTGATCATGACGGCGCCGCTGATCGTGGCCCACTGGATCAACCTGCAGTACTTCGCTTCCACGGTTGATAACCGCGCGTTCGGCAGCGGCAACAAGACCATCCACAACGTCGTCGGCCAGATCGGCGTGCTGCAGGGGAACGGCGGCGACCTGATGACCGGTTTGCCCTGGCAGTCGCTGCACGACGGCCAAAACCTGCAGCATCAACCGCTGCGACTGCTGGCCGTGATCGAGACTTCACGCGCAGCCACTCAGCAAATCATCGACCGACATCCAATGTTGCAAGATCTTTTCAACAACGGCTGGATGTCGCTGGTCGTGCTCGAAGGCGAACAACTGTATCGCAAGAACTCCGCCGGCGAATGGTGCGCTGAGGATCGCACGCCGCCCGGTCTCGAGAGCATCCTCCCCCACTCGACCGCGGCGCACTCATCCTCTTCGCCAGGAGCTAGCACATGATTCCCTCGACTTCCACCAACGTCGACCACTTGACCATGACCCATTTAAACGCTCTCGAAGCGGAAAGTATCTACATCTTCCGGGAAGTTGCCGAGTCCTTTGAGAACCCCGTGCTGCTGTATTCCATGGGAAAGGACTCCGGGGTGATGTTGCATCTGGCGCGTAAAGCCTTCTTTCCGGAAAAGCCGCCGTTTCCCTTGCTGCATGTCGACTCGACCTGGGAGTTTCGCGAAGTAATCGAGTTTCGCGAGAAATACGCACGCCAGCAATTAGGACTGGAAGTCCTCGTACACATCAATCAGGAAGGCGTGGAAGCAGGCGTCAACCCCTTTGATTACAGCAGTCGTATCTACACCGACATCATGCGTACGCAGCCGCTGAAACAGGCGCTCACGCAACATCGTTTTGACGCGGCCATCGGCGGCGGCCGCCGCGATGAAGAACGCTCCCGGGCCAAGGAACGCGTCTTTTCCTTTCGTGACAACAATCATCGCTGGGAGCCAAAGAATCAAAGACCCGAACTCTGGGAGCTCTACAACACCTGGGTGCACCGCGGGGAAAGCATCCGGGTCTTTCCTTTATCCAATTGGACCGAGTTCGACATCTGGCAGTACATCCTTCAAGAGAACATTCCGCTGGCGCCCCTGTATCTGGCCCAGTCGCGTCCCATGGTCAAACGCTCCGGCGATTGGATCATGGTCGACGACGATCGCATGCGGCTTGAGTTGGGCGAACAGCCAGTCATGAAACAGGTGCGTTTTCGCACGCTCGGTTGCTATCCCGTGACCGGCGCCCTGGAATCGCAGGCCGGCAGCGTGGCGGAGATTATCGACGAACTGGTGCATTCTTCCGCCTCGGAAAGACAAGGGCGAGCCATCGATCGCGACGAGGAAGCCGCGATGGAACGGAAGAAGCGCGAAGGCTACTTCTGATCGCGACGAAATCGGACGATCGGAGCTTCTCCGGCATCGTTGTCCCCCCCTTTATTCCAGCACAACATGAGAAAAGGCCATGGCGACTATCAGATCCCTCAACGAAGCGGCCCCGGCAAACGAGGAAAAGCATCCGATCCCGCAGATAGACCTGCTGCGATTCCTCACCTGTGGCAGCGTTGACGACGGAAAAAGCACGCTGATCGGACGCTTGCTGCTCGAAACGGGAGCCGTTTACGAGGACCAGCTGGCGGCGCTCGCGCAGGATTCAATCAGGCTCGGCACGGCCGGCAAAGCGATCGACCCCGCACTACTGATGGATGGCCTGGAAGACGAACGGCAGCAAGGCATCACGATCGATGTCGCCTACCGATACTTCCAGACAGACCGACGGAAGTTCATTTCAGCTGACAGTCCCGGCCACGAGCAGTATACGCGGAATATGGCGACCGCCGCTTCGACGTCGCAATTGGCGATCATTCTGGTCGACGCGCGTAAAGGACTGCTTTCCCAGACGCGCAGACACAGCTATATCGCTTCCTTGCTGGGGATCCGACACCTGGTGTTGGCGGTCAACAAGATGGACCTGGTCGACTACAGCCAAACGATATTCGAGCAGATCTGCACAGAGTACCGAGAGTTCGTACGACAACTCAACGCGCCCGCAGTACGTTGCCTGCCGATCTCTGGTCTGCAGGGCGACAACGTCACGACGCTCAGCGACCGAATGCCTTGGTTTCAAGAGCAGCCGCTGCTGGAACTCCTGGAAATGGTTGAGGTCGACAGCGATGCCAGCCACTCCGCATTTCGCTTTCCGGTACAGCGGGTGAGTCGACCTCACGCTGAATTTCGAGGTTACTGCGGGACGGTCGCGGCGGGCTCAATCACGATTGGCGATCCGGTGCTGGTCTTGCCCGGCGGACAAACCAGCCGGGTGCAGTCGATTGTCAGTTTTGACGGCGACCTCCCCTCGGTTTCGGCCGGTGCTGCGGTCGCTTTGACTCTCGAGGATGAGATTGATATCGCCCGCGGCGACATGCTCGTCGACCCCGAACAACCTGCGCACTTTGCCAAGGAATTTGAGGCGAATATCGTCTGGATGTCGCCGCAGCCTTTGATTCCGCAAAAATCCTATTGGCTCAAACATTCCACGCGGCGCACGACCGGCGAGGTTCACTCTCTCATCTATCGCACCGATGTGAACACCTTGAACCGGGTCGAGGTCCCGTCCCTGGCTCTGAACGAGACAGGCAGGTGCCGCATGCGGACCCACGCGCCGCTCGCATTCGATCCGTACACCGTTAATCGTCAAACGGGCTCCTTTATTCTGGTCGATCGAGTAACCCATGAGACGATTGCGGCGGGCATGATTGTCGAACCAGAAACGAACCAGGAATCGAGCAGCCAGTGGGGCATCGAACTGCAAAGCCCGAAGCTGCAGTTCACGCCCAGTCGGATTACTTCCGGTCAGCGTGTTGCTCGATTCGGACGACCTGCCTGCACGCTTCTTTTGACCGGGTTGAGCGGTTCCGGCAAAACCACCATCGCCTTCGCTTTGGAGGAGAGACTGTTCGCTTTGGGAACTGCCGTGACGGTGCTCGACGGACAGAATCTGCGTCACGGCATCAGCCGTGAGTTGGGTTTCTCCGCTGCGGAACGGTCCGAAAACCTTCGGAGAGCCGCGGAGATCGCCGCCCTGTTCAATAACTCTGGCATCGTTTGCATCGCCGCCCTGGCGGCGCCAGACGAATCAACTCGCAAGCAGGCGCAAAAAGTCATTGGCAAAGAGCGGGTGCTGCATGTCCACCTGGACGCACCGCTTGAGGTATGCCGACAGCGCGACCTGTCGGGACGCTATCTGGCTGCTGATCGAGGAGATATCCGAGATTTCCCAGGCGTAACGGCGAACTATGAATCGCCCACGGACGCCGACCTGGTGCTCCCCACGCACGAGTGGTCCGTCGAACAATGCGTGGCCGCGATCGAAAAGCGGCTCGTTTCATACTGGAATAACGCCGGTCAAGGCACGAATGGTACTGAGTGAAATCCTGTCAACAACCCCTTTCTGTGGAGAAAGATGATGTTCGCTGTAATGCAAAACACGGGCCTGCGGCCGCTAGAACAGGTTCAAGAACAGGCGTCAAGCATTGCAAGTCGCGGCTCCCGTCCTGCGAGCCTTTGGTGGACTTGCGCGGATGACGTATGGGATAGCGCTCTTGAAAGCATCACTCCTGAACGATCCGCCATCCGACTATCGACGCCCCGTCTAAAGGGGCCAGAGGCAATCGTCCAGGTGCAGGAGGCTCTGGACTATTCCGTGCAAGACATCGGAGTGCAACACCTGGTGCTGTGCGGCCACTCGCGGTGCTCCGGTCTTCACTCGGCGCCGAAGACCGCCTCCAACAGCGACGCCCATGTCAACCCCTTGGTACGTGGCGTGATGCGCCGCGAGAAGGAGAATCGGGATGCCCAGTCCGCTCTGCTCCAAAACCTGCGGCTGATCGCTGACTGCTCGACGGTTGCTAATGCGGTTGCGGCGGGAACATTAACACTGCACGCCATTTTCTATCTGGCCGAGAGCGGAGTTTTCCTTCGCTTTGACGAAGTCGGCAGCAAGTTCGTCAGTTTCGACTAATACCCGTTTCGTAGATAACCCGCAGGACGAGAGAAGAACTCCCGCTGCGTGCAAGGTAATGACAGTGCGATCCGCTGCTCGACCCCGTGGTCCCACGGCTCCAAATTCGCCCTGGGATCTCATGTGGGGCGATAGCATTGTCCAACCTGTTACGGAGCCTTCCTCGTTCCTGGAACCGGAGAACATCGTGTCTTCTAAACAGTCCCAGGAAATGGTCACGGATCAAATCGCTGACAGCGGACCGCCCCCGCTGATCGGATTAGTTATGGGAAGTCGGTCGGATTGGGAAACCATGCGACATGCGGCCGATGTGCTGGAAAAGTTCCAGGCGCCCCATGAGCGGCGGGTCGTTTCGGCCCATCGTACGCCGGAATGGTTGCGCGATTACGCCCAGTCAGCCGAGAAGAGAGGTCTCCGGGTGTTGATCGCCGGCGCGGGAGGGGCGGCGCACCTGCCAGGGATGCTCGCCTCGCAAACCTTGCTCCCGGTGCTTGGGGTTCCCGTCATGGGCCGCGCACTCCAGGGCCTGGACTCGCTGCTGTCGATCGTCCAAATGCCAGCAGGCGTTCCCGTCGGAACGCTCGCAATCGGCGACGCCGGAGCCAAAAATGCCGCGTATCTGGCGATTCGCCTGCTGGCGCAAACGATGCCCGCACTGCGCGCGGAATTACAGGCCTTTCATGAGAAATTAACCCATGAAATCATTCAGGATTCCTACCTATGACGCCAATCGTCCTGCCGGGGTCTACGATCGGGGTGCTGGGCAGCGGTCAACTGGGTCGGATGTTCACCCTTGCTGCACGCAGGCTTGGCTACCGCGTGCATGTCTACTCGCCAGATGACGATACGCCTGCCGGTCAGGTCGCCGATCAGGAAGTTCGATCGTTGTATTCTAACTTGGACGCCGTTGCGGATTTCGCACGGCAGGTCGATGTCGTGACCTTCGAGTTTGAGAACGTCCCGCCTGATACGATCGAGATCGTCAACGCGATTGCACCCGTGCATCCCGCCGGCCACGTTCTCTATACAACCCAACACCGCATTCGTGAGAAGTCTTTTCTTCGCTCTTTGGGGATACCTGTCACGCCGTTTCGGGCGATTCGATCCTGGGAAGAATTGCGAAACCAAGGCAAGGACGACTTGCCTGGCATACTCAAAACGGCCGCATGGGGATACGACGGCAAGGGGCAGGTAAAGGTCCAGACCCAGCAGGACCTGGAGTCCGCCTGGGCGGGATTGAAATGCGACGAAGCGGTGCTGGAGCGTTTTGTCGATTTTGACGCGGAACTGTCCATTGTTGCCGCCCGAGGGCGCGACGGCTCGGTCGCATTCTATGGTCCGTTCAATAACATGCACGCCAATCACATCCTCGACGCATCCACCACGCCATCTAAATTGCCCCAGGCAATCATCGACGACGCCATCGACATCGCTCGCGCCATTCTCACGGAATTTGAGTTAATCGGCGTGCTGTGCGTCGAGTTCTTTTTGACGACAGACGGTAAACTGTTGGTCAACGAACTGGCCCCGCGTCCACACAATTCTGGGCATCTGACGATCGATGCTCATGCAACCTGCCAGTTTGAGCAGCAGGTGCGGGCAGTCTGTGGTTTGCCGCTCGGTGCTGCAACGCAATTGCGGCCAGCCGCCATGGTGAACTTGCTAGGTGAAGTATGGCGCCGTGGAGAACCCAGTTGGGCCAAAGCGTTGGCCGTGAAGGAACTTAAATTGCACCTCTATGGAAAGCGAGAGACGCGTGTTGGGAGAAAGATGGGGCATCTTACGGCACTGGCGGATTCACCCAGCGATGCTTTAGAAATAGCACTCACGGCGCGTCGCTCTCTTTGTTGACTCAGGGAAGTCGTTATTAACTTTTAATACTCATTAACCAACACAATTTTTCTAATTAGCCATAATCAACTAAACGCGGGGATATAATGACGGAATCAGATAAACAAACTGAAGGACTCGTTGAGTCGCACACACAACCTTCGAATATTGTTGGCGAAATACCTGGACAAGGCGACCTTTCCGGCCTGGACCTCTCTGGGCAAGACCTACGAGGCACTGACTTGAGGGGCAAAGGTCTTCAGGAAACGAATTTTCGGAACGCAGACCTTACAGGAGCTGATTTGCGAAATACCGATGGCACATCCGCCTGCTTCGATGGAGCCAATCTTACTGCGGCGTTGCTCGATAACGCAAAGCTGCATGGAGCCAGCTTTCACGGAGCCATAATGCGTGATTCCAAATTCAAACAGACGGATTTTACTCTGGCCGATCTTCGTGAGGCTGATATGAGCGGTTCTGAGTTTCTGTATGTAGGCTTCAATGGAGCGAACTTGACCGGCGCCAAGTTGAATCGCACAACCATGGTTGTGCCCCGTATGCGAACTTCTGTCCTCCGTGATGTCGATCTTACGGATGCAACACTCCATCGCCCCGTTCTTCGAGGGGCTGATCTAAGGGGGGCCGTAACCGACCGGACATCCGTCATAAACGCTGACATTCACAAGGCGAGTTACGACGAACATCATGCTTTATTGCTTGAAGATTCCTGCTCCGTTCGTTCGCCGAAATAGCAAACTGCCGCCCTGTAGAGCGCTAAAGTGTGAAGACATCAGCAGGATGCGCCGCTTTTTTGCGATTTTCAAGAACACAACTTTTTATGGGCCGGCAAAAGTCGGTTGTTGACAGATTGTTGAAACTGGCGTTCGCGCTAAATTGGCGTGATGCTCACTTAACGCGGCCATCAAAGTGGGGATCTGTTTGATCCATGGGAATACCTGGGCCCGTCGCGGTAGGAACGCCGGTTTCCCGGAGTCCGCTAGTAGGCCCTCCCACATGTTCGATTCTTTTCGGCGACGGATCGCCGCGGCTCGACACGATAACCAACTGTTTTTCGCCTCGCTCATCTCGGAACAGACTATCGCATCGACCTTCGGCCAGGCAACGGCAAAATTGGATGCGGCGCGGATTTATACCACCGCGGTCACCGTCTGGACCTTCCTCTCCCAGGTGCTCAGCGCCGATCACGGCTGCGTGCACGCGGTCACCCAACTGATCGCCTATCGCGTCGCCAACGGCCGCTCGGCCCCGTCGTCGGAGACGGGCGCTTATTGTATCGCCCGCGACGCGAATGGCACTTAATCGGTCTAAGTCGTTTTGTGGCTGGTGGATCGGACGTGCGGATTTTCATCGTGCCGCTGAATACCCACTCTGCATGCTGCGTTTGTTCCCCAGCGCCGCTGGGGACCTGCAGGTGCATATCTTGAAACTCGTAGGTGATTTCGGCGTTTCTGCCAGTTAACCGATCGTAAAGACCGATCGCCAGGTCGGGCCAGTTCGTGGTGTGCTCTGCAGAGGTCATTTTGAGCTCCCTTGTTAAGGGCGGAAAACGCCGCCCGTGATTGAGAAGGTGTCTGCGCGATCTTGTCGTTTAACGCCGTCGCTTTACATTTCACTCTAGGGACGCCAGCCAAAAGACAACCCTGAATTGCCCAGAAATTTTGGAACTCCTTTGGTACCGTCGCCTGGTCGTTTATCTCGGAAAAATCGAAGTAAACCGCTAGAGGATGCCGCTTGTCACGATCCCTGACTCGGCTATGGAGCCAGTAATCAAGCAGCTCCGACGGGCAAACTCGGGATTAGAATCGATGATCAACAACCGAGTCTTTCGGACCCAGGCAGACTACCTGTGTCCTATCGTAAGAAAGCCAATCGGTTGGAAGCCAACCCGGTTGGATGAAACGCCCAGCAACGGCGAGTTCTTGTCTCAGCACTTTGTGGTCAGTTGCGCGAAGGCTATGACGATCTCGTTCGTTGCAATCGGCTTGCAATTGAGAAGAGCCTCGATGAATGGGCCGTCATTCAAGCTCCCGGCGGCGAGCTGAAACCCAAAGGGCAACGTACGATGCCTCGCCGAAAGACATTCGACAATACTCCGTCAGCTATTGGCGACACGCCGATGATACGGATCAACCGGTTGACGCCCGGGGACCACGCGACCGTGTTCGCAAAATGCGAGTTTTTTCAGCCTCTAAACAGCGTGAAGGACCGCATTGGAGCCGCGATGGTCGAGGCGGCCGAACGCAATGGCCTGATTAACCCGGATTCGCACATTATTGAACCGACCAGCGGAAATACGGGGATCGCACTGGCGTTCGTGTGCGCTGCGAAGGTCTATCGACTCACGCTGACGATGCCAGAGTCCATGTCAGTCGAACGTCGTCAGCTGCTGCGTGCCATGGGAGCGAATCTAGTGCTCACGCCGGCCGCCGAAGGCATGCCCGGCGCCATTCTTCGAGCGAGCGAGCTTGTCGAGTGCGAAGCCAACGCCTGGATGCCCCAGCAATTTGAAAACCTTGCCAATCCCGAGATCCAAGAATGGACGACCGGTCCAGAGATTTGGGAGGACAGCGGGCACGACATCGATGCAATCGTAGCGGGCGTGGGAACGGGAGGGGCAATCACCGACGTGACACGCTTCCTCAAGCAGAAGAACCCCAACTTTAAGGCCATCGCGGTCGAACCAAAACACTCGCCTGTAATCAGCGGCGGTCGGGCAGGCAAGCATCGCATCCAGGGCATCGGTGCAGGTTTTATTCCCAAGAATCTGGACACGGCGCTCCTTGACGAGGTAATTACGGTCGACGACGAAGATGCTTTTGCGTGGGGACGCTTGCTGGCCGAAAAGGAAGGCATCGTGTCAGGCATAAGCAGCGGGGCGTACATGTGAGCAGCAGCGCAGGTGGCAGCTCGCCCCGAGTTTCGAGGCCTGCGGATTGTCACCATCATGTGCAGCCTCGGCGATCGCTATCTTTGGACCAGGGCTTTAAAGCTAGCACCACCTCCCCGGCGGTGTGGGGTGACGCGTTGGCTCGGATTGCAATAATTGCAGTAGAACTAACCATTTACGGCAATTCGGAGGCGTATCATGATTCTCGGCGAGGTGTTTGCGCGGTTTGAAAAGGAGGGTCCCATCCCCGTCATGACCAAAGCGGCGCTCGGTGCGGCCTTGACGCCGGATCGGTTGGATCAGATCTTCGCCGACCATGCTGTGTCGCAACGGGTGTCGGAATTGTCGTTTTCGGTGTTGGTCAATTTGATGGGCATGGTGGTCGCCAAAACTCGCAAAAGCACCAACGCCGCTTATCAAGCTTGCAAGCAAGATATCTCCGTCTCCGTGAACAGCGTCTATGACAAACTCAACGGCGTTGAGCCGCTGGTGTCCGCCGCGTTGGTGCGCGAGACGGCGACGCTGTTTCGGGAACTGATCGAGCCGATGAACAGCGCCCGTCCCAGCCTGTTGCCCGGTTATCGCGTGCGCATCCTGGACGGCAATCATCCCGGCGCCACGCAGCATCGCATCCAGGAGTTACGGACCATCGCCGCCGGTCCTTTGCCAGGCGTGGTGCTGGCGGTGCTCGACCCCCAACTCGGTCTCATCGACGATGTGGAACTGGCGGAAGACGGCCATGCGCAAGAGCGTTCGCTGCTGATCGAGTTGATCAATCGCTTGGTGCCAGGCGAGGTGTGGGTCGCCGATCGCAATTTCTGCACGTCGGTGTTCCTCCAAGAGATCGCCTTGAATGAAGCGTTTTTCGTCATTCGGCAACACGCCGCGAATGTCCGCTGGAAGCCCACGGGAGACCGTGTTTTACGGGGCGAAAGCGAAACGGGCCAAGTCTTCGAGCAGTCCATTCTGATCACCGACGACTTTGGCGCCAAGCTGCCGGCTCGCCGCATCAGCGTCGAATTGTTCCAATCGGGCCGTGGCGGAGAACAGGAGATTCACATCCTTTCCAATCTGCCGGCGGACGTCGACGCAGTGACAATCTCTGACACATACCGCACGCGCTGGAGCATTGAAGCCGCCTTCAACGAACTGCGACTGTCGCTCAACAACGAGATCAACACGCTGGGCTATCCGCCGGCGGCGTTATTCGGTTTTAGCCTGGGACTGGTGATTTTCAATGCGTTGGCTGTAGTGAAAGCCGCGCTGCGGGCGGCGCACGGCGTGGAAAAGATTGAGAAGAATTTTTCCTTCTACTACATGGCGGATGAAATGAGCATGGTGTGGCGCGGCATGATGATCGCCATCCCGGAAGATGAATGGCGCGAAGCGCTGTCGCCTTTGACGCTGAAACAGTTATCAAAAATGTTAGTGGAGTTGGCGGGGAACGTGCGTCTATCCGCCTTTCAGAAACACAAACGCGGCCCAAAACGCCCGCCGCCGAAGCGAACCAAACGGAACGACCAACCCCACGTTTCCACCGCCAAAATTCTTGCTAAACGCAAGAAGTGCTAGCTTTAAAGCCCTGATCTTTGGACGCCGCTGCCGAGACGCATCCGTGCTGAATCTCGAAGCAAGAGCAGTATTTGCCCATCGAACGAAATTCACGTAGCTTTATATGCGATCCGCCATTTCTCCTGTTGACGTTTTCCGAACTCCTAGCCCGTTAGATAAGCTGAACGTGTCCCCCGAACTGGCCCGCGGCGAAGTTTCCATCGCGGCGACCAGTTTCCTACCCTACAATCACCCACGTTTCGGCATTCTGCCGCCGAGCAAACAAATTAGCGTCTGGCCGGAAGAAAGGAAGATCCCGCCAGCCGCCCTTGCTGCTCCGTAAACGAATCGTTGGTCGCCGCCAAAGAGTTTTTCCCATGACCCACAACTTCCCTTCGATCACCCGTCGCAGCGTGCTCAAGGCATCGGTTGGGCTCGCTGCTGCTTCGCTTTGTCCGGGAACAGTGCGTCGCGCCCTGGGGTTCGAAAGCGCCAATGAACGCCCACGAATCGGCGTGATCGGCTGCGGTGTTCGCTGGGACAAACGGGTGTTTGCTGCAGACGGCCGCTACGGAGTCGGCAAGGAATTTCCGAAGTTCGGCGACATTGTCTCGGTCTGCGATGTCGATGCAAATCGGCTTGGGCGCGCCAAAGATATCGTTCAAGGTTGGCTCGGCAAAGTTCCCGACAGCGGGAGCGACTATCGAAAAATCATTGACGATTCGCAGGTCGATGTCGTCCACATCAGCACGCCAGATCATTGGCACGCCAAGATCGCGATCGAGGCGATGCGGGCAGGTAAGGACGTCTACTGCGAAAAGCCCATGACGCTGACGATTGACGAAGGCCGATTGCTTTGCGAAGCGTGCAGGAAGACCGGCGCGGTGATGCAGGTCGGCACGCAACAACGTAGTGCGTCGCAGTTCGTCAAGGCGATCGCCATGATTCGGGACGGTCGACTGGGCAGGCTCGTTCGCGTGCAATGCGGGATCGGCGGGGCTCCGGTCAGCCCGGAGATCCCCGTTGCAACTCCGCCCAAAAACTTCGACTGGGACCGCTGGCTCGGCCCGGCGCCGTGGGTCGATTATCGCTTCAAGGGAGGCGCTCCGAACATCATCCAATCCTGGTCGCGCACCCATTACGAGTTCCGCTGGTGGTACGAATATTCCGGCGGCAAGTTGACGGACTGGGGCGCCCATCACGTCGATATCGCCACGTGGGGCATGGATAAGACAGACACCGGCCCTCTCTCCGTCGATCCGGTCATGGTCGAGCACCCGGTTGACTTCCAGGACGGTTATCCCAAGGTCGAAAACGCGTATAACACGGCCACAAAATTCAATATCAAGGCAGTCTACCAGGATGGGGTGGAACTCATCCTGCGCCACGACACCGACAATGGCATCCTGTTTGAGGGAACCGAAGGAAGGATTTTCGTCAATCGCGGTAAATTGGTCGGCAAGCCAGTCGAGGATCTAGCGTCGAACCCGTTGCCCGAAGGGGCCTTGGAAACCGTCTACAAAGGTCGAGAACTGACGGACCACGTCGCCAATTTCTTTGCTGCGGTTGCAAGTCGCCAAGAGCCGATCTCTGATGTCTTCAGCCATCACCGCGCCCTGACGACTTGCCATCTGGCCGGCATCGCGGCCCGAGTCGGTCGCAAGATTCGCTGGGATCCGGAAAAGGAACAGGTCATCGGCGACCCGTTGGCCCAATCGCTGGTTGCGCGTGAGAAACGTCAACGCTTTGAAATTGAGATGTAACCGTCGCTCGGGGCAGGCTTGTAGAACGACTGAATGGAGCCCGAACATGTTAGAACGAATTCAAACCGCCGTATCTTTGTTCGCCGCCGCGTTCATCGCGTTCGGCTTGACGCATCCCGGACTCGCCTGCGACGGCGCTGTCGTTTCGCTCTCGCCGCCCAACGTGATCTTGATCATGGCGGACGACCTGGGCTACGGCGATCTCTCCTGCTTCGGCGGCGACACCATCGATACTCCCGTGCTGGACAGAATTGCGAGCGAAGGCGTGCGGCTAACCGATTTCCATGCGAGGTGCACCGTGTGTACGCCGTCGAGGATGGCGTTGCTGACCGGCGCGTACCCAGCGCGTGTCGGCTGGAGCGGAGGCGTGCTCGGATATGGCGTCAAGACCGTCAACGGGCTCGCGCCGGAGGCTTTGACCATCGCTGAAGTCTTCCGCTCCGCGGGATACGCAACGGCCCTGTGCGGCAAGTGGCACCTGGGCGACGCGCCCACAATGTTGCCGATGAATCAAGGATTCGATTCGGCCTACTACATCACGATGAGCAACAACCAAACCAAAAAGTTGTATCGCAACGGCGAATTGATCGAAGATCGCTTCGACAATCGTCGGCTGACAGAGCAATTTACCGCCGAGGCGATCAAGTTTATTCAAGCCGAACGCAATCAGCCGTTCTTTCTCTACCTGCCTTACACGGCGCCGCACTTTCCCGCGCAAGCCCATCCCGACTGGAAAGGCCAATCAAAGCTCATCGACTACGGCCAGGTGGTGGCGGAACTGGATAGCCGCATCGGGCGCATCCTGAAAACGCTGCAGGATCGCCGCCTCGACCAGCAGACCCTGGTCATCTTCACATCAGACAACGGCCCCGAACCCGGCCAGAAAAAATGGGCGCGCTCGACGCCGTACCGAGGGCTAAAATGGAGTTCGCTCGATGGTGGTAACCGCGTCGCTTGCATCGTTCGCTGGCCAGGAGTCATTCCGGCCGGTCAAGTCCGTGACGAGATCATCGCGTCGATCGACATTCTGCCCACGCTTGCCGTACGGTAAAAGTATTCGATCGACGTTCAAAGTCCGTGTATTGAGGGCTTTGAATTACGATTTTCTATCGAATCTCGGCCGACCGCCACGCTCCATCGGCGAATATCGCATCTGTTCGCCCACAGCGCAGTCGGCGATCGCAGAAGAACGACCAAGGAACAGGAGGAACTTCACGCTGCTTTTCGCTGGTACTTCAGCAGTCCACCCAGCCGCTCTTGGCACTCGATTTTGCCGGCAATTTGACCGACTTCATCAGCGGGCTGGATCCGTTTATTTTCCAGTCCTTGGTGGTTTCGCTCGCCGTGGTAGTGCTCAAGGAAAGACGAAACAGCGCGGCGCAGCGAGTTCTCACCGAAGAAGATCATGCGCGAGAGCGCTTCGGATTTGAGGCTCCTCATGAACCGCTCGATGAAAGCGTTCAAATTGGGGCTGCGCGGGGGCAGCAGCAGTGGCTCGACGCCCTCTCTTTTCAGAATGTGGCGGAAGGCTAGAGAGAATTTCGTGTCGCGGTCCATGAGCAGGTAACGCTTGCCGAGCAGAAAGCCCTCGTAGTCGGTCAGGTTTCTGGCGATCTGCGTCATCCACGGCTCATCAGGATGGGGAGTGCAGCCGGCCAAGTGAACGCGGCGCGTCTTGAGTTCGATCACGAACAGCAAGTAATAGGTGACCAATCCGACCTTGGTCCAGACTTCGATGGTGGTAAAGTCGATTGCGGCCAAAACATCCCAATGGGCCTTGAGAAACGTGGTCCAAGTTGTCTGACGCTGTCGATCAGGAGCCGGTTCGATGCCGTGTTGCTTGAGGACGTTGCCCACCGTCGTGTCCGAGATGTGGTAGCCGACATTGGCCAGTGCGCCCTGGATTCGGTCGTAGCCCCACGAAGGGTTTTCCTGGGCGAACCGCAGGATCAGATCCACGATCAGTTGGCGGATCCGCGGTCTGCCGACAGATTTGCGTTTCTCGCTGTGGTCCCACTTCTTCGCCACCAGTTCGCGATGCCAGCGGAGAATCGTGTCGGGTGTCACGATCGTGGTCAACTCCCGCAACGTATTGCGTCCCAGCGCCTTGCCTTTGACGGCCAAAATCCGCCGTTGGTCGTCGGTCAAGCTGATGCGTTTCTTGCCCATCTGTTTGAGCAGGGACTGGATCTGATCGTTCTGGAACTCGATGATCTGTTGCTGCCGGTGATGAATCCAACCCGAGAGGATGGCGAACAGCAACTGCCAAGGTTGAAGTACGAAGCTCATGAAATACCCCACTGCCGTGGTGCTGGTAGAGGTCAACCAGCAGGATTGCCTTCCCAAGTCCGGCTGTCAACGGCCGGATTCGCGATCCGACGAGCGCCAGTAAATACAAGCATAGCCCGCACTTATCGTTCGGCCGAATATTTTGACCGTACGCGCCGGTCGTTCGCGGACTCAACGTCGGGCAGAAACGCTGGTCCAAAAGAAGGAACGGCCGGCGCTGTAGTATTGCCTGGGAGGGGTCGGGATGCCAGACCTGAGGCTGTTGGTGGAAAGACGGCGTTCTCGACGCCCACGTTGGCGTTCTGGTGCGTCGTTCGCCACGCTGGGCATTGGGATCTCATCAGCGCTGACGTCGCAACACTCGGTCGATAGGGCGTTTTGTAAAATCGGCGGTTTTGGAGAGGGTGATTTACCTTGGTGAATTGCACGCCTAGATTCGGGTTCCTGGCGCCCGCACTGCGATTAAACGAAAAACGCCGGCCGTTCGCGGGCTCAACGTCGGGCAGAACGCTGGTACAAAAGAAGGAACTGCCGGCTTTTATTATTCTGCCTAGGCGAGCGAACGCACTTTTTCATACCTTCAAACCCGAGAACTTCACTCCGGCATTCTGCCGGGCATGCGGTGGCGGACCTGTCGTACGCGATGGCGGACCGATGGATTCGGCGAGGTCGATCTGTTAATCTATCCACGCAGGTTGATGTGTCTGTGTCGTCTCGCGGCTCGGTTTGCCAGTCACGACTTTCAACGGGAAGAGATATACGATGCTCTCATTTTACACCGATGGTCGTCAGGCCACCTGTCAAGGCCTTAGTCGCCGGCGGTTTCTGCAGGTCGGCACGCTGGGGATTGGTGGATTGACCCTTTCTCAATTGCTCGCCGCGCAGGCGCAGGCCGGCGAGGGAAAGTCGCTCCTGAAAGAGAAGTCGGTCGTCATTCTGAATTTGCAAGGCGGTCCCTCGCAATTCGAGACCTTCGACCCGAAGATGACGGCGCCGCGAGAGACGCGGACCATGTTCGGCGACACAAAGACCCGGCTGCCAGGCGTTAATTTCGGCAGCCACTTTCCGCAGCTCGCCGCGCTGGCCGATAAAATGGCGATCGTCCGCTGCTTTCGCCATGGCATCAGCAGCCACGAACCCGCGGCCAATCATGTGATGGCCGGCGGCAATCCGAGCAAAGGAAACATGGCGTCGGTCTTTGCGCGGATCGCTGGCGCCAGTAGCCCGCGGACCGGAATTCCCCACTCGGCGATTATTACCCCGCCTTCGGTCGGGGAAGAGTTCGCCGGTCTGGGGCAGCGGTTCGATGATTTCATTACCGAAACGGGCTCGCTTTCCTCCTCGCTCAAGCCGTTTGATCCCAGCGACGGGATCGAGATTGTCGAGAACATGAAGCTGCGGATTTCGGAGAAGCGGTTGGGCGATCGTCGCAACTTGCTGACGCAGCTGGATCATTTCAAACGCCGCTTCGAACAGACCAGCGCCCTGGGCGGGGCGGAGCGTTTCGAACAACAGGCATTCGAGGTTATCGCCGGCGGGATGAGTGACGCCTTTGATATTCGCAAAGAAGACCCCAGGCTGGTCGCTCGCTACGATACCAGCATGTACACGGTGCCGGATTCGCTGCGGAAGAAGCGTCGGTACGCCAAGGAGGCGCCGCCGATTTCTCTCGGCAAGCAGCTGCTGCTGGCCCGTCGCCTGGTCGAGGCCGACTGCCGCTTTGTAACGGTGACCAGCGCCGGCTGGGACATGCACGGCAACAGAAACAATTTCAATATGCAGGAAGGGATGAACCTGCTGGCCCCGGCTGTAGACAAGGCGGCGAGCGCTTTCATTCAAGACCTGGAAGATCGTGGTCTGAGCGAGCGCGTGCTGCTGGTCATCCTGGGCGAATTTGGCCGCACTCCGCTGATCGCCGACGGGGGCGGCCGCGGCCATTGGGGCGATCTTTGCCCGCTGATCTTCGTCGGCGGGGGCTTGCCGATGGGACAAGTGATTGGGCGATCCGATCGTTCCGGCTCGCAACCCGAAGGCCAGGTGGTTACGCCGGCCAACGTTTTCGCCACCATCATGGGCGAGCTGTTTGACCTGGCGGAACTTCGCATCACGCCGGGCGTTCCCACCGATATTGTCAACTATATGACTTCCAGCGAACCAATCCCGCAACTGGTCCGGCGGTAAGCAGGCCGGCAACGGCGCAAAGAATCTGCGCCACGTTCGGGCGAGGGTTGACGAGCAGTACGGCGTAGATCGCGGAGGCGGGAGAGGTCGCCACACTCGGGCGACTGGGTGGTTCGAAAACGTTGGCGGTCTTGCGGGGGCAAATTACCCTGGTGCATCACCCCGAATTCGCGGCCCCAAAGAAAAACGCCGGCCGTTCGCGGACTCAATGTCGGGCAGAACGCTGGTCCAATAGAAGGAACGGCCGGGTCGATTCTGGACGTCTGAGTTGATGTGGCTTGATGAGTAGTGTACGACAATCCTCCAAACCACTTCCTGCGAAGCTATCATCAGGAAGTCCTCTGGCGAAATCGCAGTGGAGATTAAAGATGAACCCAATCAATAGATGTTTCGGGCCGACTTCGCGACGGTCGTTTCTGAAGATGGGGGCCTTGGGCGTAAGCGGGCTGAGCCTCGCCGAAGTGATGCGGCTGAGAACTGCGGCCGGTGCAACCAGCGCCGCACCAGAAACGTCGGTCATTTTTGTCTGGCTGGCCGGCGGGCCTCCACACATGGAGACCTACGACATGAAGCCGGACGCGCCTGAGGGTTACCGCGGACAGTTTTCACCGATTTCTACGAACGTGCCAGGGATCGAAGTTTGCGAGCATCTACCGCTGCACGCCAAGTGCGCCGACAAGTTCACACTGATTCGTAGCATCTCGCATCGCTTCAACGATCATGGCGGCGGCAGCAAACGAGTCATGACCGGACGAATTCCAGATACTCCCACGGGGACGATCAACGATTCACCGTCTGTTATTTCAATCGTCAACAAGATGCGAGAGCACATTGACGTTGGTATGCCAAACTGTGTCACGATGGCGAACGGCGGCCGGTCCAAAGTCGATACGTACGCCCAAGGCGCGGCGTATTTGGGAATGAAGTACAACTACTTCCCGGTAGGAGACGATCCGAGTTCTCCAAAGTTTGCGGTCAGAAACATGTTTCTTGGTCAGACCGCTGAGGAGCGCCTCGATGACCGCAGGCAATTGCTTCGAGGCCTCGATCGCTTGCGGAGCGAAGTCGATGCCAGCGGCGCGATGGACGCGGTGGACGAGTTCAGCCAGCAAGCTTTTGGACTGCTCACCAGTCCTCGGATGCACGAAGCGTTTGATTTGTCGCGCGAACCACAATCGCTGCGCGAGCGATACGGCATGCATGCCTGGGGACAGCGGGCGCTGATGGCCCGGCGGTTGGTCGAGGCAGGTAGTAGTTTCGTGACCGTCGCCATGGAAAACCCATATATTTCGGGCTTGAAGTATCCCAAGCTGGGCTTTTACAACTGGGATTCCCATGCGGAAAACGCGACCTGTGGAAGGACGCGGGACATCGTTTCCCGATTTACGATCAGGCTGTGACGGCGCTGATCGAAGACCTGCACGCCCGAAATCTGACAAAGAAGGTACTGCTGGTGGTGACGGGTGAATTCGGCCGTTCGCCGAAAATCAGCCGGTCCGACACGGGAAGCAAAGGGATTCGCTTTGGCCGCGAGCACTGGCCTCAGACGATGTCGGTGTTGGTTTGCGGCGGCGGCATGCAGCATGGCCAAGTTGTCGGTTCGACCAATTCCAATGGTGAGCATCCGCACGACCGGCCGCTGACGCCTAACGATTTATGGGCAACGGTCTACAAGCATTTAGGGATTGATCAGGACGCGACCATCGCCGACTACAGCGGTCGCCCCCAATTGCTGTTGCCGTTTGGAAAGCCAATTCGGGAATTGATTTGAGATTCTCGCCGTGCTGTACTGCCTAAAAGGAACGGTCAGGGCGAGTTGTAGCCGGAACCGGAGAAAAGACGCCTCTCTTGTCGTTCACGGGGATCAGTCCTAATTTCCCACGCCGAGAACGTCAACTCGCCCGAACTACTTAAGAAGGTGTATCTGTACGTCGGAAGGCAATCACCGATTTCGCGAAGACTCTTTACCTGGTGAATCGCTTGCAAATCACTGCAAGTTCAAAAACGTCGACTGTTCGTTGAATGAACAGGGTCGTGTTGCGACGTTCGCCACGGTTTGCGATTGGATCGCGTCGCCACCAGGGTCGCAACACTCGGGCAACAGGGCGCTTTGTAAAAATCGGTGGGTTTGCGAGAGCGATTGACCTTGGTGAATCATCTCGCGATTTCCTCTAAAAGCGACGAAATTGCCAGGTGGAGCTTTCAGACGAGCCGGTTGCGTTGTGGATCCCGTAGGGTAAAAGTATTCGAACGACGTTCAAAGTGCGGGTTTTATGGACCTTGATTGTGGATTCCCGAGCGAATCTCGGCCGAGCGCCACGCTCCATCGGCGAAAATTTCAGGCATTCGCCCACAAATTTGCCGACAGCGCAGAGGGCGATCGCAGAAGAACGACCGCGGAACCGGAAGAACTTCACGCGGCTTTACGCTGGTAGTACTTCAGCAGTCCACCCAATCTTCGCCGATGGAGCGTGGCGGTCGGCCGAGATTCGATAGAAAATCGTAATTCAAAGCCCTCAAAACACGGACTTTGAACGTCGTTCGAATAATTTTACCGTACGGGATTGTCTATCGGTTGTTAAGCTATCGTCCGACGTTGGACTACTTGCTGTTGATCGTGCACAACGTCCATCGCCCGCTCCGCTGTTGACGACGCCTCCCCCGAAGTCAGCGTCTGGACGCGCTGACGCCGCCGCCGCGTCTCACCCCCGAAAGCCGCCCCCATGCCCGACGCCTCAATCCAACCATCCCCACCAGCCCCGCTGGACCGCAAACACCTGCGCGAACCCCCGCCCACAAAATCACGCCAGGCCACAACCGCCATACGCTTGGTTAAGGACTAAGGGGGCGTGTTGAATGAACGGATCAGTTGACTCAGGTTGCACACGTTACTCGAACCATTCGAACAGCGTGAGTGTGCCCGCGTCGGGGTACGAGCCTTTGCCGATCGCCTGCGCGGCAACAAAGCGGCGACCTTCGGGATGAATGTCGATGGCGGTACAGGGACCAGGCGTTGCTGTGCTCGCCAGCGATTCGACTTGGTCGGTGGACCAACAGCCGATCTCGCCCTTGCCGATGTCGCCGCTGGCGGTCAACAAAAAGCCTTGGGAGTGGAACCGCGCCGAGTAGCAGAATCCCTTGAATGTTGCAGCCAGCTTGCGTTTCAATTCACTTGTAGCAACGTCGAACAGCAAGACGCAAGCAGGCCCTGAATAGCCGTTGCTGCCGCAAGCGGCCAGCATGTTTCCGCTGGGCGAAATCGTGATGGCGCGGATGCCGCCCCATTCGATGTCCTCGACGCGCCGATAGGCGGACAGTTCGGCGACGTCGATGCTCCGCAATTCGCCGCCGGTCGCAATGTCCCACCACTTGATCCGCGGCTTGTGCGGCTGGCGATCAGCCGAGATTAACTGCCGGCCGTCGGGGGGAAACGCCAAGCCGTAGACGGGATGCCCCAGGCCGTTGAGCTCGCGCGTGCGACGCCCGTCATCGGTTTGCCAGATGCGAATGCCGCCGTCGCGATCGCCGGTGGCGAACTGTTTACCGTCGGCGCTGGCGGCCAATGCATAGATGGTGCTCTCGTGCGCTGCGATGTCCCAGCGCAATACGGGACGGTCGCTACTGCAGTCCCAGGCAATGACACGCCCAGCCTGATCGGCCGTCAGCACGAGTTCCGCACCGCAGCGAACGATCGCGCCGACCCAGCTTTCGTGTCCGTCCAACCGTGACTTCTCGCCAGACACGACATCCACGCAGACAACGCTTGGCTCACGACCGCCGGCGAGGACGAATCGCCCTGTGGGATCGAAGGCGCAACACAGCAGGGGAGCGTCGTGCTTGTGTACGGCGATCTGTTTGAATTTGGTAGGATCGATCGTCATGCCGGGTTTCATTCAAGGAGGAATTCGCTACGCCAACAGGGCGTCGATCGGTTTGGCTGCAGGATCGGCGACAGGATTCGTCTGGCCGCCCACTTCGTACATGCTGCTCGAGTCGATTCCCAATGCTTGCAGATAGGTGTGAAACAGATCGCCGAGTTTGACGGGATCGTCTGTTACCTCTGTGCCTGTGTCGTTTGTGGCGCCATACACCACACCAGGCTTCACGCCGCATCCGGCCATCGCCATGCTCCAGGCGCGGCCCCAATGATCGCGGCCGCCGAGGTTGTTGATTTGGGGCGTGCGGCCCATCTCACCCGTGATCACGACCAGCGTGTGTTCGAGCATCCCCCGTTCATCCAGATCATCCAACAACGTGACCAGCGTGCGATCGAACTCGGCGCAGCGAATCTGATGCCAATAGAAGTTGTCCTGGTGGGCGTCCCAATCGAAGTGCACGACCTTTACACAGGTTACGCCCGACTGCAACAGGCGCCGCGCCAGCAGACAATGTTGGCCAAAATCGTGCTTTCCATAACGCTCGTGGTCGGCGGGCGACTCCTGAGTTAGATCGAAGATATCGCTGCGCTGCATTAACGCCTGGGCCTGGCGAAACGTCGTGCCGTAGCTGTCGATCGGACTTGCGTAGCGATTGCGCCGAAAGCGATCATCGGCCGCCTGCCGCACGCGCTCCACGGCTTCCGCCAGCGCCGGCTCGACGTTCTGCGGAGGCGCCAGGTTCGCCGGCGGTTGATTGTTGACGATCTGCACGCCTTCGTATTTGGCGCCGAGGAACCCTGCGTCGCCCACGTCGGTGTAAGCCTTCGGGCTGTCGCGACGGATGACGACGTAGCCCGGCAGCAAATCGCCGGGCCGTTCGAGCAATTTCGCGACCGCCGATCCGAGCACAGGATAGCCTTTGGCAACGCGGCCCGCCTGCAAGGCATAATGCCCCTGAAAATGATCGGCGATGCCGGAATTCAAGCTGCGCACGACGGTCAGCCGATGCATGTTCTTTGCCGTATGCGGCAGCAGTTCGCCGATCGACACGCCGGGCAGCGACGTCGAGATGGCTCGATACGGTCCCCCCGTCTTGGCGCCGGGTTTGGGATCCCAGGTTTCAAACTGACTGGCGCCGCCGGAAAGAAACAGCAGAAGGAGTTGTTTGCGCGGCGCGGTCGCCGAATTGGCTCGCAACGGGGTAGCGAGCGCGCCGGCGCCAAGCCCTGCCGCGGCCGAGCTGGCCAGCAGTTCGCGACGAGAAAGCGTCAGCCGGGTTGGGTTCGACATCCGTGGTGCTACTCCACTCTAGTGATTCAAGCGAAATTCAGACGACAACAGCAATCCCCAAATCAATCCAAGCAGCGGTTGGCGGCGCTCCGACGACGCCAGCGGTTCGACAAGCCGGCGCACTTCGGCGATCTCTTCAGCGGTGGGGCGCCGACTCAGTACGCTCAGATAAAGCTCCTCCGCCAGCGGTTCGGGCTCGGCGATCGCAGTCAGACGGGGCAGCAATGTGCTCGGCGGATCCCTAAGCAGCGGCAACATCGCGGGACTGTTGAGCAGATAAAGCGCCTGATCCACGACTGGCTGAAAATCACCATCCGGTTGTCCTGGCAAGCCGGCGAAAACGGCGACGAGCGGTTTCACTTGCCGCTCCAGCGGCTCATATTGCGTCAGACGTCGCCGCCACGCCGGCATGGCGTCCGCCGATTGATCGTCCGGCGTCGCATCCGCTGACTTTGCTTTGTCTGCACTCTGTTTCTCTGCGATCTGGTGGAGGTGTTGTTCAACGCGGCCCGTCGCTTGCAAGACCGACCAACTGAGTTGCTCCGCCGTCAAACCGCGCAACGGAGCCGCCGCAAACGAGTCGTCGGGAAGCGATGCCGCGCCGGCGGGCAAGACGCTTGAGCGTTGATACGTCTGGCTGAGCGCCAGTTCTCGCAGCAGCCCTTGCATGTCGAAGTCATGTTCAACGAGCCAATGCTCGAGCAGTTCGAGCAGTTCAGGATGCGACGGCGGATTGGCCGAGTGATACAGATCAAGCGGATGAACGATGCCGCGGCCAATCAGCAGCGCCCAGAGCCGATTGGCGAGATTGCGCGCGAAACCCTCCGTTTCTGCGCGCGGCAACAGTTCGGCCAGCATATTTCGCCGACTGTAGACCGGTATGCCGCGCTGCTTCGGTCCGGGCGGATTGACGTATTCCTTGCCCCGCTCCAGCGGCGGATCGGCGATCATTTCGCCCCCGGGCAGCTGCGGCGAGGTCTCGCCGTTTAGAGCGGTGAAAACCGAGACAAACGTCGTCTTGCCGTCCGCCTTTTCGCCGACCAGCGATACGTTTTTCTCCGTGTCGCGGAACGCAGTCACCCGTTCCAGAAAGGCATAGATGCCGAAGTACTCGGCTTGGCGGTAGGCGTCGATGCGTGGATCGTCGTGGCATTGGGCGCACTGCAAATCGACGCCGAGAAACAACCGGCCCACGTCGCGCGTCAATTGATGCGGAGCCACATCGCGAACCAGGTAAAACTTGACGCCCGCGGCATGCTGATCGCCAGTTCCGTCGCTGGCGAGGATGTCTCGCACCATCCGGTCCCACGGCCGGTTCTCGGCGAACGCTTCGGTCAGATAAGCGCGCCAGGTCGCCGACGCTACGTCGTACGAAGTAATCGCCGGAATACGGCGCTCGATCAACATCACATCGAACACCCGCGCCATGTGAATCGCGTGCTCGGGACGGGCCAACAACGCGTCGATCAACCGTTGGCGTTTGTCCGGCGCCGCATCGTCGAGGAACGAGCGAGCTTGTCGGGCGCTAGGAATGACGCCCGTCAGATCGAGAAAGACTCGACGGACGAACTCGGCGTCGCTGCTGCTCATGGCCGCCGAAATCTTTAACTCCTCCAGCCGCCGCTCGATGAGATCGTCGATCCGCTGATGCAGTGGCGGGGCAACCGCGCCTTGTTGCGTTGGACGTTTCGACTTCCCCTCATCCTGCGCCGCTACCGAGCGGAACGAACCGCCGATCAGCAGACACAGCAACGAGCCAGCGAGAAGTGTGTCTCGGAACAGGGCGTTCATGGCGGCGCAGTCACAAGCGGGGAGTAACGCAAGGCGGGGCGACAAGCGGGGAGATTGAATCTAGACGGTAGGCGTCAAGACAGCAAGTAATTTCCAACGGAGGCCTGTCGTGTGTTGTGCACAGCTTGTGAGCGTCTCGAAGGTAGGTGGAAAATTTGGTCCCTCCGGGTATTCCGTGGGAAACCGGGCTGAACTACTGAACATTCGCTCACTCAGGTCCCCACCAACAAAGGCGTTCTGTCGCCTCCGCCAGCCTTCGTTCGCCAAGCTCGCTTCGCTCGTGCGGGGCGAGCGACCGAAGGCCGGCTCCGACGAAGGCGACTCAGAGAAGTCCTGCGATTACTAAGTAAGTGAACAAGCGACCAGATAAAATCCGCCCACAATAATCCCGGATGGACCAAAAAAATTTGCTTTGATGATAGGGTGGTGATTTTGGCAGGGGAGGATGCCCAGGTTGCGAATTCGTGAGACGACTCGCAAAATTTTCGATTGAGCGTGGCTTTCGGCCGAGATTTTCCAGGGAATCCACGATCAAAGTCCGAAAAAACCGGCCTTTGAACGTCGTTCGAATAGTTTTACCCTACGAGGTCGCCGGATCGAACCCCTGGTTCTGCAGGAAGAAGACGATTCGCTTGGGAGTCCCGTTTCCAGCCGCCGACGCCAGCAGACGTTCGGGAAAAAGCGAGAGGCCCAATACCGAGCCGGCTCCCGACGCCATTCCTTGGAGCATGTTTCTGCGGTTGAGCATGATCGACCTTTGGAGGAGATTAACGAAGAGTGGGTGGGGTATCGATGCGTTCGACGGGATAAGTCGAACTACCATCGCCAGTGTTTCGCGACTCCTAATATAAATGATCATCGATTGATCGTGTAGTTGAATCACGTCCAGGAAAAGATGTCCAGCGCCAAGTCAAACGCCGTCACGGCGTTGATATGCCTCGCTCCATCCGCGCCGAACAGCGCGAGCCAAAATGGAATCAGCGTCAGATATGAATGGCATTCAATCCGCGTAACTCTTTATTCTTTGCCGGGTTGGTGGCTGTGACGGGGCTTGGTCATGAGCTTGTACGGATTGGGCCGGCGTTTGCGGACTCGCGGTTCGTAGCGGTCCGGGCGATTGCCAACGACATGCTGCAAGCAGCAATCATAAAACACGTCGCAGAGCGGATCGGCGTCCCCTGTCATGCACAACACCGGCAGCAACTCGTTAAGCGTTTGCATCGTCCCCTTAAAGCTGATTTGCCAGGGTTGCACGTCGCCGCGGATCGCTGCCTCGCACATCATCTGACGGACCAAGTTATAGGCCGTGAAGTGAGCTCGGATTTCGTTCCGCACACGATGGGGTTGCTTGCAGCGCAAGTGGTCCATTTGCATCACCGTTTTCAACGATCTTAGATTTAATTCTGCTTGCCACCGCCGACGATAAAGAGCCGCCAGATCCTCCTTGTTGTACTCGATGTCGTCGAGCAAGTTGGTCACAATGATGACCTCACGCGTGCGAAAGCCGGGCGTGGCGATCCGCACCCGGATCTCACGCAGTGTCAGGAATACGTCATAGCCGGCGTACTCTTCTGCGGTCATCCAGGCAGGCCGTGGCGGCTTGTCCCAGAACACCGCGTGTTCGTCTTTGCTGTAGCGCACGCCGGTGCGGAAATCGGTCCTTCGCGATTGATGTTTTCGCAGCACCACATGCACCCCTCGGGCCAGCTGCCGGGCGATGTCGAACCAGCCAGAATAGGCTCGATCTGCGAGATAAACGTCGTCTTCTTCGAGGATTTTGTCGATCTCACGGAACAGGCTGACCTCGGCCGTCAGCTTGCCTTTATAGCGACCCATGGCGGCTTCCAGCACGACGCCGGTGGCCAGGCCGAAGAAGACCACCATCCGCATGATGGGAAATCCACAGCCGGGTTTTTGCCCCGCCATTTGCGGATAGGCTTCTTGGTTTTCAGGAGTGTCAGCCATTGTCAGCGTGCAACCGTCGCCGACGATAACGCGATGTCCTCGCCAGAGCCATTGATCGGGGACGGAATCTTCGATCGCGGCGCCAGAATCTGTCACCAGGCGGTGCATGCCGGCTTCGTTAAGTTTGTCTCGCGCCATGCAGTAGGCGCCGCTTAGAGCGGCAGGAATCGGCAGGCCTTTAGCGGCGCGAAAGGCGATCAATTTGGCAACCGCCTGGACGCAGTTGTGGCCGGAAGTGAGGGTTTGCGAGAGGAACACCCAAACGGTGACGGCGGTGTCGTAAATTCGCGCGGAATCGAGGATTGTACTTGCGTCGCCAAAGCTGGATCGGATAGTCTGTTGATCGATCAGCGCAGCGAAGAACAGTTGATCATCACGTCGGGCCGCAGCCAACCGCGAGCGAAAAGAATCGAACATCGAAGGGGCCTCCTTGCCTTTGAGAATTTGAGCGTTCCCAAAGAATATGCCCGCGAGGCCCCTTCCTTGTCGATATCAACTTATCCGCTAGCCCGAGAAGGACTTAGGCGGATTGAGTGCCATTCGCGTCAGATATTGACTCGCGAATGGGGGTATGCTGAAGATTATAGATTTCACAAATCGGTAGTTTGCCGGTTCGGCCTGTCCACTGAGGGTACACAGGAACGCCATGGCTACGAAAATCGAAGAGATATTATCCGCGAAGGTCGAGTCCGGCGAGAACGCCTATCTCTGGCTCCAGTCTGCCGCCGGTGACTGCATACTGTGGCCCACCAAGGACGCCAGCGAGAATGAAGACAGCGCCGATGAAATCGGCAGGTGGCAACTTACAGTCGACGAGGCGAATGCCCTGATTGAGACGGGCGAAGTCGACGAGGTTGAATGACCTAACCGTTGTTCATTACCGCCGATTCTATCGCCATTGGACTGGTGATGGATTCATCCGCCACCGCTGCTGCTCGTGGCGAGGACTCGCGCGGAAAACTACAGAATGTCCTGAGAGATAGCATGGTTATAGGTACGCGAAACCGTCGCGACAGGGTCTTGTTGGAACGAGCGTCGCGCATCCGCTAGAATCGAATCGGCCCGCTATTCGCCGCTTTCGCCCTGCTCCCGCCCCGCTGAGAAACTTTTCGTTGCTAGTTTCGTCGCCAACAAAAACGGCCGCTTTCACTTAAACCTAAGGGGAGCATCGATGCTATTCCCGCTTGGAGCTTGGCTTGCTCACCGCCTGCGGACATGTTGTTGGCTGCCGGAGGTCCTTTCGATGCTGGTCCTTTCGACGCTGGTTGGTTCGATCGCGGCGGGGGCCGACGACTTTACTTTTTTTGAGACGAAGATTCGCCCGGTACTGGTGCAACACTGCTACGAGTGCCATTCGGCGGCGAGCGAAAAGCCTGGCGGAGGCTTGCGGCTGGATTGGCGCGGCGGCCTGCAGCAAGGCGGGGAGAGCGGTCCCGCGGTGACGCCGGGTCAGGTCGACAAAAGTTTGCTGGTGGCGGCGCTGCGTTACGAGTCGTTCGAGATGCCGCCGAAGGAAAAATTGCCTGCCGCGGTGATTGACGATTTCTGTCGATGGATCGCTGCCGGCGCTCCCGATCCGCGCAGCGATCCGCCGGCAGCGGCCGATGCGGCCCGCCTGGCGTGGGAAGCGCGTTTCGAGCAACGCCGCGCCTGGTGGAGCTTCCAGCCGGTTGTCGAATCGGCCCCGCCGCGGGTGCGGAACGAGGCCTGGTCGGCCGACCCGATCGACCATTTTATTCTGGCCAAGCTGGAAGCAAGCGGTCTGCAGCCGGCTCCGCGGGCCCAGCGCCGGGCCTTGATACGCCGACTATCGTTCGCCTTGACCGGTCTGCCCCCTGACCCGGCCGAGGTCGAGCAGTTTGTCGCCGACGATTCTCCTATGGCCTGGCCTCGACAGGTCGACCGCTTACTCGCCTCGCCACATTTTGGCGAACGCTGGGCCCGGCATTGGATGGACGTGGTCCGCTACACGGACACCTACGGATACGAGTGGGATATTCCCGCCAAAGGCGCCTGGCGCTACCGCGACTATCTGACCAGGGCATTCAACGCCGATGCGCCGTACGACCAACTGATTCGCGAGCAGTTGGCCGGCGACCTATTGCCGCGGCCGCGCTACGATTTGCCGCATCAGCGGAACGAATCGCTGGCCGGACTGATGTTCTATCAGCTGGGCGAAAAACGGCATGGCGACAGCGCCGAGTTCGACGGCATCCATCAAGAGATGCTGGACAACAAAATCGATGCGTTCTCCAAGGCGTTTCAGGCGCTGACCGTGTCTTGCGCCCGCTGCCACGATCACAAACTGGGCCCGATCTCCCAGGCCGAATATTACGCCCTGGGCGGCGTGTTCATGAGCTCCCGCTGGGTGACGAATACGCTCGATCTGCCGGAACGGAACGAACCGATCATCGCCGAGCTGAGTACCATCAAGCAAGCGTTGCGAGCCGAATTGGCCCAGCTTTGGTTAAGCGAAACGTCGGTGATTTTCGACGACCTGGCCCAGGCGGCCGCCGAGCGGGACCCTGCCGCAACCGACAGCCCGCCGGGCCCCGATCGCTTGCCCCGGCAGGTTGTTTGGCGCCGGCTGCTGGCGGAGGCGGCAGCCAAGCCAGCGCTCGATCACATGCTTTATCCCTGGCTGCAGCTAAGCGACACTGACCCGTCGGCGGTCGGCGAGCGTTGGCGGAAACTGGCCGAACAGTACGCGGCCGAAAGCGATCGTCGTCGCACGCGGAACGAGCGTGATTATCAAACGGCCGTCGATTTTCGCCGCGGCGTCGCGCCCTCTTGGTCGATCGACGGGGCCGGTTTGCAGCAACCGGCCGCGTGTGGGGATTTCACGGTCGCCCTGACGGGCCCCACAGCGATCGGCCGCCTGTTGCCCGGCGGCTTGCAGACCGACGCCGTTTCGTCGCGGCAAAACGGCGCCGTGCGTACGCCCTATCTGCAGCAATTCCAGCAGGCGTTCCTCAGCTTTGAATACGTCGGCGGCGATTTCGCCGCCCATCGCACGGTTGTCGATAATGCATTCTTGACCGAACGGCAACGCTACCTGGATCAAAGCGAACAGGGCTGGCTGACGGTGGCCAACAACGCTTCGCTGCGCAACCGCCATGTTTATATGGAGCTGGCCACCAAGACTAGCAACCCGAACTTCCCGCCGCGCGTGGGGCTGGGCGGACCGTGCAGCGAAGAGCAAGCACACGATCCGCGCAGCTGGTTCGGTCTGACCCGAGTGCTACTCCACGACACGCCCGAGCCGCCCGATCAAGAACTGACCCATTTTGACACACTCTTCGCCGACTCGCCGCCGGGCCAACGTTCCTCGGTAGGCGAACGCTATGCAGCCTGGTTCGCCAGGGCGCTGACCAACTGGGCCGCAGGAAAAGCCGACGCCGACGACGTGCGGCTGATCAACTGGCTGCTCCAGCAACAGCTGCTTTCGAACAACATGGAGGCCCCGCAAATCGCGCGGCGGGTCGCACGCTATCGTGAAATCGAACAGAAGTTGCCGACGCCGCAAACGATCAACGGCATGATCGACAACGACCCCGGCTACGACTACCGACTGAATCTCCGCGGCGAATACGATCGACTTGGCGAGGCCGTGCCCCGCGGCTATCTCAAGGTAATTCGCGACTGCCTGAACGAAGAAAGCCAGGCATCGCCGCTCGTCGGCAGCGGCCGCAGGGAGCTGGCCGACATGATCGCCAGTCGCCGGAATCCGCTCACCGCCCGGGTGTTTGTCAATCGCGTTTGGGGCTGGCTGTTTGGAACAGGCATTGTCGCCACGCCGAACGATTTCGGCCAACTGGGCGACTTGCCCTCGCATCCGGCGTTGCTGGATTACTTGGCCAGCCGCTTCATGGCGGAGGGCTGGTCGCTTAAGCAGCTGATCAGAGCGATTGTGTTGACAGAAACCTGGCGCCAGTCAGGCCAGGCGACCGCGGCCGCGCTGAGCCGCGACCCGAACAACCGCTTGCTGCATCACTTTCCCTTGCGGCGGCTGGAGGCCGAAGCGATCCGCGACGCCATGCTGGCGACGTCGGGAAGGCTCGATCGCACCCTTTATGGGCCGCCCATCGATCCGCATCGTCAGAACGAAGACCCGCAAAAACGGCTCTTCAGCGGACCGCTCGACGGCGACGGAAGGCGCTCGCTCTACACCAAGATCACCATCATGGAGCCGCCCCGTTTCTTGGCGACCTTCAACCAGCCGATGCCCAAAATACCGACCGGCAAACGTGATATCAGTAATACGCCGGCCCAGGCGCTCGCCCTGCTGAACGACCCGTTCGTCCTGCAGCAGGCGCAGCATTGGGCCGAGCAACTGGTCGAGCACGGCCCCGCCGATCCCGACGCCCGCCTGGAGCAGATGTTTCGCCTGGCGCTGTGCCGCCCGCCCCAACCGCAAGAGCGCGAGCGTTGGCGCGAGGCGCTCGACGATTTTGCAGCCGTTCGCGGCGTATCGCCTGCACGCATTCCCGCCAGTGTTCCCGTCTGGCAGGATGCGACCCATACCATGTTCAACCTGAAAGAGTTCATCTACTCGCCCTAGCAGAGAGTGGAGTCCGCCTGGCAGAAATCGACGTGCTTCACTTTTGCCGGCCGCGTTTCTTCAACGTTTTATTGCGTTTACCTGACGACCGAGGTGATCGATGGATGTTCGCCTGTTTCCCGACGCATCGCCGTCCCGGCGAGATCTGCTCGCTGCTTCCGGCAGTTTCGGCCTACTGGCGTTGGCGGGGTTGATGTCAGATCGAGCCTATGCGGAGCCCTTAGCGCCGGCCGGTGCGCAATTTCCGGCCAAGGCGAAGAATGTCATTTTCTGCTTCATGGACGGCGGTCCCAGCCATGTGGATACGTGGGACTACAAGCCCGCTTTGGCCCGGCATCATGGGGAGAAAATTGGCGCCGGAGCCGTGTCCAAACTCTCGCAAAGCAAAGCCGATCGCGTCTGGCTCGGCAGTCCTTGGAAATTTCAACAACGGGGCGATAGCGGTCTTTGGGCGAGCGACCTGCTCCCCCATTTAGCCGCCGCCGCAGACGATTTGTGCGTCGTCCGTTCGCTGGTAGGCATCCAGCCGCTGCATGGGCAACAAAGTCTGCTGCTGCATACGGGCCGGGTCACCGGTCAGGCGCCAAGCCTGGGCTCCTGGGTGCTCTATGGGCTGGGAACAGAGAACCAGAACCTGCCGGGCTATGTCTTGTTGAACAACGACTGGATTCCCAACGGCGGCTTTGAGAATTTCGCTAGCGCCTTTCTGCCAGCCACCACGGGAGCGACCCTGCTGCGGCCGCGCGGAGCGACGGTCGACAACATTGTTCCCGCCGACTCTGCTGCGATCCAGCGGCGCAAGCTGTCGCTGCTTCGCGAACAAGACGAAGAACTGGCGGCCAGCAGCGCCGAGGGCCAAGCGATCGAGGCCGCCATCGACAACTACGAAACGGCGTTTCGCATGCAATCCGCGATTCCGCAACTCGCCGACGTTCGCGACGAAAGCGAGAGCACGCGGCGCCTTTACGGACTCGATCGCCAGAACGAACATCAGAAGTATTACAGCCTGCAATGCCTTCGGGCGCGGCGCCTGGTCGAGGCCGGCGTGCGGTTTGTCGAGATCACTTGCCCGCTGACGCACAGCAACAACTCGCCGTGGGACCAGCATAGCCAGTTGCAAAAACACCACGGCGAGAACGCTCGCATCACCGATCAGCCGGTCGCCGCGTTGCTAGCCGATCTGAAGCAGCGGGGACTGCTCGACGAAACGCTAATCGTTTGGGCGGGCGAAATGGGCCGTACTCCGCATACCACCAAGATCAGCGACGGTTGCGGCCGCGACCACCATGTGAACGGGTACAGCATCTTTCTTGCAGGCGGCGGCTTTCGCGGCGGCCAGGCGTACGGAGAGACCGACGACTTCGGCAATGCAGTCGCGGCCGATCCGCTGACGATCCACGATATTCATGCGACAATCCTGCATCAGCTAGGCATCGACCACGAACAGCTGACCTTCCGCTTCGGCGGCTTCGACGTCCGCCTCACCGGCGTCGCCGGCCAGGTAGTGAAAAAACTCCTGGCGTAGCCAGGGGAAGCATCCGAACAACACTCGCAAGCTGAGAGCGGCCCACAGGTCGCGGTAGTGTTCAAGGAAAGACCAAACAACGCGGAGTAGCAAGCCCGCGCCGAATTGGGGTGTGGTAGCTACTGCAACGAACTTGGATATTGTACGAAGTCAGGTTGCGACACATTGCTCGTCGGCAGTTTATCTGGCAATATCAGGAAGCAGGGCGTTGCTGGCGCCCACGAGGCTCAACTTAAACGGGGCGCCACGGAACTTAGGATGGGGGTTGTTGCATGACAGCGAGTGGGACTGAAGTGGTGTCGTCCGAATCCATCGGGCGGCGGGGGCTGGTGCGACAGGACTTCACTGCTGAAGAGTTCGCGGAACGCCGGGCGAAGTTGCTCGCACGCATTGATGGCGGGCGGACGTTGGTGGCTGGCGCGACTGGGAACCGTACGGTCAAAATATTCAGCCGAATGACAAGTGCAGGCCTAGAATGAGGTTACCAAGCTAGAAACATCTCAAATTCGGCCATTGACAGCCGGACTTCGGGAGGCAATTCTGCTGGCTGACCTCTACCAGCACCACGGCAGTGGGGTATTTCATGAGCTTCGTGCTTCAACCTTGGCAGTTGCTGTTCGCCATCCTCTCCGGTTGGATTCATCACCGGCAACAACAAATCATCGAATTCCAGAACGATCAGATCCGGTCCCTGCCCAGCCAATTGGGCGAGAAACGCATTAGCTTGACCGACGACCAGCGGCGGATTTTGGCCGTCAAAGGCAAGGCGCTCGGCCGGAAGACCTTGCGGAAGTTGATCACGATCGTGACGCCCGACACGATTCTCCGCTGGCATCGCGAACTGGTGGCGATAGAGTGGGACCAAAACGAGAAACGCAAATCCGTCGGCAGACCGCAGATCCGCCAGGTAATCGTGGATCTGATCCTGCGGTTCGCCCAGGAAAACCCCTCCTGAGCTACGACCGAATTCAGGGCGCATTAGCCAACGTCGGTTATCACATCTCCGACTCGACGGTGGGCAACGTCCTCATCGAACCGGCTCCTGACCGCCAGCGCCAGACCACCTGGGCCACCTTTCTCAAGGCACATTGGGACGTTTTAGCGGCGATTGATTTCACGACAATTGAAGTCTGGACCAAGGCCGGATTGGTCACCTATTACTTGCTGTTCGTGATCGCACTCAAGACGCGCCGCGTCCACTTTGCCGGCTGCACTCCCCATCCCGATGAGCCGTGGATGACGCAGATCGCCAGGAACTTGACCGACTACGAGGGCTTTCTACTCGGCAAGCGTTACCTGCTCATGGACCGCGACACGAAGTTCTGTCGGGCCTTCCCGTAGGGTCAAAATATTCAGCCGAATGACAAGTGCAGGCCTAGAATGAGGTTACCAAGGCTTGAAACATCCCAAATTCGGCCATTGACAGCCGGACTTGGGGAGGCAATTCTGCTGGTCGACCTCTACCAGCACCACGGCAGTGGGGTAGTCCATGAATTTCGTACTTCAACCTTGGCAGTTGCTCCTCACGGGTTGGATTCATCACCGGCAGCAACAGATCATCGAGTTCTAGAACGATCAGATCCAGCCCCCGCTTAAACAGATGGGCAAGAAACGCATCGTAATTAAAGACGACCAGCGGCGGATTTTGGCCGTCAAAGGTAAGTTGCTGGGACGCCGGACCTTGCGGGAGTTGACCACGATCGCGACGCCCGACACGGCGTGGCGACTGGTTTGCGCCGTAGCCGCGGCGATCAACCAGAAGCTGGCAAATCAGCGGTCTGGCAGCTTTTGGCGTGTTAACGCCCTACTACGGCGCTAACCTTCACCGCCTGTTACTCGAAGACCGAATCTTCGAGTAACAGGCGGTAGATGGTTCCTTGGTAACCGACGACGAAGAGTTCGCCTTCGCTGTCGATGCCGAACGAGGCGGGTTTTTCGGGGCAGACGCCGATCTGGCGGATCTTGTCGAGTTTGCCGTCCTTTTGCGTGAGAGCCCAGAGCCGCTTCGATTCGAAGTCGCCGAAGATATAAGCGCCGACATAAGAAGGACTGCGACTTCCGCGGTAAACATACCCGCCCGTCACCGAGACGCCGTATTTACGGCGATAGGAAACGACAGGCGGAACGTACTTTTCGTCTTCGCGACGATACTGTTCCGAGAACGGCATGAAGCCCTCATAGACATTCCAGCCGTGGTTTTCGCCGACCCGGGCGATGAGCACCTCTTCAAACAGATCTTGGCCGATATTGCCGACCCACAGGTCGCCTGTCTTGGCATCCCAACTAAACCGCCACGGCATCCGCATGCCATAGGCCCAGATCTCCGGCAGTGCGCCGTCGGCGGCTTTTTTGAAGGGATTGGTTTGAGGGATCGCGTACGGTTTTCCCGCGCTGGCATGATCGACATCAATCCGCAGAATCTTCCCCAGAAAATTGCTGAGGTTTTGACCGTTGCCGTCGGGGTCTTCCTGCGGCCCGCCGTCGCCGGCGCCAATGTACAAGTATCCGTCGGGGCCGAACGCCACCATGCCGCCCCAGTGCAGATCAGTCGGCTGCTTGATGCGCAGGAGACGCTTGGAAACGCCGCCCGCGTCGCAGCTCAAATCCTCCGTCGCCTGGCGTTCGACAATGACCGGGGAGAAAATGCCTTCCTCGCGCACATGGTAGTTCAGATAGTATTTGCGGTTCTTCAGAAAGTTCGGGTGAAAGGCCAGGCACATCACCCCTTCGAACTCGCCTGTAAGCGATTCTGAGCTGAGATCGGCGAACAGTTCTTTGCGGTCGCCTTGGGAGTTCTTTTCCAGCAGCCAAATCTTGCGAGTTTTTTGCTCGACGATCAAAAACTGATTCTGCGCGCCCGGCTTGGCCATGATGCACACAGGATGATCGAATCGCATCTGCTCCGTATGCAGCGGCGTGAGGCGAATCGGCTTAGCGAGTTCCTGAATTACCGACGGCATGCCCGGATGCGGATCGCCTTCTTGCTGCTTGAGCGTCGTCAGATAGGCGATCAAATCGGCGAACGCGTCGACTTCGACGGTCTTATAGACTGCGGCCGGCATGAGCGAATTCTTGCTCGGTTGCTGCTCATCGACTTCGGCCAACGGAATCCGCACCAGTTTGCCTTCGGCGTCGAGCAGTTGTATCTCCTGGTCGGTTCGCCGGCGCAGCACGCCTGTGTAAACCTTGCCGTTGGTGGTGCGGAACACGTGCGCGGCATAGTCCGGATGAATGGTGAGGCTTGGCTCAAGAACCGCTTGGATGAGTTGCTCGCGCGTGTACTTGTCGCCGATCACTGCCAGATCGGGACCGGCCATCCGCTCTTTGCCGGCCACAGCGTGGCATTTGATACAGGCCGCCTGCTTGGATGCAAACACCGTCGCGCCTCGGGCGGCGTCGCCTGAGTTCATCGCCGCATCGCGATACGCAGCGAGCAGGGCCGGGTCATCGGGTTCGGCCGCCAGCGCCGGCAGACTGCTCGCGCAGACGGCTGTATAAAAAACGATCGCCAATAAAAAAAGGTGCATGCTCAAATCCCAGGTAAGTAAGGGGGGTCGCTCGGCTGTCGTTCTTGTACCGTAACTCATCGGCGTACTCAAATAAGAGTTGGTCGATTTTGAAGAATCGCAGGACAGCACGCCGCCACAGACGGCCTCTTCAGTGGCAAACTCAGCTTAGATTCTTGCGATTCGCTGCCTTCTAAAATGAGGCGTTGTTTGCTCAACGGGTTCTTTCGTCCCTCGCCTGAAGAGGGCGTTCAGCAAGCGGCTCACAGGATCGCTGCACTTTTGAATGGCGCCAACAACCCCGCCCAGTGCTGCACTATTCGACGGGCGTTGACGCGATGAACCGATGAGCCGTATCACTTCCCAATAGCCCGAAAACACCTAAATATTGGGACGAAACGGGGCAAAATACTTGATGGCAACCAGCATAGCCGTCAGCGTTGATCTTGTTGGTCTTAGTGTCGCCGTTCATGACGATTCGCGGGCCTGTCGAGATGGAAAAAACCATCTCCAAGAATTGATCGATGACAACTCCTTCCCACTCGGAGGACTTATGACGGAAGTCGAATTCATCGAATGCCTCTACCAAGAGCCTGATTGCTCATCGCCAATTCTGGCCCGAGGTGCAGGCGGTTACTTCACGCCACGCCGACCCTTCGCTCGCTCCCAACGATCTGCTGGTCTATTCCGTCACGAAGCCGTCTATCGGACCGCTCGTGCTGCGGGTTACGGTCGAGTCACAGATACCGCCGTCAGCTGCCCCATAAGTTCCTTGCCAAGTTCTTCCTTTCCCTTTAGAGGAGTCCCGAAATTTGTCCCACATTGTTCAAATTCAAACCGAAGTGCGCGACGCCGCAGCGGTGATCGCCGCTTGCTCGCGATTGAAATTACCCGAACCGAAGCAAGGCGTGTTTCAGCTATTTGGCGCCGCGGCGACCGGGCTCGGCGTTGAACTACCGAGTTGGCGTTACCCGGTCGTCTGCGACTTGACTAGCGGCCAATTGCAGTACGACAACTTTAGCGGCAGGTGGGGCGAGCAATGCGAGTTGGACCGCCTGCTGCAAATGTACAGCGTCGAAAAAACTCGTCTGGAAGCTCGCAAGAAAGGGTATTCCGTGACCGAGCAAGCCCTGGCGGACGGTTCGATCAAACTGTCCCTCCAGGTCGGAGCCGCCGTATGACAATCCCCCGTATTATTGATGTCATCGTTTCCCCTACCGGCGAAACGCGTGTCGAAACCCAAGGCTTTCACGGCGCGACATGCCGTGAAGCGAGCGCCTTTCTGGAACAGGCGCTGGGCCAGCGAGCGAGCGAACAGCTCACCAGCGAATTTCATGCGACCAGCTCCCACGAGCAACGCCTGAACGAAGGCTGTTAGCTCGCTCCGCTCGCGTCCGCCGACGCGGCTTCCGCCTCTGTTCTGGAGGCGATCGCAAACCTTGCTGGGTTTGCGGTTTATTCCCCCAAAGTCCATCCTTTCAGGAGTCTCTTATGTCGCTCGCTGAGCGTCTGTCGGAATACGTGCGCGCCTGCTTCCCCGGCATCTGGATCGAAAGCCAGGAACAGAGTGAAGCGCTCACGGAGATTGCCCAACTCTGCCGCGCTGAAAACTGGCGCCTGCTCACCTGGAACATCGATCGCGGTCTGCAACAGCCGGGTCAGAGTGAGCCCGGCGATGCGTCGAGCACTGATCCTTTGGCCGCCGTGCGAGCGCTCAGCGCCTTGCCGGCCAGCGATGGCGCCGTGCTGCTCGTCCTCGAAAATTTCCATCGCTTTCTGCAGTCGGCCGAGATCGTGCAAGCTCTCATTCGCCAAGTGCTCCTGGGCAAAGTGAATCGCACGTTCATCGTGATTTTGTCGCCCATCATCAACTTGCCGACCGAACTGGAAAAGCTGTTCGTCTGCCTCGATCATGAATTGCCTAGCCGGGAACAACTGCTCGAGATCGCGCAAGGGATTGCGGTCGAAGCGGGCGAACTACCGGAAGGATCTGAGCTCGACCGCGTGCTGGACGCGGCCGCTGGACTGACCCGCTACGAGGCCGAGAACGCCTTTAGCCTGTCGCTGGTGCGTTCGGCCAGGCTGTGCCCAGGCGCCATCTGGGATGTGAAAACGCAAACACTCAAGAAGACGGGCCTGCTGGAACTGTATCAGGGCGGCGAAGACTTTTCCTCGCTGGGTGGCTTGGCCGCCTTGAAGGCGTTCTGTAAACGCTCGCTGCTGCATCCGTGCCGCGACAACCCCCGCAAGCAGGCGCGCGGCGTGCTGTTGCTGTCGCCGCCGGGCTGCGGCAAAAGCCAGTTCTGCAAATGCCTCGGGCGCGAAACGGGCCGGCCGGTTCTGATGCTCGATGTCGGTTCCCTCCTGGGCTCCCTGGTCGGGCAAACCGAAGAGCGGACCCGGCAAGCGATCCGCACCATCGAAGCGATGGCGCCGTGTGTGGTGATGGTGGATGAGGTCGAAAAGGCGTTCGCCGGTTTGGCCAGTTCGGGGCAAACCGATTCCGGCGTCTCGGCCCGCATGTTTGGAAGTTTTTTGTCCTGGCTGAATGACCGCACGGCGGACGTTTATGTGGTCGTGACGGCGAATGACGTCTCGCGTCTGCCGCCCGAATTCAGTCGGGCTGGCCGCTTTGACGCGGTCTTCTTTCTTGACCTCCCCAGTCGCGCCGAGAAGGACGCCATCTGGCGACTGTATCTCGACGACTACCAGCTCGAGCGCGAGCAACCGCTGCCTGACGACGCGCAGTTCACCGGCGCGGAGATCAAGAGTTGTTGCCGCTTGGCCGCGCTGCTCGACCTGCCGCTGGTGCAAGCGGCGCAGAACGTCGTGCCGGTCGCCGTCACGGCGGCCGAAGCGGTGGAGCGGCTGCGCGTCTGGGCGGGCGGCCGCTGTCTGGCGGCGAACCAGCCGGGCCTGTACCAGCATCACCCGCCGAAGAGCAGCGCGCGTCGCCGCGTTAATCGTAACCCGTCGCAAAACTAGCGACGGCCGTTTCTAACTTCCCCCCGTCCTTGAAAGGAAATGAGCGATGAGCACGCTGCTCGAAGAACCGGAGACGGACAGCGCCGTGCGCGCTTCCGCCGCCCAACAATTGCGGACGACAATGGCCGCCTTGCGGCTGTCGTTTACCTGGTGGGGCGTTCGCAAAACGCTCTCGGCCCAGCAGAAATCGCAAGCGGCCGAAGCTTTCGGCGCCGAAGGCGACTTTCTCTCCGCCGGCAAAAAGCTGATCGACACCAGCAACCCGCGCTACAAAGCGGTGACCGCCGTCCGCGGCAGGGCCGTGCAACTCTGGAAAGCCCTGTCGCTGCCGTATCCCGAGCCCGGCATCCGCCTCATCAAGCATGGCAATCTGGCGCTGATTGACGTGCAACTCACATCGCTGAAAGACGAATTGCGAGAAGCGGTGGTTGGGCTGGAAGAGCATTTCAGCCAGCTCAAAGCGGCCGCCCAGCGGCGCCTGGGCGAACTGTATAACGAAGCCGATTACCCGGCCGCACTTTCGGGTCTGTTCGACATGCAGTGGGACTTTCCCAGTGTGGAGCCGCCCGACTATTTGCGCCGCTTGAGTCCGCAGATGTATGAGGCGGAAGCCCGCCGCGTGGCGGCCCGCTTCGATGAAGCCGTCATGCTGGCGGAAACCGCCTTTACCGAAGAACTCGCCAAACTGGTGGAGCGTCTGGCCGAACGCCTCAGCGGTCAAACCGACGGCAAGCCGAAGACGTTTCGCGATTCGACCGTCTCCAACTTGACGGAGTTCTTCGAACGTTTTCGGGCGCTCAACGTGCGCTCGAATGAACAGCTCGACGAACTCGTCGACCAGGCCCAGCAAGTCGTCCGCGGCGTCGAACCGCAGCAATTGCGCGACAGCCTTTCGCTCCGCCAGCAAGTCGCAGGCGAGCTGCAGAACGTGCAGAACTCGCTCGATACGCTGCTCGTTGATCGCCCCCGCCGCGCCATCCTGCGTCGGCCGAGGTAGCCGCATGCAGATTGTCATTGAACCCGGCGGCGCCCTGCGCTGCCTCTATGGCGAAGAGCTCGATCTGCACGCGTTCGGTCAGCTCGTGATCGCACGTGCGTCGTACGTCGAACCGAACGCGAGCGGTCAATGGATCGCTGACCTTTCGCCCGTCGACGGTCCCATCCTGGGGCCGTTTGAACTGCGCAGCGCGGCTCTCACCGCCGAAAGAAAGTGGCTGGAAACGAACTGGCTTTAGCGCAAGTCCGTCCTGACCGCTTCCTGTTAATTTCTCGAAGCTCTTGTTTTGCCCCGGCCGCGCTGGTTTGCGCGGCCGGGGCTTTTTTTGTTTTCCACTTATGAAACAGGGTTATTTCTATGAGACAAGCCGACCTCAACCGGGCCGTCGCCCTCGCCACCGGCGAATCGATCAGCACGATCAAACGCCTGGGGTTTCTGCTCGACGGACCGCTGGACGATGTCGATCCCGACTCCGATGTGCTCGGTCCCTACGTGCTCGACTGGGACCTGGCCGAAGCGGCGCGGCGCGAAAACGAAGCCGCCTTTCAGGACGACGAGCCGGCCGGCACGCCGCCGCTCGATCGGGAGACGGCCGCGCCATGCCCTGCCTGATCGACCGTCGCCAGATCCGCGGCGGACAACTGCGCGGCCGAAGGCAGGTTCGCTCTCGCGTTGCGCCGCGCCGCCCCCACGTCTTTCCTCCTCTTCCCGACTCGAACCCCAGGAAACATCCCATGCGTATTCTTGTCATCAATTGCGACGGCGGCGGTTTTGCCGACTACCGCGACATTCCCGAAGGCACGACCGTGCAGCAGCTGTTTGAAGAGCAAACCCGCTCGCCCCGACCGCAAGACTATCTCATTCGCGTCAATCGACTGCCGGCGCCGTGTGATCAGCTCCTGCAGGAAGGCGATCGCATCAGCTTCACCCCGGTGAAGATCGAAGGCGCCGCGGCGTAGCAGAAATTTCTCATCCGCTGGCAGGGAGATGGTCGGCTCGCGCCGGCCATCTCCCTGCCTTTCTTCGTACAGGAGGCGAAGTCGATGCAAGACCGTTCCCGGCGCCTGCTTTTCAGGGCGGCCGCCAGTATCTACGAGCAACTGCTCGAACTCGAACCTCCGCCGGATTCCACGCTGCCGGATAGACGGTGGGAGGAATGCGTGCGACTCTCCCGGCTGATGCAAAAAGCCGAAGACCGTGGCTGGCGCAACGCGCGTCAAAAGTTGCGCGAGCCGTTGGCGGTGAAACTGCGTTGCCTGAACGCCCGGATCAACGAAACCCTCAGCGATTTAGCGCCGAAACCCAAGTCCCTGCCGCCTTGCCAGCGGCGGATCTACGAGGACCTGGCAGCGCTCGAACAGGAGTTTTCCTCGGTCGAACTGAATCTCCAGCAACGGCAGCTGAAAGTCGCCACCAATCCGATCGAACTGCAGGGAATCTATCTGGGGCCGTTTTCGATCGAGCTGGACTGGACTGATCTCGGCGATCGGGCCCGTTATGACGTCGTCGCCCTGGACCCGCATCCGGCAGGCGTCAGCGACGAGACGACACATCCGCATGTGCAGAACCAGGAGCTCTGCGAAGGCGCTGGCCACCGGCCGATTCAGCTGGCGCTGCAACAAGGCCGGTTGTTCGATTTCTTTCTGATCGTGCGGCAAGTGCTCGAAACCTACAACTCGGGCAGCGCTTATATCCCGCTGGCCCGTTGGCAGGGCGTCGAATGTCGCGACTGCAGCGAGATCGTCCTGGAAGACGAAGGCGTGCTGTGCGAGTGCTGCGACACCCAGCTCTGCAACGATTGCTCGCGCAGCTGTCGCGTGTGCGGCAAAGAACTGTGCAACGGCTGCGCCTCGAAGTGCCAAGGCTGCGAGGAACCGGCTTGCTACGACTGCCTCTCCACCCCGGCCGTTCGCGGCCCTCACCTCTGCCAGGAGTGTTTAACTGATGTCCCCTGTTCCACGTAAACGCAGCCGTCATCGTTTGGCCAAACAACCTCAGCGTCGTCGCCGCGCCCCCACTTCAGCGCTGCGTTTCTCGCCCTTTGCCTGGGCCCAACTGCTCTACTTGCGCGACCAGGGCGAAACGGAGGTCGGCGGTTTCGGGGTGACGGCGGAAGACAACTTGCTGCGGGTCGAAGAGATCGTGCTTGTGCGTCAGGTCTGTACGGCGACATCCGTGAAGTTCGACGACATGGCGGTCGCCGACTTCTTCGATCAACAAGTCGACGCGGGCCGCCAGCCGCAGCAGTTCGGCCGCATCTGGCTGCACACCCATCCCGGCGATTCGGCCCAGCCCAGCTGGACCGATGAACAGACGTTCGCCCGCTGTTTCGGCCAGGCCGACTGGGCGGTGATGTTCATCCTGGCCCAAGGCGGCGAAACGTACGCCCGACTGCAGTTCAACCAGGGCCCAGGCGGCTCGCTGCTGCTGCCTGTCGAAACCGATTTCACCCGACCGTTTGCCGGTTCCGATGAGGCGGCCTGGCGCCAGCAGTACGTCGACAACGTCGTTGATGAAACCGCGCAGCTGCCGCGCCAACGCCATGACCGCGACCTGTGGCGGGACGGCTTCTTCGAAGATTTACCTTTCCATTTTGAGGAGGATAAACCGGATGATTTCTAGCAACCGCTTTGAGCGGCAGGCGGAATTGGCGCCGCGCGACTCACTCCGCCGTGTGACAGCCTCTGTCATTGGCGTGGGAGCGATTGGCAGGCAGGTCGCCTGGCAGCTGGCGGCGCTCGGCGTCCCGCGAATCCAGCTGATCGATTTCGACGCGGTCGAATGGACGAACGTCACAACGCAAGCGTATCAAGCCGGGGACGTCGGCCAGCTGAAGGTGGAGGCGACCGCGCAAGCCTTGCGGCAGCTGGACCCGACGATTGCCGTGGAAACGATCGCCGATCGTTATCGGCCCACCCTGCAGTTGGGCGAAGCCGTGTTCTGCTGCGTCGATTCGATTTCCGCCCGGGCGGCCATCTGGCGTTCGGCCGGCGACCGCTGCCGGTTCTGGACCGACGGACGCCTGCTGGGCGAGGCGATTCGTATCCTCAGCGTGGCGGATGATGTGGGCCGCGACATCTATCCCACCACGCTTTTCTCCCCGTCGCAGGCTCAGGTCGGCCGCTGCACGGCTCGCGGCGCTATCTACACGGCCGCTATCGCCGCCGGCCTGATGGTCCACCAATTCACCCGCTGGCTCCGCCGCCTGCCGATCGACTGCGACGCTTCCCTCAACTTGCTGGCGTCCGAGTGGACCGTGGCGCCTCTGCCTTCCCAGGAAAGGAACCTCTTCTGACTACCCTCATCATCATTGCCGTGATTCTCGTGATCGTCGGCTGGGCCTGTTCGTCAGGCGCCGGAGGCGGCCGTCCCAACGGGCAGCGTCGGCGACGCGGCTGCAGTTGCCATCGCCGCTAACCATCCCGTCGACCTCCATCTTTTCTAGAGGAGACGCATGGAAACCCTGCTGGACTTGCTGCTGCTGACCGCGGCCGCCTGGTGGCTTTATCACCAGGGCAAGCGGATCGGCAGCCGTCAGGGTTATGGCGCCGGTCGCGCACGAGCGCGCCGGCGCCGACCTCGGCGTTAACTCGTCCCCTGACAAAATCTATTCACCTCAAGGAACCTTCTATGCCGACTACGAAAACGAAACCAAAAACGCGCCCTCGGGCGCCCAGCCCGGAATTGCGGCCCGCCAGCCGCTCGTCCTGGTCTGGTCAATTGAAGCTGCCGGACTTTCACCTGCCGGTGAAGGCGTACCCGGCTGTCGTCGTCTCGCGGACGAGTCCGCTTTGTCAAATTCATGCCGGCTGCGGCGAACCGATCGAATACCAGAAGCACTGCCCGATTCATGGCCGTGTGCCGGCCGCCGAGATCGCCAAAGCGTATCCGTACGCCGCCGGTAACCGCTTGCCGCTCCAGGAATCGGACCTCGCGCGACTGGCGCCGGCCGATGAGAAAACGATTGCGCTAGAGCAATTCGTGACCCCCGATCCATTCGATTGGACGCTGTTCTCCGGCCGCAGTTACTACCTCGCGCCGGCGCATCCGGCCGCTGGCTTGCCCTTTCAAGCTTTCACCGCGGCGCTCGAAAAAGCGAAAGTCTGGGGCGTGGGACAGATGGTGCTCTCGGGCCGCCGCCAATTGCTGGCGGTTAGCGCGTGCGACCAGCAGCTCCTGCTGTATCTGTTGCACTGGCCCGCCCAGCGACGCGGTTGCCCCGCGTTTCCGTCGGTGGCGAACGCCGATGCGCTGCCGCTCGTGCGGGCGTTGGAGAAAACGATCGGCAAGGCGAAAGGGCCTGTGCGCTGGGAGCAATACGCCGACGACTGGGACCAGCGACTCTCGTCGCTCGTGCAATCGATGGTCGCCGCCCTCACGGCGCCGTTCGCCAAGAAGAAGCCCTCGCGTCGCCGCGCTACGCCGGGGCGCACGCGTCCGGCTGCTTCCAAATAGCGAGACTACCGTGCACTCTCCTTCGGAGTCCAAGTTATGCCGCCTGCTGCGGATCACGAGCCGCCTTCCACTTTCCATCTGCGGCGGCGAACGCCCGGTTCGTTCCTGCTCGTTCCTTGCCCGCAGATCGGCCGGGCGATCCGTTGCCAAGGACAACTGGAAGCGGCTGCCGCCGTCATCCTGGTGGGCTGTCCCTTAGTCTCCTCAATCCTGGAACAACCGCTATCAATCTGGTATGCCTGGCGCGAGCAGCCCGCAGGCGTGCAGATTCAGTTACTCGACCAGTCGCCACGACGCCGTCGGATCGGCGTCTACCGTGTCTCGTATATCACGCCCGACTTTTTGGTCGAAATGCGCGAAGGACGCAAGCGGCTGGTCGAAGTGAAGCCATCCGGCAAGCTCGCCCGGCCGGACGTGCAACGCAAACTGGCGGTAGCCCAAGCGTACGCCGCGGCGCAGGGTTGGACCTTTCACGTCGTTACCGAACTCCATCTGCTGCCTTGCCCGCTGCTCTCCAACTTGCGGCTGATTAGCCGCTATCGACAAGCTCAAGCGGATCCAAAGGCATACGCTGCTCTGCTTGAACGGATTGCAGACGGTCCGCTCTCGCTACGCGAACTACTACACCATTCGTGCGAGCGGGAGACGACGTTGCATCTATTGGCGAACGGGCGGCTCGACTGGAATCCAGTTACCGCTCCGTTCGCCCATTCCACTCTTCTCTACCCTGGAGGTACGCTGCCATGGGATCCATTCGACTCGGTGTGGGCGTCGAGTGGCTGCTGGACGGTCGCGCCTTCCGGGTCGTCCGTCAAACGGCCGCCCACGAGTTCATCGCCTGCGACTTGAAGTTCAATCAAGAGGAAACGCTTAGCGAGCAGCAGATCCTCGCTCTTTATTCCGCAGGCCGGCTCCGCTTCGCGTCGGGCGACTCCCTACCCGAGAACGCGATCGGCAAACCGGCCACGGTTCGCGATCTCACGCCACGGCAACAGCGTCAACTCCGGCAGCGCTGGCGAGCGATCGAGCCGCTCACTGTGTTGAACCGGCCGCCTAATCAAGAGGATTACTCCTCGCAGGCGGAAACGCTACGCCGACAGGGCGCACGCTGTTCGATGCGGACGCTGCGGCGATACTTCACGACCTGGCTGGAGGCCGGCAAAGACCGCATGGCGCTCGTCTCCGGCGTGGCGCGCCGGGGCGGGCGCGGTCGGGCCCGCAAGACGAGCATTTTGAAACAGTATCCGGCCCTGCGGCAGCTGGTGGAAGAGGCGATCCAAAGCGTCTATCTGACGACGGCCCGACGTCCCATCTCGGCGGTGGCCCGGCGCGTGCTGGACGATCTGGCGCGGCAGAATGCCCGGCGTCCGGCCGAATACGCGCTGCCGATTCCTCGCGAAGCCACGCTCAATCGGGCGATTGGGCGCCGCATCGCCCAGCTGGATCCGTGGGAGGTCGATCGAGCCCGCTGGGGCCGCAAGATCGCCGATCGTCGCCATCAACCGACGCAGCGCCAACAGCTCGCCCGCCGCATTCTCGAACGAGTCGAAATCGACCATACGCCGCTCAAAGTCGTGGTCGGCAATGCGGCCGGACCGATCGGCCAGCCCTGGCTGACCGTACTGGTCGACTACTATAGCCGGCTCGTCGTCGGCTTTTGTCTGGGCTTTGAACCGCCTTCCTACGGCGTCGTCATGGAGGCGCTGCGGCATGCAATTCTGCCCAAGTCGTACCTGGCCGAGACCTACCCGCGTATTAGCGGCGCCTGGCCTTGTTTTGGCCTCCCGGAAAAACTGGTCTGCGACCGGGGCGCCGATCTCATCAGTCGCGACCTGCAGCAGGCGGCGTTTCAGCTGGGGATTGAGCTCGATTTCAATCCGCCCCGCACGCCGCATTTCAAAGGGACGGTCGAGTCGTTCTTCGACGCGCTCAACGATCAGCTCGGTTCCTCGTTGCCGGGCCGCACCTTTCGCAGCTGGGAAAAACGGGCCGACTACCAGCCGGACGACGGACCGCTTATGCCGTACGAAGCGTTGCTGGAAGCGATCCATATCCATCTGGTCGATATCCACGCTGCCAGCAAGCATCCGACTTCCGGCAAGACACGGTTCGAGATGTGGCAAGAATCGGCTGCCGAGTTCCCTCCCTGCTTGCCCGCCGCGCCGGAAGACTTGCTGGTGCTCTTGTCGAAACAAGCCGAACGCACCCTGTCGGCCCGCGGCATCGAACTGGGCGGCATGTTCTATATGAGCGACGAGTTGATGGCGCTACGGGCGGAGCTGGCGGCGCAAAACCTGAACGTCGACCGCCTGCAGGTCCGTTACAACCCGTGGAACCTGGGCGAAGCCTGGGTCTTGAACCCGATCAATCAACGTTACCTGTGCGCCCCCGCCGTCGACACGGCCATGCAAGGTCTCACGGAATATCAATGGCGGGTGCTCAAACGAGCGATTCGCGAGCGGTTTGACGATCCTGATCATCTTCTTTCCCTGGCCGCTGGCCGTAACGCCATTCGTGAAGTGATCGAAGCGACGCTGCATCAACCATCTCGCAAACGCCGGTCGCGAGCGGCGAGATTTCTGGGCCCGCAACCGCTAGCGCCGCAACTCACGGAAGAGGACTGGATCGATGTGGACGCCACTGCTCCACCTTCGTCGAGTTCGCCGCCTGCAATAGAATCCCCTGCGCCGGAAGGGACTTCCACAGTGACGTCGCCTGCTCCCGAGCCTCCGATAGATATCGAAGACGCCGACTTGGACGTCGACGATTGGGATATCGCTTGAACTACCCTTTCTGTTCCCTGTCACCCCAGGAGGCGCCGATGGCCGCCGTCAAAACTTCCAAACAGTCGGCCGCAAGCGCCGATCGCGGCGAGTGGCGCGACATGCCCGCCGCCGAACGCATCCAACGGGCGAACAATCTCATTGTGCTGCATCCCCGCTTTCGCGATGCGGTGGAATTGTTGCGCCGCTGTCACGAATCGGCGCGAACCGCCAGCGAACCGGCTTGCGGCGCGCTGCTCGGCGCCTCAGGCGTCGGCAAGACCAGCGTCATCAGCCACTACCACAAACTGCATCCGGCCGCCGAAACCGAAACGGCCACCTGCCAGCCCGTGCTACGCGTGACACTACAGCCGGACGCTCGGCCGAAAGGAATCGCGGCCGACCTGCTGCTCGCCCTGGGTGATCCGGCCTGGTCGAGCGGCACGGTCCAAACCCTCACGAACCGCGCCGTCAAGCTTTTGCAGCGCTGCCGCGTCGAGCTCATCGTGTTCGATGAGTTCCATCATCTGTTCGACATGGATCGGGCCAAGGTCATGACCAAAGCGGCCCAGTGGCTCAAAGTGCTGATCGTCAATACGTCGATTCCGATCGTCGTCTGCGGCATGCCGGAGGCGGAACACGTACTGCGGGCCGAGCATACCGAACGCCGCTTCAAGGAACGCTTACGGTTGCACTGCTTCACTTGGCGAACCCCTGCCGGGCGCCGCGAATTCTGCGGCATGCTGAAACGACTCGACCAGACGTTGCCGCTAGCAGAAGAGTCACAACTCGCGGACCCGGATCTGGCTGGCCGGTTCTATCTGGCCTGTCGCGGCGTGCCGGACTATTTGATGACGCTGGTGCGCGGCGGCGTGGCCGAAGCCTTGGGTCGCCGTAGCGAACGAATCGAACTGCCGGATCTGGCTCGGGTCTTCGAAGCCAAACTGGCGCAGCAACGGGTGCTGGCCGAACAGCCGAATCCGTTCATCGGGCAACTCGATCGCGGAGCGCTCGACCGCGTGCAGCCGGCCGATCAGGCTCGTACCGCTGGCGTTGGCCTCTCTCCCAAAGCGTCAGGAAAACGCCCCCGCGCCGCTACGGCAAGCGATTATCTGGGAGGCCGGTAATGGAACGACTGCGTGCACTGCCTGCGCGGGAACCGCCGTTGCCCGGCGAATCGCTCGCCAGTCTCGTTCGCCGGCACGCCGTCGCCATGGGCTACGAGCGGATCGGCCGCATCCGCTCGCTCGCGGCGGACTGCGACAAGGCGCCAACGCATCTCGACCATCTCGCGCCGGGTCCCCTGCTGGATCGGTTCGCCGATCTGTTCGCCGTCTCTCCCGAAAAGTTGAGCGCGATGACGGTCCATCCTTACGCCGATCATTTACTGTTCGCACCTCGCGGATCGCCGCCAGCCAATCTTCTCGACTCGAAGACCATCCTCCGTTTTTTCCGCTCCGCGGCGCCCTCCGTTTGTCCACGCTGTTTGGCGAGCGAAGTTACTTACGAACGATTGTTATGGAGCTTTCGTCCGCTGCCGATCTGTTTGGATCACGACTGCCACCTGATTACCCGCTGTCCCCAGTGCCACAAGACGATGGTTCGCGGCCGCATCGATGTGGAGCGCTGTCGCTGTAGTTTTTCGTTGACCAGCCATCCTGCTGACATTCTGTCCAGCAAAGCGCGAACAATCGCGGAGCAAGTGCGACAATGGCTGTGTAAACAGGGCACACCCTTGGAATTTTCTGCACCGGCGCTATTCTGGTGGCTGGAACGTCTTGCAAGCGCGGTGTCCAAGACCCCGCCCTGGTTGGCAGATGCACGCGTGCGTCTCGAAATTCTGTCAGAGATCGACGACGATTCTCTTGTCTGGTTCGCAGCCGCTGAGATCCTCTCGGAATGGCCGCAGCGGTTCGAGCAGTTCTTGGACATCTTCCAAACCGTCGCCAAACATCGCTCCACCGATACCGGAATCAATCGCGCCTTTGGCAGCTTGCTTCGCGAAGCGGCTCATCTAGAAGAACTGGGCTTCCCCTCGCCTGCCGATGTGCTCCGCGGCTATCTGCTCGAGCATTACTCGCGGGGCCATTTGAACAGCAAGGTCTGCCTGTTTCATAGCACGAAGCAACAACGCGTTGTCCGCGACCGCCCCTGGCTCACTCGCACCCAAGCCGCGAAACAATTGGGCCTCCGCCACGCATCAATCGCCGACTTGCTCAACCGCGGACTGCTCGCAGGCGAAGTGCGCTCCGCCGGCCAGAATGGGCGCTCCGTCGGGCTTATCTCCCGCGAATCGGTGTCGGCTTTGCAACGTCAGCTTCAGTCGTCGGTAACGGTCAAGCAGACCGCATCGCGGCTGGGAATCGGCCGTAGCCGAATCTTTGAGCTTATTCGTGATGAACTCCTGCCACGAGCCGTTCGCACTTCGGCCGGCTGGCTGATTCCCAACGATGCGATCGAGCCATGGGAGCAGCTGCTTCGATCCCTACCGATCCTATCGCAGCCTGACGCCGCCTGGCTGACAATCCGAGATGCGACCCGAAACTACGGACCCAACGGACTCTGTCTGACTCGTCTCCTTCAACAGTTCCGCTCCGGCAAAATCCGCGGCGGTCGAGTTTCAGGAGCTGACAATTATCAAGGACTACTTGTTCTCCGATCGGACACCGCAAGCACTTGCTCCGCTTTGCAATCCCAGCAAAGCGATCAACGCGGCTGGTCCCTGCATCGCTTAGCCAAAGAGCTAATCCCCGGGCGCCCGATAAAAGAATCGGTCCTCAAAAAATGGATTGCCGCTGGCCTGCTGCACGCGGGTCGCAATCGTCGAACCTGGCGAATCACGCCCACCGAAATCGAACGCTTCCGCCAGAACTACTGCCTCGCCCAGGAAGCATGCGAGCTTCTCGGCATCAGTCGCAAAACTCTCTCCCGTTGGGAAACGACTGGAAAGATCACCGCCGCCTACAGCCGCCGCAATACACAATATGCCGGGGCCTCCCTGTTCCGCCGTAAAGTTTTAGAAGACTTGCTCACCGCGCCATCGAGCCGTAATTCGAAAACGTGACAACTGCTCGAAATGTAACGGGGCCGGCCTGCGGGCCGGCCCCTGAGGGGCTTTTCTTTTAGCCATTAGCGACGTTGGGTGTCATTCATCCAGCGGTTCATGAGCCGCTAGCCAGCCCGCTGAACAGCCCTCAGAACGTATGCGGCGTCATGTTCGGACAGAAGAACACCGTTAGCGAGAGCATTCACTCATTATCAGCAGGCTCGACGTTCAACAGATAACAGCGGGCGTCCGCCTGTTTGAAAAAGCCTTGAGCGGCTTGGATCTGGAACGTGAAAGCGCCCGCTCGCTGCGGCGCGCCGGAGAGTACGCCGGTGGTTGCGTCGAGCCGAATTCCTGGGTCGACAAAACGCTTATTCCCTTGCTGGGAGAGGTCGATCATTCCTGTGAGGTTCCATACCGACGCGCCGACGGCGACAAACGCTTGACTATAGGGGCGACCGACTCGGGCCGATGGCAACACGATTGTCTCTGGCCCCATGATGGCGGGCGGCGGTTCGCCTTTTACGAAGGTCGCGATGCTCGCTGCCGAAGGGCGTTCGCCTTGGCGAACGCTGATCGCTTTGACGACCGTCGTATCCGTAATCGTGAACGGCCGCTCGAAAACGGGCGAGGAGGAATTTGGCTCGCTGCAGTCGATGGTGTAATGGATAACGGCGTCGGGCGAAGCTGCGATCAGGCGAATGGCGACCTGCTCGGCAAACCGGCGTAGCAGGGGACGCGCCTCCGGGGGAATGGCTCGGACCTTGTCCCCCGTGAGCTCTTGATCGAGCCAACGCAATGCTTCGACTTCGTAAGTCGACTCACCATTCCCATGGAGCGACTTCACGGGCTCGGTAACTTTTGGAACGTGCAGACTCGACTGGCCGGCATACTTGGGATTAGTGAACTGCAGCAAGTCCATCCGCCCTCCGCCCAACTTCTCGGCGTCTCGGTGGTTCGCTCCGGCGCCGACAAGAGTCAACAACGCCGGCGACTGGGGACGCAGCAATTCGGGCGATTTCCAAAGGTCTGCAACAACGCACGTTAATCGTGAACTGAAAGCATCGTACGGCGCGCGAGGATCGTCGTACGGCAGTTCGAGCAGATGCAACCGCTGATCAAAACCCGGTTGTGCGGTCGCGCGAAGACGGTACAAATCATCAGCATCCGCAAACGAAGCAGACGACGCCAACCACCCGCCCGCCGAAAACCCCCAGGCGCCAATGCGGCCGGGGTCGATGCGGTACTTCTCGGCGTTGGCCCGCAAAAATCGGATCGCGCTACGGAAATCCCAAAACACTTGCGGCTGCGAGGCGCCGCCGTAAGTGAGGATGTAATTCATGTTGACGACGACATAGCCTGCTTCGACCGCCTTCACCCGCGTGGAAAACTCGGAACCCGGCCCCGCATTCCATAGTCCGCCGTCCTTATCGCCCCCTCCATAGCCGCCGCCGTGAACGAATACCAGGCACGGAAACGGCCCCTCGCCGGGCGGAACATGGATGTTCATTTTGAGCCAACGATCTTCCCAACAGCCGGTCAGGCGATCGGGCAGATAGGCGACATCCAAGTGATTGACGGCGCCCTCGATCGGCTTGGGCGGACGCATCTCCGGTAGATTTTCATCCGCCTGAAGCGCCGATACAAAGACCATCAACAGCACAACGGTCCAGTTCTTCCACCAAACAGCGAACGCGGAATTTCGCATCAAATCTCTTCCGGTGAATGGGGTGGGTTAAAAAAGCTCTTCGATCGGCTGTCCGTTGAGGATCGTGTTGGCGACCTCGGTCGATACGATGTCGGGTTTGATTCGGATCTCGGCTGCGTCGAACAGGGTATGCAGCACGGTGGCCAACAGATTCTCAGGGCCGTACGGTTTTGAAGCTGGCCGGGCGCCGATGCGATCGGAGCTTCCGATCGCCTGCCCCATCTTCAAACCCCCGCCCGCCAACAGCAACGGGGTCAGAGAGCCATGGTGATTCGTGCCGCCGTCGGCTCCTGACTTTTTCGGGGTGCGGCCCATCTCGCCCGTGATGACCAGCAAAATGTCGTCGCTCAAACCACGGGCGTCGAGGTCGTCCAGGAACGCCGCGACGGCATGATCGACTTGCGCTCCCAAGGTCTTCATGCCCACGGGCGTTCCTGGATTATTTGCGCCGCCGCCATGGAAATCCCAGCTCGAATCGACCACCGTAACGAATCCGCATCCGGCCTCGCAAAGACGCCGGGCTAGCAGCATCTCCTTGCCCAACAGATTGGTCCAACGCAATTGATCGACTAGTTTCTTCTTCCCCTGGTACAGAAAATATTTGCCGCCTTCGTGGTAGTCGGCCATGTTGAAGAGGTGACTGGTGTCGTAACGGGCGATGGTTTTTGGATCTTCCTGGGAGAGGTCGAAGGCGTCGCCGACGCCGCGAAGCAACAGGTCGTGCGCTTGCCGTTCGATTTCGCTCACTCCGTCGAGTTCGCCGGTTTGATCGAGCCGGCGTCGTAGTTCGTCAAGTTGTCCCAGAAGCTGGAATCGATCGGCAAAGCGGTCGGCCGGTAACTTCAGCGAGAAGTTTCCCAACTGCTCCGGACTGCCGTTTCGCACAAACCCCTTGTAGACATTGCCGAGGTTGCCGGCGCCGGCGACACGGCTCTCGATCCCCGGAAGTCCGAAGGTTCCCGTCGGCTGACCGAGCTTGAGATCGGGCTGCACGGCCTCGGGTATAATGACCGTGTGCATCGGCACCCCGGTTTCCATGTTGAAGGCTCCCGTACCGCGGGCGCACATGGCGCCCATCGCTGCGCCCGACGGATGATTGCCCGTCAGGATCGGGATTTGATTATGACCCCCCTGGCCGCTGGCAAACGAACGGACCACGGCAAGGCGGTCGGCCCGCTGAGCCAATTTCGGAAAGGTGCCGCCAAACCAGACTCCCGGCACGTTCGTCGGAATCTCTCCGGTGCAACTGCGGATGTCATCCGTCACGCCGAGTTTGGGGTCGAACGTCTCGATCTGCGGCGGTCCGCCTTGCAGGAAGAGGAACACAACCGATTTGTTCCGGTACGCATTCTTCAGCGGTGCTGCCTGAGCTTTGGCCGCCAATAACCCAGGCAGCGTCAACCCGCACAGACTGCCGACGCGAAGAAAATCGCGGCGGCCGAAAACGGACGGACTCCGGGCAAATCGGGAATCGGTCAGGGTCAACATCGCTGGTCTCCTGGTTAAGTGAAAAGTTTGCTGCGTCTAGGCCACGACTTCTGCCAGTTCGCCCGTGCTGTCGGCAAAGCTTTCGGGCGGCTTGGGCAAGTTCATGCGACGGAGCATTGTATAAAGCACGTTGGAGAATGGCGTCTCTTTGCCGTACTTGAGAAATTGGCCGTGCTTGAGGCCGAGCTTGTCACCGCCGGCAAGGACGGTCGGGTAATTCAGCGCTGTGTGCGTTTTACTGCTGGTGCAGCCGTAGAGGATGACGGTGTGGTCGAGCAGGTTGCCGTCCCCTTCCGCGATGGACTTGAGACGACCAAGGAACCAGGCGAACTGCTCGGCGGTGAAGCGGTCGAGTTTGGCCCAGTTTTCCCAGCCGTTTTCTTGCTCGGCGCTGTGAGAGACATTGTGCCAGCCGCCGATTCCTAGCGCCAGGGAAAGCTGGTCGCCGGTATTGTTGTGACCTCGCTCGCGCGCGATCTGGTAAGTGGCGACGCGGGTGGTGTCGGTCTGCAAGGCGAGCAAGATGAGACTGTAATAGGTGCGCATGAACTCCGCCGGTTCGGCGACGTCAAGATCGAGTCGGATCATGTCCGTCGAGACCTGCGGTTTAGGACGATTCAGCCAGCCCTCGGTCCGTTCGATGCGTTGTTCAATTTCACGAACCGAATCGAGATATTGGGCAAGCTTCTCCTTGTCCGCCGAACCCAGTTTGTGTTGCAGACTGCGAGCGTCTTCCAGCACGCGATCGAGCATGCTTCGCTGGCGTTGGTAATGCTGGCGCTGAGTGTCGACGGACGACGCAGACTCTTCGGTAAACATGCGCTCAAAAATCCGCCGTGGATCGTTCTCCGACGGAATGGGCAAGCCGCGTTTGTTGAACGACATGGTGTTGGCGTTGGCGCGATTGCCTACGCCGCCTTCGGGCGACAGCACGAGCGACGGCAATCGTGTCTCCGGTCCCAGCGCGTTGGCAGCGACCTGATCGACAGAAATCGAATTTTTGTAACTGCGGCGAATGTCGGCGCCGGTTAGCCAGATGTCGGGGGCGTTGTGACCATGCAGACCGCGCGAGTTAAAGTGCTCTAAACCTTCCACGATGGTTACGTCTTCGCGAAACGGCGAAAGCGGCTCTAGCGGCTTGGTGAGCTGATATTGCCGGCCCTCGCCTTCGGGGAACCAGTAGAGATCTCTTTTTTCGGGATCCGGCGGGAGGCTTACGCCGTTTGGAAAGAATGCGCAAACCATGCGACGAGGCCGGCTCTTCGCCGGATCCACGGCGCCGAAGGACATGGCTTCCAACAGCGGCAGCGCCATCGCAACGCCCGCGCCGCGGAGAATCGTTCGCCGATCAAGTTGCCAGGATTTTTTCATCGCTTTCATTTCCATTAGAGTCGTTGGAAAGCTTGGTGCTTAACCAGGTCTATCACCAATTGCCGCATGCGACCGCCGTTAGTTTCGAGCGAACCTGCGAGTTCTTCCACCACGGTTTCGTCCGTTGCATCGAGGCTCCGCGCCAAGGCGTACGTGAGCATTTTGCGAGCAAAATTCTTCAAGAACAGTTCTCGCTTCTCTTCCAAGATCACTCGCTTTAATCCTGCAACACTTTCGATCCCCGTTCCGTCTGGCAACATCGCGACGGATACAACCTGAGCCTTGTTGCCCTGTTTGTATTGGGTGCGCCAGAGGCCGATGGCGTCGTAGTTCTCTAATGCCAGTCCCCAAGGATCGAGCTTTGCGTGGCAAGCTGCGCAAGATGCTTGTCGGCGATGGATCTCCAATTGTTCCTTGAGCGGCCTGGTGCTGAATTCCGGATCGGCGCCGGCCAATTCGGGCACGACGGGCGGCGGCGGAGGAGGCGGCGTTCCGAGCAGGCGTTCCAACACCCACACGCCTCGCCTGAAGGGGTGCGACTGCTCGCCCGTGCCGGTTGCGATCAGAACGCTGCCATGCGTGAGCACGCCGCCGCGTCCTTCGATGGCCGGAACGCGATGGAAGACGTTGTCGTAGACGCCGGGGACGCCGTAGTGCAACGCCAGTCGGTTGTTCATCATCAGAAAGTCGGAATCGATGAAGTTGAGTACGCTCAGGTCGTTATCGAGAATTTCCGTGAAGAAGCTGAGCGTTTCCTGTTTCAGTCGATCCTCTGTGCCAAGCTCAAATTCACGAAAGATTTCCCGGTTAACGGCGACATTCTCCAGCCCTGGCATATCGAGCCATTCGGACGCGAATTGCTCGACGAACCGCCGTGAGCGCGGATCGGCAAGCATCCGCCGCGTCTGGGCTTCGAGGACATCTGGCTCCTGCAACTTAGCCTGCCTGGCAAGCGCGAAGAGCTGTTCGTCGGGCATCGAATTCCACAGAAAGTACGACAATCGCGAGGCGATCGCGTACTGGCTGAGCATCTCCTCGGAAGTCGATTGATCGATGTAGAGAAAATGGGGCGAACAGAGTATTGTTGCAAGCGATGTGCGGATCGAATCAAGGAAGGATCGGCCTTCGGCCCGATCGCGGTCAAAGAGCGTCAGCATCTCTTCGACCTGTCGCGAATCAACCGGTCCACGGAAAGCGCGCCGCATGAATCGTTCAAGCACCGCCTTGGCGGTAGACCGTTCCTCGTTGTTGGCGGCTCCCAGGATCTGCGTGTTATGATTTGGCGGCCACTGCTCGAAGTAGGGCCAGTTGACCTCGACGCTTTGGATAAAAGCAACCGACTGCGGTCCCGTATCGGGCGTAAGCTTTCCCTTACCCCGATTTTTGACGCCGCTATCATCCAGCGCGGATGTCCAACGCGGATTCCAGATTTCAAAGTACGGCGGGCCCTTTTCATTGTTTTGCGAGGGCAGGTTGAGGTTTTCCAGGCGAACCAGAAAGTCGTACGTTTCCGGTCGATCCTGCGGCGCAGTGATTTTCTGCGTTCCCAGGTCGTTCAGCGTCTTACCGTGCAAGACGTCGTAATTGAGCATGACTTGCACGCTGGGCGGTTCGGCGCCTTCGGGGATTTCGCTGCTGGCAGTGATTCGCACGCGGAGCCAGCCTGCGGTCGGAAACGCGTTGCGGTACTTCTCTCCGGCCAGGCTGAGGCGTCCCCACGTGCTCTTGATTTGGCCGTAATGGAGCTTGGCCCTCGGCGCGACAAGCATGCCGTCCGAAAACTCGATCAGTTCTTGCGGCGACTTGACCTTGGGATTCGGCTTCCAGGGAAACCCCGTGTACGTTGCCGAGACCGGCGGCCACACTTCTCCCTTCGGCGGCTTGCCGACCCGGGTCTGGTAGTCGGGGTAGAGCGTCCAGGCAGAGGACAACTCCCCTCTTTCAATCGCCTTGGCCAGCGGGGCGAACAACAGTTGGAAGTTGTAGCCGCCTGACGGTTGCGCCTCCGAGACCACGGCCTTATCGATTGCCTGTTCGGCGTTTTTCAGAAAGTACTCGATATAGAGCGGCGAGATTTCGAGCAACTCGGCGTCGTTGCTGAACCCCTCATCGGAGAGCGCTTCCGCGGGCAGTTCCTTGACGAAATTCAGCGGCAGCCCCAGCAGATCCTGTAACGTGGCGTTGTACTGCTCCCGCGTCAGGCGGCGAACCTGAAAGCGCTCAGGCGGCGCCAATCGAGACGCCGACTGGCGGACGTTCTCTGAAACCCAAGTGATGAGTGTCGCCAACTCCTCAACCGTCGGCTGCGGCGCCTTGGCCGGCGGCATATCGCCCTGCTTGAGCTTGTCGCCGACATCGACCCACCGTTCCTGTTGGTTGAACGAACCGATGACCGGATCGAGTCCATCCAGCCGCATCTCGCCTTCCTGCTTCTTCGGGCCATGGCAGTCGAAGCAGTACTTCTGCAGTAAGGGTCGAACGGTTTGCGGGTAATCCGCGTAAAGAGGCGACCCCCAGCACACCATTGCAAAACTCAAAACAAGCGCACTGCGGCTGGGGCAGTGATTTGGTTTCCTATGCCGAGTACTCATCATGGCTCCTCACAGCGATCAGCGAATGCCTCGCCTTACGCCAACAACTCTTCCATCGGTCCGTGACGATCAAGGCCGGCGTATGCGTCCACCAGGTTGAAGTGATCGACCGGTTTGCCGGCGGCATGCAGCAGGGTCGCCCACAGCGCATTGACTGCGCGGCCGTCGCGCTCGGGGCGCGGTCGATGGAAGTCGCTGTTTGACTTTGGATTTCCCCAGAGCGGGAACTGCAAATAGCGACCCGTTCGCATACGGCCGCCGAGGTTGCCGATCAGCAGGAACGGCCATTCGAAGCCGACCGCATGCTGGTCCTCGCCGCAATCGGACGAGTAAACGATCAGGCTGTTGTCAAACATACTCCCTTCACCGCCCGGTTCCGGCTCATTCTCAAGAGCCTTGATGATTCTCAGCACCAGATCGAAACTGAAATGCCGCATCGTCACCCATTCGGGCGCGTCGGTTCCGGTTCCCAGCCCGAGATGGCCCAAATTGTGCGAGTTCTTCACGCGCTCCATATTGAAATCGAAGCCGGACAAAGGCAGGCTGTCGGGGCCTCCTCCGCCGCCGTCGAAGGTGACAACATTGGTGATGCCGGCTTTCAACGCGGCAATGCCGAGTTCGACATTGCACTCCCACCATTGCCGGTCGTATTCGGGATGCTCGTATGCCTCGCTCAGTTTCGGCGCGTGGCGGGCGAGTTGAGCCTTCATAGCCATCAGGTCGGTGCGTTGCTGACGGCTCCGTTGGAGCCCCTGGCAGTAGATGTCGAATCGCTGGCGTTCGGCGCCGCTGAACCGCCGCCGGATCATTTCGCTGCGCTCGATCAGTTGGTCATACCAGGCGAGTTGAGCCTGAAAGGCGTCGCCGCTTTCCCCACCGGCCGCGGCGCCGAACAGGCTGTCGTAGGCCATTTTGGGATGGGCGAAGAGCGGGAAGGGACTGCCGTCGCCCCGCGCCGAGGCGGCGCTAGTCACCGGCGAGGAGGACATCTTGTCAAGCTGGCTCATGCTAAAGCCGAGCATGTCGAGCGGGGTTTGTGGGAAAAGTTCACTCAGCGCGCAGTCGATCGTCTGATATTTGGGGACCACCGCCTTCTTGGCGCCGGCGAGGAAACCATACTTCGCACCGTGTTCGGGCCAGATGTGATAGCCGTACAGCCCCTGAACGATCGACATTTGATTCTGGTAGTCGGCCAGCGGCTCCGACCACAACGGCAGTTTGACGGTCGCAAGGTCGACATCGACGAGAGATTCTGTGCGTACGGCAGCCTTGCGGGCCTCATCCAGTCCATCCGGGCGCAGGTGCTTGGGGTGCATCCCGTTGCCCATGTTAAAGAAAATGAAACGCTTGGGTCCGCCGGTTACGGCCTGCGTCTTCTCAGCCGCATGTAGTTGCCGCGTGATGACCGGTGATAGAAAAGCTGCACTCGCGCCCCATGCAATCTGTTGGAGCAGACTTCGTCGATCAAGTTTCTGTCGATCAAGGTTCATGGGAAGAAACCTCCTCAGGGAGTGCGCCTTGGCGATACAGGAAGGCGTCGGATAGCAACAAGGATTCCACCAGCGCCGACATGCTGCCGTCGCTTTCCTGGTAAGCCTGGTGCGCGTGTTGGATCGTGCGTGCGTCGTCCAGCGTTTCGTTGCGTCCCATCCAGAAGCGGAAGGCGTGACGGACAAAGCTTTGTTCGACGCGCGGGGAAGCAGCCAGTCGCCGCACCAATTCATCAGGCCCCGCAACCGGACCGTCAATGGCCGGGTCGCCGCTGTTGACGATTTCGCCTGTGACGTCGACTGGTTTTTCCAGCTCGGTCTTCCGCCAACTGCCGAAATGGTCGTAGCGTTCAAAGGGCAGTCCCAGCGGATCCATCAACTGATGGCACTGCCAGCATTCGGCCTGGCGCGTCTTCTCCATCCGCTGTCGCAGCGTGCGATCGGGGTCGTCGGGCAACACGGCATCGACGCCCGCCGGCACTTCGGGAATTCTCTGGGCGAGCAACCGCTCCCGAATCCACTTCCCGCGGTGGATCGGATGGTTGGTGACGTTGGTCGAATTGGCCACCAGCCAGGCGCGCTGGTTCAGGATCCCAATGCGATCGGGCAGGTCAGGCTTTTCGAGCCACTTCAGGCGATCCTGCAGGGCCTGATATTCGTGGTTGTGCAGACGCTTGAGCTCCTTTTCAAGTTGCTCGATCTTCTTTTCGTCTCCCGCTGCTCGGACCTCCGCCAACTCTTTCTCCACACGCGCGTAGCTCTCATCTCTTTTGGCGACGCCGTATTCCAGTTGCCGCCGCCAGGTCTTGTACGGTTTGCCGGGATAGGCGAGCGGGCGCACGAGGATCTCGCGCAAAACTTGGCGGTCTTCCTCCAGGACCTCGCGAATCAGCTCGTCAGCGCCGCCGGTGACGTTGGGCATCGCCGCGTCCTTGCCCGACCGCCAGCCCTCGAAGTACGGATTCTGCAACTCGCGTTGTTGATGCAGGATGTCCTTCGGGCACTTGAAAACGCCTTCGGAATGCGGGTACATGAAGAACTCGGCGAAGAAGCGCAGCGTCGTCTGGCTGGTGTTGAGTTTGATTTTTTGCAGCGCAGCGCGGACCTCGCCGCGGCTGCTGAGCTTGCCGTCGACCGCCAGCCTATGAAACGGGCCGAACGACTGTCGGCGGTCCTGTCGGTCGACGATCGCACGTTCCAGGGCGTCGGCAAGCTCCAGCGGCGTGAGCATCACCGGTTCGCTGCCGGGTTCAACCCGGCCCAGTTCAATCGCGAATGCCGCTTCCGGGTCGGCAATGATCGGCACCAGGCCATACATGAGGCCGCCCTGCAGCCCGTGCCGCTTGATCATCGCTCGCAGGTGGCTGGTCTTGGCGGTCAACTCGTCAGCGGTCGGAGGGCGGCGCAGCCAGATGGCGTAAGCGATGGTAAGCACTTCTTGCAGATTTTCGTCATTCACTTCGGTTTCGCTGCGGATCATTTTCGCGATCAGCGAACGGGGATGTTTCGTATCGCTGACGACCCGTTTCATCATCGCCAAGGCATTGTTGATCAGCCCTTCGGACTCGGCCGACTCGAGCACGAACAGTGACGAGTAGTTCTTGAGTTCATTTTTCACATAGAGACCGAACGGAGCGGCGTTGCTGCCCACCTGCGGGTCCGGCGAACCGCCGAATGCGTTGTGCCAGGCAAGTTGACGAGCTTCGTAGGTCTCCGGCGTGACCCGCCAGAAGCGGGCTGGGCTGGCGGCGATTTTTGGAGCGCGCCGCGCCGTCTCGGGATCGAACAGCACCTCGTGAGGAACACGATTGCCATTCTCGGGAAAACGCATGCGGCGTTCGAGCGCGACTTCCGCTTGACCCACGTTCCGCCGGATCCAGGCAGTCGCCTGCGCGATCTCTTCCGGCTTAGGCCGTGTTCGTTTCCCCGGAGGCATGGCGCCGGTTTCGAGTTGCTCCAGGATGGCGGACCAGATGTCCGCTTCGTCAGGATGCGCCGACAAATCGCCGGTGAGCTTATCCAACCGCAGGTCGCTTTCTTGCTTCGCCGGTCCATGACAGACGATGCAGTGTGATTGAAACAGAGGACGGACCGCTTGCTGATAATCTGCGTATAACGTGGTTACGCCCGCGAGTAAACCAAGGCAGAAACACAAAGTGCGAAAGCCCAACTCCACAACAACGAGTGCAAATCCCCACGAACCGAAAGTCCCATCAAAGTTTCTGGTTTTCAATATCTGCGTCATCTTGAAGGCCCTCGCACATCAACAGAACTCGTCGAATCGCTCATCGGCGTCGCCGAACTGTGGCAACGGTGCGCCCATATTGTCGGCGACCGACAGGAGCAATCGGCAAAGGCGTTTATCGGACTTGTCGTCGAAAGACAGGACCCGGCCCGTTTTCAACTTGCCGCCCGCCCGGCCGGCCAAGAGGACCGGCAAACGACCGGCGTAGTGACTGCCGTCGTGCATGCCGGACAGGAAGAGCACCTGGCTGTTGTGCAGGATGCTTTCGCCGCCTTCGTCGGCCGACTTCAGTTTTCTCAAAAACTCGGCGACCATTTGACTATGGAAGTTGGTCACCCGAGCGTGGACTTCTTTCGAGCCGTGCGACAGCGCATGGTACGCCGACGAATTTACGCCGTCGAGGAAACCGAAATTCTGCTGCGATCGCTCGTTGTTGAACATCAACGTGGCGATTCGCGTGCGGTCCATGCGAAACGATAAAACGATGATCTCGAGCATTAGCCGCATGTGGTCGGCCAGCTTCTCGGGAATGTGATCCGCCGGCCGCTCCCGATCCGGTTTGTCGAGCGCTGGCTGCCAAGTCAAATACTCGCGCGACTGTCCGAGTCGTTCAACTCGACGTTCGACGTCGCGCACCGACGACAGGTACTCGTCGAGTCGGCGGTTATCGGACGTGCTGATCTCGCGTCCCAGATCCTTTGCGTCTTCCAATACGGCGTCAAGAATGCTCTTGGTTCGCAGGCGGTTGGGACCCGCGCCGAACATACTATCGAAGGCCAACGCGGGATGAATTTCGCGCGGCGCGGGTCGCGTCGGCGACGACCACGAGATATTGTTCAAATACACGCTGCTAAGGTTGGAATCGACGCCCGGACAAGGCGGCTCGACCCCCAGAACCAGGCTGGGCTGCAGCGTGTGGTTGCCGATCTTTCCGGCCAGCACTTGATCGAGCGTGGCACCCGCGCGGACATCGGTCGTGCTGGTCTTGACCTTCGCACCGCTGAGCACGACCGGACCTTTGTGTCCGTGCGTGCCGCCGATCGAATTTTCGTGCCGAAGGCCTTTGATGATGTTGATCTCCGCCGCCAAATCGGCCAGCGGCGACAAGCCGTCGCCAAAACGGATCGCACCGTCGGCTTGCTGCGTCGTCTCGTCCCAGCCTTGCACGCCATTGGCTATGTAAAAACAAGCGAACCGCTGGGGCGGGCCGGCTTGTTTGTCGGCCTGTTCAGCGGCGGCCAGAGATTCCAGCCAGGGCAAAGCGACGGCGGCCCCGACGCCTCGCAGCATGTCGCGACGAGAGATGCCCGTTTGAGCAGGCTCGCTCCGATGGTTCGCTTTCTTCATGGTTTCCCTTTCTTGTTTACTGATCGCTCTCTGCAAATTCTCGTTCAGTTGCAGCCCGATGCAAACGAAACTGGCGGCTCAGGACAATGTTCTCAACAACACTCGACAAGCGATACTCCTCCTGCGCCAGGACAGCGAGCGTGCGGTCGATCAGCGGCTTATCGCTGACGGATACCGGCCGGTTCAATGCATAACCCAGCATACGGCGGATCAGGTTGCGATGCACTTGCTCGGACCGCTGCGTGAGGTAGTTCCTCAGTGCTTCAACGCCGTCCAGCAAGACGCCGTCGCGGGTCGTTTCGTACTCGATCTTGTCGAGGAACTCTTGCGGCCGCAGGCGTCCCGCGGCGTCGAAGGATTCAAATGCGAAACCAAACGGATCGATCCGTGCGTGGCACGCTGCGCAGGCTGGCTGATCACGGTGCTGCACCATCTGTTCGCGCAATGACAAACCGTCTTCGACTTTGTCAGGAATCGGCGGTACGTCGGCGGGCGGCGATGGCAGATGGCGGCCCAACAGGTTCTCCACCACCCACACGCCGCGGTTAACCGGACTCGTCCGTCGCGTGCGGCTGTTACGGACCAGGATGGCGCCCAAACCCAGAACACCTCCGCGCCCCGCATTGGACATCTGGGTGCGCGCAAAACTGGGGCCACTGGTTCTCGAATCCAAACCGTAGTACCGCTGCAATGTCTCATCGATAAAGCTGTAATCCGCACCGACGATTAGGCGCGCGTCCCGGTCATTTCGAATCAGATCCTCGAAGAAAGCGACCGACTCGCCATAGAGCGAGCGTCGCACGGAAGACGTAAATTCGGGAAACGCCTCGACGTCGGGGCCCGACGTGTTTCGATCGAAGCCCGCGAAGCCGAGCCATTGACCAAAGAAGTGCTCCGCCATGCCCCGGGCTTTGGGATCGGCCAGCATGCGCCGCGTTTGCTGGCGAAGCACATCGTCGCGGAGCAGACTGCCGTCACCGGCGCAGCGCCGAAGTTCTTCATCTGGCAGCGATGCCCAGATCATCAGGCTTAACCGCGTCGCCAGCTCCCAGGCGTCAAGCGGCGCCTCGTTTCCTGCGGACGCAACACGCTCGCAACGGAAGAGAAAATGAGGCGACACCAGCACTCGCATCAGCATCATTCGCAGCATGCCTTCGGCGTCGATGTCGCCTACCTGCTGCATCGAATCGTACTGCCGCGCCAAGCGAGACTGTTCCGATTCGGTTAGTGGTCGACGCCACGCCTGCGATGCAAATTCGTTCACCGCCGCCAGCGTACGCTCCTGCCACAGAACGCGATGTCTCTCCATCTGCTGCTTATAAAACGTCAGGCGAGCGGGCAGTTCGACAGGAATCTCTCCGTAAGGATGGTTCATGCGCTGTTGCGATTGTTGCTCGTCTTTGCTGGGGTTCGCCTGCAGCTCTGCTAACTTTTTGACTTGAGCGTCGTGCTCCAAACCGCTGATCTGATACTTGCCCATGAAAATCGCCAAGCGCTGGCGAGGTTCGTTGCTGAGCAGATACAGATTCGCCCACAGGTCGTTCATGCGTTGTCGGCCCGCGGCGTCCAGCAATTGCGATTGGAGCCGCGCGTCGTCGCGATAGAATTGCACCTCGTCGGGCAATCCATACGTGTTGCGGCTGCCGTCGAAAGGCGCGATGGTGACGGGATGCGGCGGGAACCAGCGCTGGAACATCGCATTCCACTGCGTGACGAACGCTTCCTCTTGCTGTTGATTTCCGATCAGCCAGCGCGCGATGGCGCCATCGGCGGTGGGCCAGAGCAGAGCGGCGACGTCGACCGTCCCGTTGCCCGAATGACGAATCTGCGCCGGTCCGCCCTCTTCGCTGCGATCGGCGAACGCAAACGCATCCAGATTGCCGCCGTCCGGATTCAATTGTGTCGCCGCCGTGCGGATGTCGAATTCCATGGTGCAAGGTTTCGTCAGCACCAGGGCCGGCTCGGCGTGGTCTTTGGCGAAGGAATGTTCCTCCCAACGCGCGCCGGCGGGCATGCGGAGCAGCGAATCTCGGCTGAGCTTCATCTCGCGGGTCTCGCCGCGCTCGCGTCCTTTCTTCACTTGCTTTCCGTTCACGTTCTCGAAGACGTCGCGATCCGGCTCCTTAAGCTGCAACGTCGGCAAGCCCAGGTACAGCGTGGGGGCGGAATCGGCGTCAAGGAAATCTACGACGATTGTCAGCCTGTCGGGCGCGACCATGACATTAACGTTCTTGTTGTCACGGCGCTGCGGAATCTTTCTGGTCAAGCGGATGGGAATGCGGCCGGAACCCACGTTGCGATACGGGCCGGAGGGAGTTCGCGTCAGTCCATTCGCGGTCGCCTGCTGAACACAGCTCCAAACCGAATTCGCGATTCCCGCACAGGCGCGGCACACCTCGTCGGGAACCGGCTGGTCGATTGCTGTTGGCTTCGGCAATCGTCGCAAAGGTGTGATCCAGAGGGCCTCTTCCAGGCTGCCCTCGGGACAGCTTTCACACAATTGCGAAAGACGCCGCAAGTAGCTGACGTTGACGTTTCGCATGCTGGCGATCTTCGTCAGGGCGTTCTCGGGATCTGGGGCCGCTTGCGCCAGCCAGAGACACTCCAGATACGGCGCGGGGCCGGCCCAGGACTCGGCCGCCTTCTTGAACGCCCCGTCCAGGCTCCGTTCATCGCCTTCGCCGCCGATGAGCTTCCCAGGTCCGAAATACAATTCGCCGCAAACCTCACGGGCTAATAGTTTGAGGTCCGACAGCGCCTGATCGCGGCGCACTTCGGGCGCCTGGATCGCTCCCGGCGGATCGAAGACCAGCTTCCCCTGTTGATCGAATCGGGCGTGCCGAGCGACCTCGTCGGCCATCGCCAGATACTTGTCCAGCACCGGGCCGCTGAGTGCGTTCTGCACGTTGCCGAGGTTGGAAAACCCTTCCCCGCCGAAGTTCTCAGCCGGAAAATGCCTGCTGGCTCTGAGGTAGTTTGACTCTCCATTCTTATCATTCAGAGCACTCGAGAGTGGGTCCCCAGCTACGGGTTGCCCGGCCAGATCGCGGATCATGTTATCTAACTCGATCGCCGTCAGACGCCGCCAAGCCACGGCGCCAGGATCACCGGCCCGTTTGAGAATGTGCGCGTTGAGGCGACCCTGCGCCCAAGCTTCCAACTGCTGACGAAGAACTTTGCTGGGCTGACGCTCCTCCTTCGGCGGCATATCCACGTGGTGCAGCACCTGCACGATCTTTTGCCACGACTCTTCATCAATCTTGTCGAACGGCTGGTCCAGACGCATCTTCCCTGCGGTCTTGGACGGGCCATGGCAGCGGATGCAGAATTGGCGCAGATGCACCAGCGCCTCCGCGTCGGCGAGGACTGGCCCGTCTTCCGCCAAAGCGGCCTGCACGCAACACCCGAGCGACAGAGCCAATCCAAGAAGCCATCTCAGCGTCAAAAGGCGTTTGTTTGCAAGGAGTCCCGTCATGGTGTGCCGCTCCCGTCTTCGACGATTCGGAAAGCGCCTTCGACTCGCACGGGATCGAGGCTCGGAGCGTAATTCGCTTGGCCGTTCTCGCCGCTGCCCCGTCGGCCAAGCATGCCGACAAACGGTCGCACCGGCGTCTTGTTCGGCGGCAACAAAGCGTCGGCGGGCAGAAATTTGCCTGTAATCAGATCAACTCGCACCAGCCGCGGCGTCGGCGGCGTGGCGCCGCGCTCCTTGGCTTTGCGAGCCGCTTCGTCGGTCGCGCCCACGAGCGTTTCCAACACCGTGTAATCAGGGCTGATTTGATACAACGCGTAACCGACCCGCGGAGCATTGTCGCGGGTCAGGTCGGGAAAATTTGCTTGCCAATAAACCTGCGATTGGTAGCAGAAGAGCCAGTTCCAATCGTCGTCGTTGAGGAAGTCCCGCAAGTCGAGCCGCTTGACGATCTCGCCCGTGCGGCGGTAGATGGTCAGCCGATGGGAAAAACCGGCGAAGTCCCGCGATTCGGGTTGGGTCACGTCGGGCGCTTTAACGTTGTTGGGTCTTGGCGCCAACACGTTCGGGTTCCAGACGGCGAACGTCGCGCCGTCCGGCGCGACGAACGTGTGGGCATGCACCGGGGAGAACACACCACTCTTACCATCACGCAACCCCTCCAGCCGACCCGTATGGGTTTGGGTTGTCTGCGTGTCCTGCCAGGTAAACCTCCACCAGGACTCGCCCGCTGCTTTACCCTGTCCCCGTTCTGCGACCAGTTCCGCCGTCACGACAAATCGTCCGTCGACCGACCGCCCGCCGTCGAAGTAGGGAAAACGCGAATGACCGGCCAACGCTGGAGCGGCGTAAGCTCCGAACAGAACCTGACCAATCGCCAATATCCTCCAAAAGAAAATGTACCACGCGTAAAGCGTGGATCGGGCTGTTGAGTCGTTTGTTCGCATGCTGGTCACTTGATTTTTGGTTCTCGTCGAATGTCGTAACCGCCAGTCTCTACGGGCCGATGCTAAGGAAGCTTCGTCGCGAAACGCCTTCGCAAAAGCGATCCGAGTGAGCAGACTCGATCGTGAACATGGCTGAATTTCCTTCGGAATTACAGACGCGTAATAAACTTTCGAATCGTGGCGCCGCTACGCAAGAATTCCCTTCACAACTTCGCCGTCCACATCGGTGGGCGTGTAGTCGCGGCCGCCGTAGCGGAACGAGAGTTTTCGGTGGTCCAGCCCCAGCAAGTGCAGGATCGTGGCGTGCAGGTCGCGGGCGTGGACCTTGTTCTCCGCGGCGAACCAACCCAGTTCGTCGGTCGCGCCATAACGGATGCCGCCTTGGACTCCGCCGCCGGCGATCCAGTACGTGAAGCCGGCGCCGTTGTGGTCGCGGCCGAAGCTCTTGTCTTTCATATCTTCGATCGCCGGCGTGCGGCCGAATTCGCCGCCCCACACCAACAGCGTGTCCTGCCACATGCCGCGCTGTTTGAGATCGGTGATCAGCGCAGCGATCGGGGCGTCCACGTTGCGCGCGGCGCCGGCGAGGTTGCGTTGGAGATCGTTATGGCTGTCCCAGCCGCCTTGACTGATCTCAATAAACCGCACGCCGGCCTCCGCCATGCGGCGGGCGAGCAGGCATTGCACGGCGAACGGCGGAGCTTTTTTGCCGATGCCATAAAGATCCAACGTGCTTTGGCTTTCATCCTTGAAATCGAACAGTCGCGGGACGGCCGACTGCATCCGATACGCCTGTTCATACGATTCGATCACCGCGTCGACCTGCGAGTCGTCTTGTTTTTGCCGATAAAGCCCGTTCATCTGTTGGATGAAATCCAGCTGTTGTCGCTGCCGGTGATCGGTCATGTGTTGATTGGTCACATTGCGAATCGCCTTCGACAGGTCCGGATCGAGTCCGACGTTTTGCATAATCGTCGAGTGATGCCTGGCCGGCAGGAAGGCGTTGGAATAGCAGCCCGCCGGAATATTGCGATCGCGCGGGTTCACGACCATGTAGCCAGGTAATTCTTGCGTTTCGGCCCCCAGCCCATAGGTGATCCACGAACCCATCGAAGGACGCGTGAAGCGAGAATCGCCGGTGTGCATAATGACGCACCCCGGCGTATGGATCCCCGTCTCATGGTGCATGCTGTTGATCAGACAGAGGTCGTCTGCGTGCTTGGCGAGTTCCGGAAAGATCTCGCTAATCCACAGACCGCTCTCTCCATGCTGGGAGAATGCAAACGGCGACTCTTGCATCACCGAATCGTTATGGCCCGTGCCGCCTGCTTTCGGTTGATCGTACGGCGGCTTCTTCCCCGTGTACCTGGCCAAGGCCGGTTTATAGTCGAACGAGTCAACGTGCGATGGCCCTCCTTCCATGAACATAAAGATCACACGTTTGACCTTCGGCGCAAAATGCGGCGCGGGCTTCGTCCCATTCGCCGCCTGCGTTTGTTGCTGCAAGGCGCTAAACGCGAGATAGCCGAATCCGGCCGCACTCCCCTGCAGAGCCTGGCGGCGCGATAGGTGTTGTTGCATCGGATGACTCCAGGGTGGCGAGCGTGGGGAGTTTGTTCTCTAGTTCTCTAGCGCAGGAACCGGAACTCGGACGACGCGAATAAGGACTGGCAAAAGGCAGCCCAGGCGTCCTGCCGATCGGGAGCCGATTCCTGGGTTCCTTCGATCGCAATCGGCAGTTGAAATTGCTTCATAAACTCGACCGCTGCGTGGGTTTCGGTGGGGCTCGATCGACGTCCCAGCGCGAGCAGATAGGCATTTTCCACCCGAGCATCGTCGGTTTTCGCCTCACGCAGCAGCCGACGAGCCATGATCTGCGCCTGGTCGGCGACCAGACGGCTGTTCATCATGAACAGAGCTTGCGTGGGAACGGACGGCGTCTCCCGTCGCCCCACCACAAGATCGGAAGGGGGAAAGTTGAATGCCTCGAAAAGATCGACCGCATAGCCGCGCGCGACGGGCAGGTACACGGCGCGCACGAACGCGGCGTCGGCGACCGACGGGTTCGTCATTTGGGAAACGGCGACGGCGTTGTCGAAACGATCCGGCCGCTGGCGATCGAGCGCGCCGCTGGCCGAAAGGATCGCGTCGCGCAGCGCCTCGGCGTCAAGCCGACGCGGACTGTGCCGCCACAGCCATTGGTTTTCGGGATCGACAGCCTGCTGACTCGCACGAGAGTCGGCGCTGAGTCGATAGGTGCGGCTGAGAACAATTCGCCGAATCGACTGCTTGATCGACCAACCATCCTCCACCATTTGTCCTGCGAGCCACTCCAACAATTCTGGATGCGTTGGCCGCTCGCCGAGCGTTCCAAAATTGTCGACCGTCCGCACCAGTCCCTGACCAAACAAGTGATGCCAGATGCGGTTGACCATTACGCGCGCGGCGAGCGGGTGCTGGCTGACTACTTCGGCCAATTGTATACGACCGCTTTCTTTGTCGGCAATCTCGGGTTGATCGGCGCTGGTAGGAAGGAGTACCTGCAAAACGCCGCGAGGCGCTTCGTCGCCGAGGTTGCTGTCGCTGCCGCGGATATGGATTTGAGCGTTCAGCCATTTCGTCCCTTTTGCCGCTCGATCGGTCACGGAGACGCCGAACTGCATCTCGGGCGGTCCGGCTTGGCGAAGCTGCTCCAGATCCTCTTCGGCTTTTTCCAATTGCTGCAGCGTCTCATGCGCTTTGTCGCGTTGACCGCCACTGGGAAAGCGTGACAGGAGGTCTTTCCACGAATCGCCAGGACGCCGACGCAGGTTCTGTTGTTGGGCAAGTTCCTCCAGCCGATCGTTGGCCTGCACGACCGCCCGGGCGGCGGACGCCACCGATCTTTCAAATGTCTTGACCTGTTGCAACCGGCTCTTATCGGGCCGCGCTTCCAAGGAAGCAAACGGCTTCCCGTCGAGAATAGCCGTGTTTTGCAGGATGCCCGCCAAGGCGTAGAAGTCGCGAGTCGGAATCGGATCGAACTTATGATCGTGACAACGGGCGCAGCCGATCGACAGACCCAACATGGAGCGACCCAGCACGTCGAGTTGCTCGCCGATGATCTCCATCCGTGTGGCGTCGTTCGCCTTCGAGCCCAGCGCCAGAAAACCGGCGGCGACGATCTGCTCCCACCGCTGCTCGTCGGATTCAAAAGGCAACAAGTCGCCCGCGATCTGCTCTTTCAAGAATTGATCGAACGGCTTGTCTGCGTTGAACGAATCGATGACATAGTCCCGGTAACGCCAGGCATCGGGCCACACGGTGTTCTTCGTCGCTCCGTTCGATTCCGCAAAACGCGCCACGTCGAGCCAATGGCGTCCCCAGCGCTCGCCAAACTGTGGGGAGTCGAGCAATTGATCGACCAGATTCTCGATTGCCGAATGTGGATTACGGAGGGCTGCTTGTTCGAACGACACGATCTCCTCCGGCGACGGCGGCAGCCCAACCAGGTCGAGGTACAAGCGGCGAACCAGCGTGACCGCGTTCGCATCCTCGACCACCGAGATGTTGTTGTCGGCAAGCTTGCGTGCGACGAATTGGTCGACCTCCGTTTCCGGCCAATCGCTAGAAAGCGATGGAATCGCCGGCCGCGACAAAGGCCGTAGCGACCAGAATTGCCGCCCGGCTTCGATGTCAATCTCTGGAGTGGTAGAGGCAATCTCTCCTTCTCGCGGATCGGGCGCCCCCATCTCGACCCATTTGACGAAGTCGGCGATCACCGACTCGGGAAGTTTGCCCTGGGGCGGCATTTCAAACGACTCGTGCCGCAGGGCCGCCAACAGCAAACTGTCCTTGACTTTGCCCGGAACGATCGCCGGTCCCGTGTCGCCGCCTTTGCGAGTTCCGGCCCGCGTATCAAGAACCAAATTGCCTTTGAGTTTTCCCTGCTGCTGCGCGTCGGCCGAATGGCAACCGTAGCAAGTCTCGACAAGCACGGGACGAATCTTCGCTTCGAAGAAATCGATGCCCTCGTCCGCGCAGGCCAGCGACGTAAAGCCCCAGAACGCAAACGTCCAGGTCCAACACAATACGAAACGTAAGCGCAGAGTTCTATTACCTAATTGCCAAGCCCGGCCTACCAGCGATAAAGAAAATTTCGTCATGTTCTGCTGTCCCTTTGAAGGGGCCCTCGTACTGGGCGGCTCCCACGAACGTGCAAGGCGTATTAAACCAGCAACTCCGAGAGCGGCCCTTGGCTTTCCTTGAACGCCTTCACGGGGCAACCCAGTTGCTGCAGGATGGTCAGATAGAGATCGGAGGCGGATCGCTGATCGCCCTTCCACTTGATGTGCTGGCCGTGCTTGAATCCGAGCTTGTTGCCGCCAGCCAACAACATGGGAAAGCTGCCGCCCGAGTGACTGCTGATCTGGGAGCCGCCCAGCAGCAATACTGTATGGTCCAACAGCGTGCCGTCGGCGGCTTCGATCGCGTGCAGCTTGTCCATCAGCCGAGCCAGGTTGGCGCAGAACATTTCATCGCGGTAGCCGATCACCTTGGTGTCTGGATTGTCGGCGCCGCGGTTGCCGGAACCCTTGTGATGGAAGTCATGAGCGCCGCGTAGCGGGGCGCCGGCTTGCTTGGACCACTCCTTGTAGTCGTCGTAGTTCGGTCCGCCTTCGCCGCCCAGGCTTTGCGTGACGACGCGCGTCATGTCCGTTTGGAACGCCAGCGCGATCAGGTCGAACATCATCTCGATGTGTTCGCGCATATGGTTCGATCCCAGTTGCGGCTTGAGCTTGACGCCATTTTCGTCGAACTTTGGACGGCCCCGGCGAACGATCTGCTCGCGCTCGGTCAGCCGCTGTTCGACTTCTCGCACCGAGTCGAGATACTGGTCGAGACGCTGCTGGTCGATCCGGCCGAGCTTGTTGCGAAAGCTTTTCATGTCGCCGACCGCCGTGTCTAACACGCTGCGATTGAGCTCGATCCTAGCTTGAGCTTCCTTGAGCTGTGCTGCATCGGCGGGCGGGAAAAGCCGTTCAAAAACAGTGCGGTAATTCATCGTCGCAGGCAAGTCCACGCCCAAGGCGTTGCGCGATAACGTTGTGGTCCCGATGCCGTCGCGATACGAAAGTTGAAGCGACGGCACGTAGGTCGGCCCGAGGTATTTGGCCGCGACCTGATCCATCGAAATCGTATTCGAGTGGGCGCCCGGATTGATGTTGATGTTGTGGCCCGTCAACCAATTGTAGGCGTGCGGATGACCACTGATGCGACCTTCGATATGAGATAAACTGCTGAGCACCGAGAATCGCTCGCGATGATGGGTCAGCGGTTTGTGCGACGGTGCGATTGTATAGTCAAACCCCGTATTTTCGGGAAACCAGTTGTAATGGTTAATGCACCCGGGAATATAGAAGCACGCCAAACGCGAAGGCTCGTTCCTCCCACTGGCCGCCGCCAAAGTCTTGCCGCCCATGACTTCCAAAAACGGCAGAGCGATCGAAGCGCCTAGACCGCGAAGAATCGTACGCCGCGTGATGGAGTTGGTCTTGTGGTTCATGAGGTTTCCTTCAGGGGAAATTGAACGGCGATGGGTGTTTGGTTGCTGAAGTTCTCAAGGATTCAGAAACGCCTGACTCCTAATAACGGCCTTCAATAAATTGCCTAGCGGATACGCCTGGGGCTCTTGTTCTTTCATGATCGCCCGAATCTCGGCTAAGACGACAACATCCGGTTCACGCCCGGCGGCGTAGATGATGAGGTTCTTCATCACGCCGCGGGTGAGGTCGGGCATGTAGTGTTGCAGGAAAGCTTCTTTGAATTCCGCGAACGTGGCGAATTCCTCGCCGCGCGGCAGATGTCCGACGGCGTCAACGGGTCGCGACTTGCCTGCGCCATTCCATACCTTCTTGCCGTCCAGGCCGCCCCAGGTGTAGCTGTCGAACTCGACGTCGCGCCAGCGGCCGCCGACGTCGAAATTCTGAAAGGCGAAACCAAGCGGATCCATGCTCTTATGGCACACAGCGCACTGGGCGTTCTCCTGGTGCTGCATGAGCAGTTCCTTGAACGTTTTTCCGCGATTATCGCCGGCCGACGGGTCCAGTTCGGGAACCTCCAGCGGCGGAGGCGGAGGCGGGTCGTCGAGGATGTGCCGCAAGGCCCAGGCCCCGCGATAGATCACCCAGTTGTCGCCCATCCAGCAGAGCATCGACTGAACGCCGGCGTGACTCAGAATGCCGCCGCCCCGGGGATCATCGCGGCGGAGTTCCACCTTTCGCAAGTGAGCGCCTTCGATCTCGTCATACCCGTAGTGATGCGCCAGAATCTGGTTCATCATCGTCCAGTCGCTGTCGATCAGCTCTTGGGCCGGTCGATTCTCAATGAACAGCTGCGCGATGTAGGAGATCGTCTCTTCCTTCATCGACGCCTTCAAGTGACGGCCGAAGCGGAAGTCCTGCTTGCCGATGTGATCTTGCACGACAGTGATCGGCTGCTCCAGCTCCAACCATTGCATCACAAAAGGTCGGAAGAAACCGTCGCTGCGAGGATCGGCCAACAGTCGATCGACCTGCTCGTCCAGAACGCGAGGATCGCGGAGCTTACCGGCCGCAGCCAGGCGCCGCAGTTGCGGATCGGGCGGCCCGCCCCACAGCATAAAGCTTAGCCGCGAGGCGATGGCGTGCTGGGCGATCCCTTCGTCTTCGTCCGCTGGCGACGGAAGAAAACGGAAGGTCGGCGTGAGCAGGACCGAATGAAAGGCGGCCTTTAAAGCTTCGTCAAACGAGAACTCCCGCTCGCGAAGGCGCTGATAAAGAGCCAGGAATCGTTCCCGCTCGGCGTCCTCCGCCGGCCGCCGCCATGCCCGTTCGGTCCAAAGCGCGAGCAAGCGTTTGGCGCTCTCCAGATCGTCGGTGAACGGTCCCGAGATTGATTCCCATTCGGCCGGCGGCCAAGCGGCCACAAAGTTGGGCTCGACTCGGATGCTCTGCAGCACGATAAACGGCGCCGGATGCTTGTCGAGCAAACGCTCTTTCCGGTCGTAATCGGGGCGGAACAAGCTCGCGCCGCCGGGGATCGGCTCCTTCGATTTATCCTCGTTGGCGAATCCCTCCACTCCATACGGCGTTTCGACTTTATTGCTGAGGCCGATCTTCACCCCCTTGGAACCGATCCCCACGTCTTCAAGCTGCACGACGTAGACCAATTCTTGCGGTTGCTCCAGCGTGCCCGTGATCTCGCGATAGTCAACATCCTTTCCACCAACATCAACCCACAAATGCGGATGGGGAACGCCTTCAAAATACTTCCGCGCTGCGACCACCAGCGTCAATCGCAACAGGCCTCGTCCGGTGGCCGGCGGCGGCATGTAGATTTCCAACTCGTCTCGATCGCCCAGCCATTTTGCATCGAGGTGCAGTCCGACGCCGGGTACGGCGAAGCCGCGCATCTTGGAGGCCGCCCCTAATTCGACCCAGGCATCGAGCGATTTGCGGACGTCTGTCGCCTCGCGAAGGTCCGCGTGGAACACGGGTCCAGGCGACGGTTCCAAAAAGCGAATCCCATCAACCGCCCGCCGCGTGACCTGCATCATCTGATCGACGGACGAAGCGGCATCCTGGAGCGCGGCGGCGCCCGTATCGAATCCAGCCAGCTTGCCGTCGCCCGGCAGACCGGCGGCGAAGTCGACCGAAAGCCCCGTCAGATCTTGCAGCGCCGCGGACAGTTCGCGACGATTGAGCCGCCGCGCGGCACCAGCGCCGAGCGCTCGTTGTTCGCGTTCAATCCAGGAGAGAATCCGTTTCTTTTCCGCAGCGCTCGGCTGCGGCCGATCTTCCGGCGGCATTTGGTCGGCGGAAAGCTGTTCGTGAACCATCGTCCACAGATTTCGGTCTCCGACGTCAAAACCGTCGATCTTGTCGTAACGAATCCGCGCCTCTTGCTTCTCCGCTCCGTGACAAGCGTAGCAATGTCGCTGAAGGAATGGCGCGACGGTCGCCTGAAAATCATCCTCGGCGGCGCAGGGCGAGACGGCCAAGGCAAGTAAAACAAGCACACACCAAACCACACACCAAACCACAGCTTGCTGGTTAAACCGTGCGATGATCGAGGCTTTCTGCGAGATCCTACGCATTGGAAACGCCGATGCCGTGCAACAGGGACAAGAACAGATTCTCACCGCTCACTAATGTGCGCTGGCGATCGAACCTGCCGACAATTTTGGAAAACTGCGAACATTATGTCGCAAATCATTTAGCAACAGCAGGTTACGAACAATCCTCAGTAAGCCATTTCCGGCAAGTCTGCTTCCAAGCTCTTGTGGGCGCTGCCATTCGAAAGTCGTCGTAGCTCCCCTGACAGTAGCGTATTCGAAAACCAGGCGAGCAGAGCGACTGCCCGGAGGGAGTGTTTCATCAATTCTCCAAATCGGGCTGGGCGTGCTCGTCGACGCCGTCATGGCCGTCGACGCAGGTCGTAGCAGTAGAGCGCATCGGCGCCGCGGATGAACAGACGACCGTCGGCCCAAGCATGGCTCATCGCCGATTGATACGTCGTTGCCCAGGGATGCGGCGGCGACCAAACAGAGCTGACCTCGCCAGCGGCGCGAGCGGGCAGCAAGAACATCTTCGTGTGGCCGTGCTGGCTGTCGGGATGCAGCACGAAACGGTCCGCCAGCGCCAGCATATGGCCTTCGTCCCAGCGGACGGGCGCGGTCAGATGCCGCGACCCGACCCGCTTGCCCGTCTCGGGATCGACGAGGTGATACGAGTAGTTGCCGCGAAAACAGATCAAGCCATCGGCCGCCGAGCCGATCGGCGAGTTAGCCGGCGCGCCCCACTCGGCGGGCGCGGTCCAAAGCAGTTTCGGACCTTCGAGCGTCAGTCGCCAGCAAGCGACTTGTCCGTAATTCAGTCCCGGCGCCGAGTGCGGGCCGTCGTCGAGCGTTTGCGGCGCCGATTCGCGTTCTTCCTGTTTCAGCTTGTGCCCCATCAAAAGATCGCCGACCAGCAGCGTTTGATATTCGTTATCGCCAGCCTGGTCGTACTGCCAAACGATGCGCCCCGTTGCCGCTTCGATCAACGTGATCGTGCCCGCTTCGCTGGCTGCCGCCACGTAATCCTTGTCGTCTTTCCGCCAAGCCATTGGCGTCGCACACTTGCCCAGAACGCGATCCTTGACGCGCCAGCGCAGTTCGCCGGTCCGCGCGTCCAGGGCGACGACGCCGCAAGCGCCGATGCCGTCCGGAGCGAGCACCACATCGCCGCTAACATTGAGTGCGTGACAGAAGGACCGTGTCGGAGCGCGAGTGATTTGTTCCTGGATGGACTTGGCGAGAAAAGCATCCATCAAGTCGGCGTAGCCCGGAACCCGCGCCGACCATTGCTGTTGGCCTGATTCAGCGTCGACGCAGCGGACGATTCCCATTGCTCCAAATACATAAACGTTGCCCAGCGCGGCCACGCCCGTGTGATTCGTCAGACTGCATTTGTGGTCGAACAGGTTGACGCCTTCGCCCGGCCAATCGACTTTCCAAACGGTTCGGCCGGTTGCGGCGTCGATTGCGACAAGTTGTTCGTCGGCGCGGATCGCCCAGCGGCGGCGCATGTCGGCATCGGTCCAGCCGATGGCGGCCATCTTCGCCCGCGTGTCCGCGCCCTTTTCGCCCGTCATCACCGCATCCAAATGCTGTTGTTGGACATCGTCGCCGGCCGCTTCGTAGCGGAACTGAAACACGCGGCCGCCAGCAACCAGCGGCGATGCGCCGCCCGCACAGGGGGGCGCGCCGACACAAGCTCCGTAGCGATGCGAACCCGATTCGGTCGGCCCGATCCACTGGCTAACCCACAGCAGTTGTGCGTCGTGCAGGTCGTCGACCAATGGGGGCGAAGCGTCTCGGCCGCCGCCCACGGAGAAATTTTGATGCGCTCCCAGCCAGCTCGCCCAGGTCGCATCGTCGGGCAAACCGAAATCCTTCCGCAGCGATTCTTCATCGCGGGCCACGCCGGTCACGGCGCCTTCCACGGCAAGCGGCGTGTCCAATGTTTTAGCCTTCGGCCAGAAACCAGCAAACGTTCCGGCGACCTGACCGTCGACGATCGAGAGATTCAACTCCAACGCCATCCGCGTCGCCAAACGCGGAGCGAGCGATCGGTTCATGCTGAGGGTGTCGTGACCGATGACTAGCGCGCCTGTGAGTTTGCCGCCTGCGATCTTCAGCCCGGACACGTCCGTGGCGGCTAGACCGAGCGGCTCAACGACAGCCCGTTCGACACGATCGCCGATCGTCATCAGGTGCAATCGTGCAAACTCCTGTTCCGGCAGCGGCCCGAAGGTGCAATCGAGCCACATCGTCGCGGCGCCTGACGTAATCTCTGGAGCCAGAAAAACAAGCCAACAAAGAATGGCCACAGCCGTGCGACACAAGATAGAACAATTCATCGGGCAAAATCCTGGTTGCGGAATTCCAAAGCGGTCAATCCCCTGGCGGCGTCCGCCGCAATTGATGTCCGTCCCGTTTCGCTGCCCAGAACAGTGCATCCACCAACAGATCGCGGACTTCGGGGTATTGGTTGACGTCGTCGGGATCGTAACGGGTGTAAAACACGCGCTGTCCGCCGCGCTCGGCGACGGTGCGCTGCCAGGTTTGCGGCATCATGTCGCCATCGACGCCTCCTTCGATCAGCACTTCTACATCGTCGGCCAGTTCCGTGTACTTGTAGAGCCCGCCGCCGGGGATGACCAGCGACAAGTCTCTGACCAATCCATGCGTACGGCCGCGCGGCGTCAGCACTTGTTTCAAATCTTCTTTCTTCTTCGACGGGTTGAAGTGGCTGCCGTACTTGACGCCAAAGACGATCCGGTCGATCTCCAGCCAGTTTTGATAGGCGTGGCTGGCCTTCCTTGCGCCGACGACCGGCTTGCCCGAGAGGAAGAATTTCCGCACCTCGGCGAGTTGCTCGGCCGTGGGTTCGGTGCGGTAGTGATTCAACAACATCACATCGCAATCGCGCAGTTTGGCGGCATCGGGGATTGGGCCTCCCTTGCTAGCGTCGACCCGCACGCATTGGACCAAGTAGTGTTGCTCCAGATACATTTCCAGCGACGCAAACTGGTTGGGACTGGCCGCTATCGCAATGCGCAGCGGCTGCTCGTCCGCGACAACCGAACCAGCCAGACAACTGGCCGCCACAAGAACCGACATCATGACAATTCGCGATTGAGACTGATGTAAATTCGACACCGCGTTTGCTCCTCGTCTATGATACGACGACGTTCAAATGTTTTCCTACGGCCAATGACGTGCGCCGGGGGGCGAAGATGAGTTCGTCGATGATTTTGACGTCGCTCTTCGCCGATCAATAGTTCATTCGGCGGGCCGATGCACCAAGGCCATCGCCGTCATGCGATTGCGCTTGTGATGCGTGCCAAAGTTGGGAATGTTGAGCACGCCGCCGGCCGGGATGAGCGTCGGCGAACAACCCGCATCCATGCCGGTCAGCGACTTCACGCCGCTGTGGCTGGCTAAATCGTAATACGCACAACGCCACGTCACCAGGTTTTCACACGCGATCAGGTGATTGCAGCCGCCCTTTTTGAAGCTCCAAATTTCTTCTTTCCCCGTCTCCGGCGACATTCGCAGATGTCGTTCGCCGCTGGCCAGATCATAGGTAACGCCATAGCGGTCGATGATCAGGTCGCCCAGCACGATGTGCGGCGAATGATAAGCGGCGTCGGCGACTTCCCACGCGACGCTGCCGTCCTTGCCGCGCAACGCCCGCATGTTTCCCGCCGCTTTTTTGTCGCGCACGCCGCGGCGAATATCAATGGAGAGATCAACCCATCGGCCGTCGCGCCATTCTTTCAAATTGCGGCACGGGGCAAGCAACAGGTCGCGCGACTGGCAGTAGACGATGTTCTGCACATACACATCTAAGGGAAACTGCCACGATTCCTTTCCTGTTGTTAGATCCAAGGCGTACAGCGTGGGCGGGGACGTCGGGAACTTGCGTCCGGCCTCCTTCAATTTGTCGTAGATTTTGTCCGTAATCAGGTCGACGCAGTAAACGTTGCCGCCGCCGACACAAATACCGCTACGGTTGAGAAAACCCCAGTTTGCCTGGCGGCTCCACAGCAGCTTGCCTGAGTGCCGATCGAGCGCAACCAAGTGCGACATCGGCATACGGTCGCCGCCCCAGTCGCCGCCGTTACCGTCGAAGCCAGCTTGGGCGTCGGCGATATCTTGCGGGCGGAAGAGGGTCGCAAGCAGAGTGTCGCCCGAGATTCGCACGCTTCCCCAGCGCAGGTCGCCATCGATCGGCGCCGGCTGCCTCGACAGCAACTCGCCGCTGGTCGGATCAAATCGCAGCAGTTCCTTGCCGGCGGCGATATAAATCCCGTCTGGCTGAGACACGCAATCGAATCCCGACGCGCGGCAGCGCTCCGTCGGCGCGACCTCGAATTTGAGCGCCTCCTCATATTCCCACGGCTTGGGATGCTTTTTCGAGTGAATCCCCAAGCCGCCTCCGGCTCCGCCGAAGGTATACATCGTCGGCAACGGGGACTCCCACAGTACGCGGCCCGTATAGATGTCAACGGCGGCCAATAATCCGGGACCTTGCAGAATCATGCGGCCTTCCACGATTTGAGCCGGAACCGGCTGCGGATTCAGCCCGTGACCGGACTGGTGATCGACGTTCCCGTCGAAATAGAATCTGGCGTGCGCCGCTTCGCCGCCATACCACAACAAGCCCAGCGGCGCCTTCACGAGCGCGTCGGGCGAAGCGAGCGAATTTGCCGCGTCGCGGAACTCGTGCGTCCAATCCGCGGCGCCGGCGGGCGGGCCGTCGCGTAGAGCGATCGTGATCGCGGCGCCTTTGTTGTGCGACACGAGGGCCCCGCCGTAAGGTCGCAACGATTCACGCGCCGCCTCGGCCAACGCATGATCCGATTCGGAGACAATGAGACTGGCAAAATAAGGCGGCAGGCCAATCTCCTCCGGTCGGCCGACAAGTACACAAAGGCGATGATCGTCAAACAGACCGCGTCCGTCCAAAGCGCGGCGGATGCGTGCGACCTTGCTCTCATCCGGATCGAAGGCGACAACATGCAGCTTGGATTCACGCAGCAATCCTGCGACCAGCGCTCCGTCGTTCAAACCAGCAACAAGACAATAGCCTTGCGCAACGCCCGCACGAACAAGGATTGCTTTCGCAAGGGATGTGTCGATCGCCGGCGACTCATCTTGTTCGACGTGTTGAGCGTCAACGTTCTGCACGGCTTGTTTTGAAAAACCGAACACACCCGTTGTCGAGCCGACGGCCAGGACATCGCCGAATTGCGACCAGCCGCTCATGTTGCCTTGGACGCCGGACACCTGCGGACGTTCGACCGCCGGAGATTTGATCGGCTTTTCCTTAAGCAGCACTCCCGTCTTGGCATCCAGCACTGCGCTGCTGTTGTCGCCGTCGACCATCAGTTTGCCGTCAACCAACGTGAGCTGGCGATTCGGCCGCAACTCAGCGGAGTCATGCACCCAGATCGACTTGCCGGTAGCGGCCTCGACCGCATGCACAAAGATTCCGTCTACCGGCCAATAACCGGCGACAAAGTACAAGACTCCGTCGGCCAAGAGCGGCCTCGTGCTAATCGGCCAGGCCGAGATGATCCGCTCGTGTCCGATCACCAATCGCGCCGCAGGACCGCCGCGTATCTTCCAGACTAGCGCGCCCGCGCGGTTGATGCAGTACAGATACCCGTCATCCGATCCGGCGTAGACGCGCATGTCGTCAGCCGCCGGCGCGTGGCGAATCGGCGCGGCGGTAAAGAACCGCCAACGCTCCTCGCCCGTTTGGCCATCAAGCGCCAATAACGCGCTGTTGTGCTCACACCCGACGAACACCATGCCATTGGCCGCGACAGGCGAATATCCGACATCCATCGTCATTCGCTGAGTGTGCCGCCAGGCCGGCGCCCGTTCCGGCAAGTCGCGTTTCCAAGCAAGACGCCAATCGTCCCCGCGGCCAGAAGACTGCAGCGCCAATAGAATGGCAAACACGAGGCACGAAGGACGGGAAAGCGATCTTTGAGTCATTTGAAATTCTCCCCAGCACAGCCAGAATTGTTTTCGCAAACCATTCGTCCAACGGGCCGTGCTGGTCGCGGTTTTTTGCATTCCCCACTTCCTGACTTTCCAGCGAAATTCTCCACATTCCTTCAACTAATATGCGCCACGCGTCGAAACAGCCGTTTTTTCTTGGCAGGCGACAAATCGTTTTACCTAAGTCCCTTTGCAACAGCAGGTTGCAGCAATTCAAATAGTTGCGGCGCGGGCATCAAAATAAAGCGTTTGGTTCTGTTTGAAAAAACCGATGGCTTCTTCCTGCTGCGGCGCAAATTAGCTGGTAATGCTTGCTAACTTGGATTGGCGAACCCTTATCTGCGAATCACACTAACAGGACAACCATATGAAAAACGCAAGCATCGCGTTCTTTTTGACCGTCGCTTTCCTGCCCACCGCCGCTGCAGTCCAGGCGGCGGAAGAAGAAGGGTTTGTCAGCCTGTTTGACGGCAAGACCCTGACCGGCTGGAACTTGATGAATGGAGCTCAGTTCGTGGCCGAAGACGGCGTTATCAAACTCAATGGCGGCCGCGGTTGGCTGCGCAGCGACCAGGAGTATGCCGACTTCATCTTGCGACTCGAGTTGCGGTTCATGAAGCCCAAACAAGATGGCGGCGTCTTCCTACGAGCCAGTGAGGAAGGCGGCGGCTGGCCGAACAAACGCTACGAGGTGCAAAGCGAAAACAGCCCGCGGATGGCCAAGCTGTTTGGCGCCAAGTACGAACACAACGTCGAACTCACGCAAAAAACACTCAAACCGGACGGCGAGTGGAACGAGTACGAGATTATACTGGCCGGTCCAAAACTCGAAGTACGTCTCAACGGCCAGTTGGTCGTCACGTCGGACAATTTGACCGATCTGACCGTCGGCTACATCGGCCTGCAGGGCGAAGGCGGCCTGCACGAGTATCGCAATATCCGCATCAAGCCGCTGCCGTAAGCCAGCGAACGACGCGACGCGGCCGCCGTTGTCCGCCATGTTGAACCCCTACAAATTCCGCAATCTGGCTCCAACGTTTGAGAATCGAGGACGCACCATGACTTTCTCCCATCTACGCTCACTGGTTCTCGGCATGGCGGTCGCCTGCGCTGCCGGTTCGTTGTTCGCCCAAGTGAAGCAGCAGGGCGTTTGGACTGACCCGCAGGACGCGACCATTCCGGCCGTCTTCCACGTTCAGGGCGAGTACGAAGGGGAATTCAACGGCGGCGAGAAGATTGGCGCCCAGGTAATCGCTCTCGACGAGGAAGGCTCCGTCCAGGCCGTCCTCTATCCCGGAGGACTTCCCGGCGCAGGCTGGGACGAGAAAAGCAAGATTCTGCTCGACGGCAAGCTGGCCGACGGCACAGTCGAGCTTCATGCGACCGCAGGCGAACGCAAGTACATCGACGGAAATCCAGAGCGGTTCAGCGCCACTCAGCAGTTCCCGCCCGAGGGTCACCAACCTTGCAGCGGATCGATCAGAGACGGCGTTTTTTCCGGCAAGACGGGCGACGGCCAATCGTTTGTCATGAAGCGGACGCAACACAAAAGCCCAACTCTCGACGCGAAACCACCCCAGGGCGCCGTGGTGCTTTTCGACGGTTCGAGCCTAGAACATTGGAACGGCGGACGGCTGGACGAAGCAACGGGCATCCTGCACACCGACGCAAAAGACGTCAAGTCCAAGGGGAAGTTCAAGGCTTACACGGTGCATCTGGAATTCCGTACGCCGTTTCGTCCTAAAGCGCGCAGTCAGGGCCGCGGCAACAGCGGCTTCTATCAAACCAACGGGCAAGAGGTGCAGGTGCTGGATTCGTTCGGGCTGGAGGGACTCAAGAACGAATGCGGCGGGCTATACGGTCGGGCCGATTCGCGGATCAACATGTGCCTTCCGCCGCTCGCCTGGCAAACTTTCGACGTGGAACTCGTCCCCAGCGCCGACGACGCGAAATCCGCCACAATCACGGTGCGTCTCAACGGCGTCGTGATCCACGACAAGCTTCCGTCAAAACTCGGCGGCGGCGGTTTCACCCTGCAAGGCCACGGCAACCTGCTGCAGTATCGAAACATCTGGTTGGTGGAACAGAAAACGAACGAGGACAAATAGAGCTGTCGCCTGAAAACGAACTTCGCCGATACCTGTCAGGGGACTTTATGAATCCGCTGTTGAACATCCTCGCCGTTCTCCTGCTCGTGTGCGGCGCTGGGGCGACCGTGGGGCAAGAGCGCGTGGCGCCGACCAAATCCCGCGGCGGCAAGCCGCTGGACTCGCCGTGGGAAAACATGCCGGCCGAACTGCGCGTGATGAAGTTTCCCGCTTGGCCGCTGCCCGACGATCTCGAGCGCTGGCGGCGCATTGACCGTGACCAAACGCGCAACACGCTGTTGGAATGTCTGGGTGAATTACCACCCCGTCCGGCGTCGCTCGAAGTGAAAACGCTGGAACGCGAAGACCGCGGTGATTACATCCTGGAGCGGTTCGAATTCCACAATGGCGTCGACGCGCTCGTGCCGGGCATCGTACTTGTGCCGAAGAACGTTAAAGGACGAGCGCCTGCCGTCATCGGACTGCACGGACACGGCGGCAGCAGCGAGACGATCTGCACTGACATCGACAACCCACAATGTGTCGGTCCCGATCTCGCGCGGCGCGGGTTCGTGGTCGCGGCGATCGACACCTATTTCTGCGGAGCACGTGCTCGCAAGCCCCAAAAAGAAAAGGATTGGCCCGAGCGCTATCGTCATGCCGACGAAGGGACGCTGTTCCGCATCTACTTGTGGCAAGGCCGCACGCTATGGGGCATGATGCAACGCGACCAGCAGTGTCTGATCGACTATCTGCAGACGCGACCCGAAGTCGACCCCGATAAGATCGGCGTTACAGGCATGAGCATGGGCGGCACAGGAAGCTGGTGGCTGGCCGCCGTGGACGACCGCATCGCCGCCGTGGTCGGCGTGGCCGGTTTCACGCGCTACGAGCAACTGATCGCGCACAACAACGCCCCGCTCCACGGCGTCTATTACTACGTGCCTGGCATTCTGAAACACTTCGATACGGAAGCCGTCTATGCCCTCGTCGCCCCACGTCCCTTGCTGATGCTCTCCGGCGATCAAGACGGCGGTTTACCGCTAGACGGCATTGAGATCCTGGAGCGCAAACTCGGCCATGTCTACCGCCTCCACCAACAACCGACCGCGTTTCACAGTGTCGTCTACCAGAACACGGGGCATGAATACCTGCCCGAAATGCGAGCGCGGATGGTCGACTGGTTCGAGAGACATTTAAAGTAACAATCGCCGCAGACCCACGGCGAAATGCACGGTTTCCCACATCGCCCCAAGGAGTTCCCAGCTGGGCCTAGGGCGACGATCCTTCGGCCGCTCCGACATAACCGACCCCCATCTGTTGGCCGACGAAGACCGCGTCATCGCCGCGGAAGTGAACTTCAAAAAACTTGCTGCTCATCACCGGGTCGCCTTTGCCGTCCGGTTGATCGGTCCATTGAGCCACGAGCTTTTTGGCGGCGGCGTCAAACACTTCGCCCGTGTCGCACCAGGCGTAGCGACCGTCGCGGCTGAAGCAGATCCAGCCGTGGGTCTTGGCCGCCATGGGAATCACTTGTTTGAACTTGGGCGGCGAGACCGTGTTGTCGAAGATGTGCAGCTCCTTGTAACCCTGATCGACGACCCAGACTTCACTTTCATCCGGCGTCAGCCCGATACCGTGGCAACGCGACGTTCGCTCGGCCAGGTCGGGGCGCCCGACAACGTGCAGGATCTTGCCCGACGCGATATCGCCAATCTCAAAGCCCGGGCCGTGGCCTTCCCGATACAGATGGGTGTTGATGTACGCGGTCGTTCCCGCGCCATTGATCGTCAAGGGCTGGATCACGCCGATGATCGGACCGACGCGCTGCATGACTTCATCCGTCTTGGTATCAATTACCGAAAGCATGTCCTCGCGCGTCGAGCCAACCACGACCCGCTGGCCATCGTGCGTAACAATTAAGTTGTGCAAACCGCCGTTGGGCGCCACTTTGATTTTCTTGAGCAGTTCGCCGGTTTCTGCGTCGACGACCTTGACATGATTGTCGCCGCTCCACCAGCCGCTGGGCACGTACAGTTTCCGGCCGTCGGGCGTAACGCCGATCCGATCGGCCCCGCCTTCCTCTTTGGCATATTGAACTTCCCACACGATCTTGTCGGTTTTCAAATCCAGGCAAAGCACTTTCTCGTTGCCGTGGCTGATCCACATTTTGTCCGTCGCAGCGCAAGCGCACGCCCCGCGCGTTCCTTCGAGTTTCGGCAGTGCGATAAACCGCACCAGCTTGTGATCGTTGTCGATATCGTAAACGTAGATGCCTTTTTCGCCGTGACCGCCGGCGCCGTCTCGCGAGGTGACATAGACCTGCCGCTTGACGGTCTCCTCGGCCGCGGCCAACGGACAACAACCGCCCAGGATCGCCAATAAGGCGAGCAACTTTCTGAGCCTCATGAAAAACTCCTGTGCGAACGCATCCCGTTCTTCAAGTCGGTTGCTGTGCACTTTTAGGGGTTGGCGATTGGCGGATCGGGACTGGTGAGTCCTTCCCGCAAAAACGCGACCAGATCCTCGACTTCGTCTTCGCTCAAATATAGCACTTCGAGTATCTCGTCGCGATGATCATTCGCTGTGTCGGTGACGCCGCCAAAATTGTAGTGTTCAACAACTTCGCTCAGCGTCTGGAATTTGCCGCTATGCATGTAGGGCGCAGTGCGGGCGACTTCCCGTAGTTGCGGCGTGCGAAAGGCGCCTTGGTCCTCAGCGCGTCCCGTGACAGCGCGGCGACCGGAGTCGTCGGGAATCTCCGGATCGACCGTGCCGATGTTGTGAAATCGATTGTCCGTCAGCTCCGGCCCTTTGTGGCAGATCGAACACCGCGCCCGTCCGAAGAACAGCTGCATTCCTTTCGTCGCCCGCGGCGTGAGCGCTGTACGATCACCGCCCACATAACGATCCAAAGGCGTGTCTGTGGAGACAATGGTCCGCTGAAAAGCGGCCAGTGCCTGGCCGATGCGGGCGGCCGTCACGGCGCCGTCGAAAACCTGCGCAAATTGTCTCCGATACTCGGCAACGCCATGGAGCTTCTTTTCCAAGACTTCCAAAGGCATATCCATCTCGGCCGCGTTTTGAATGGGAAGCAGCGCTTGTTCTTCAAGCGTCGCAGACCGCCCGTCCCAGAACAGTGGATGACTGTAACCGACGTTGATCAAGCTGGGAACGTTCCGCGTTGAGCGTTGGTCTCGAATGCCCTTGCCGAAACGCCCGCCATTGCTGAACCCCTTGTTCGGCTCGTGACAACTGGCGCACGACACACGATCGTTTCGCGACAGTCGGGCGTCGAAAAACAACTCGCGCCCAAGTGAAATTTTTGCCGCCGAGGGCGGATTCTCGCGTGGGTGCTGGACGGGCGGAAGCGGCGCAAGGGAGCGAGCAACGTCAACGACCTTTCCCTCGGCGAACAGCGAAAGATCGGAACAGACTGTCATCAATAACAGCAGATTCAGCACCACACTCGTCAAGATCGCGCTCCGAAGTTTCCCCATTCCCAAACTCCTCCAATACGCTTTTCTTGTTCAAAGTGCTCTAGGACGATTACATTTTCGCGACACAAACCGATTACAATACACGCTTTAGGGCGATTCACTTGCCGACAACCATCGAAAAATGGGCTGATTGACGCCGCAGGGTAAATTAGTCGGAAGGCGGCCATTGGTTGGTGGAGAAATACGATGAATCAGTTTACACGACGGACGCTAGTGATTCTCCAATGCATCGTTGTCTTGTTACTGGCGACGTCCATTGCCTCGTCCGGTCTCGCTGAAGACAAATCGCTGAAAGAACTCTTGCCGAGATTGAAGCCGCTTGAGCCGCAAGACGCATTGAAATCCTTTCGCATTGAACGGGGCTTTCGCATGGAGTTGGTCGCGGCCGAACCGGATGTTGTTGATCCCATCGCGCTCGCCTTTGACGAACATCGCCGCATGTACGTCTGCGAAGACCGCGACTACCCGTTTCCAGCCGAGGAAGGCCAGCCGCCGCTCGGCCGCGTACGGCTATTGGAGGATGAAGACCGCGACGGGCATTACGAGCGCAGCACCGTTTTCGCCGAGAACGTGCATTGGCCCAGCGGCGCGGCGTGCTGGAAAGGCGGCGTGTTTATCGCCGCTCCGCCGCAGATCCTTTACTTGAAGGACACGAACGGCGATCGGAAAGCGGACGTGCGGCAAGTTGTGTTTGAAGGCTTCGGCACGGCGGCCGCTGAAGACATCATGAACAACTTGAAATGGGGTCTGGATAATCGCATTTACGGAGCCGCGTCCTATAACGGCGGCGAAGTGCGCCGCGAGGGTGACGACCGATCGAAACCCATTTCCGTGCGCGGCGCCAGTTTTCGCTTCGATCCGGTCGCCTTCCAATTGGATCAGCTGCCAGGAACCGGAGATTTTGGTAACTGTTTCGACGATTGGGGCAATCGCTTCGTCTCCAATGCGGGGCAGTTACTCATGCATCCGGTATACGGCGAGCCCTACCTTGGCCGCAATCCGCATTTGACCGTTCGGGATGTGTTGCACCGATCGGCATCGGCCAAACGCGACATGTTTTCGATTAGTCCACCGGAACCATGGCGCGTCGTTCGCAAACGCTTTTGGGAACGCTGGGTCGATACGACGCGCGACATGCGGGCGTCACGGTTTTCGGATGCCGAATTGGCCGAACGAGGATTTGTCACCGGCGCGGCGGGAGTCGCCATCTATCGAGGTTCGAAGTTTCCTCGCGAATATGACGGAAACAGTTTTACGGCCGAGCCCGCGGGCAACGTCGTAATTCGACTACGCGTTCAGCCGAGCGGAGTCACCTTCGATGCCTTTCCGACAAGTTCGGAACGCGAGTTCCTGGCGTCAACAGATAACTGGTTTCGCCCGGTCAACGTGGCGAACGGCCCCGACGGTTGCCTCTACATCTGCGACATGTATCGTGAGTTAATCGAAGACCCCAGCGCGATTCCGGACGACATTTTGAAGTTGATGGATGTCGCCAGCGGACGAGACCGAGGCAGGATCTATCGCATTGTGTTCGATACGGAGCGAGATTCCGAGACGCCCTTGTTAAGCGACGCCTCGACGGCCCAACTCGTGGCGGCGCTGAGCGACACGAACGCCTGGACGCGCGAGACGGCGCAGCGATTGCTCGTCGAGCGACAGGATAGGTCGGCGGTCAGCGCATTGCGTACGCTCCTCGCCCATTCGGAGATGCCCCAAGCACGTCTGCACGCCTTGTGGACCAACGAGGCTTTGGGCGGCAATGACGAAACGACGCTGCTCACTGCTCTAGGCGATCGACATCCGGCGGTTCGCGAACATGCAGTGCGCATCGCCGAACGCCGGATGAATTCGCTTCCGACCGTATGCCCGAAGATCCTGGAAATGGCCCAGGACGAAGCCCCGCGAGTGCGATACCAGGTTGCTTTTACGCTGGGCGAGTGCGCTGATCGCAATGCTGCGATCGATGCCCTTGCTACGATCGCCGCCAGAGATGCGAAGGACCCCTATTTCCAGGCGGCCGTGTTGAGCAGCGTTCCGGCCGAAGCAGATAAGTTGTTGGCGGCGCTGGCGAAGCAGAACGTTTTTGCACGAACCGAAAACGATGCGTTGCTCGGACAACTGATCGGCGCCATCGCATCGCGCGGCGATAAGGCGGAAATCGACGGGACGATCGCTTTCGCGACGTCGAATCAGATTCCCGCTGACTCTACGCGATCGATCCTCCTGAGCATGGCCGCAGGACTCGCACGCGGCGGCGCAGCGCTGCGCACCGTCATCGCTCGGCAGCCGCATGAGGTCCGCAACCACATTGCGGCGATCCTGGATCGTGCCCGCGCAGATGCCTCTGACGATCGAATCGCCGGCGGCGATCGTCTCGAAGCGGTCCAACTTTTGCGATACTCGGATTGGACAAAGGTCAGCGAAGCGCTAGCGTCGCTGTTGACCGCACACGAACCGGCGACGATTCAAGTCGCGGCGGTCCAATCTCTCTCGGCTTTTGACAACGCCGAGGTTGCGTCACGCCTGATCGACGGTTGGCGAGGCTTGAGCCCCGCCGTCCGGAGTGAAGCCGCCGAAGCGCTATTAAGCCGCCCAGTCCGCGCCGCAGCTCTTTTAAAAGCCGTCCGCGACGGCGGAATTCCGGCGGGCGATCTCGACCCCGCACGACAGGAAGCTTTCCTCAACCATCGCGACGCCGAGATTCGCGCGCTGGCGGCGGAGGTGTTTGGACAGATCAGCCGTCCGACGCGATCCAAAGTCGTGGAAGCGTACCGAGCATCGTTGGAGCAGCCAGGCGACGCCGGACGAGGCGCTGCCGTTTTCCAAGCTCGCTGCGCCGCCTGTCACGCAAGATCCAACGACGGCAAACAAGTTGGTCCAGACCTCGCGACGGTGCAGAATCGCTCGCCGGAGCAACTGCTATTGCAGATCCTCGACCCCAACCGCGAAGTCAAACCGCAGTATCTGAACTACCAGGCCATGACCGACGAGGGACGCATCCTCAGCGGCATCATCGCCGCCGAATCCGAATCGAGCCTTACGCTACGCCGCGCTGAAGGAGCCGAAGACGTAATCGCTCGCCAGACGCTTGAGTCGTTTAAATCGAGCGGATTATCGCTGATGCCGGAAGGACTGGAACAGAATATCAATCCACAACAAATGGCCGATTTACTGCGATACTTGCAAACCATGAAATAACCGACTGCTTGCCGAATCCGTAGCAATTCCGGCGACCATTGGATAAAAATAAGCGTTCGCCGATGCGTTGCGATACAATGCTGGAAATCCCAATACAAAGGAAATAGGTGGTGATTCCAAGATCAACCGTCGTCGGGAGCTTGTTCGCAACAGCATTGCTCGCCGCATGTTTTTCGCCGCCTTTGCACGCCGACCAGCCGCTGCTCGAGCGTGACGTGCTGCCGATTCTCACCAAGAATTGTATGGGCTGTCACGGAGGTCTGCGCAAACATGGCGGACTCGACTTGCGAACGGTCCCGGCGATGCTTGCCGGCGGTGACTCGGGGCCAGCGATTGTCGCGGGTAATGCAGCGAAGAGCGATCTGTGGGCCAAGATCGCTTCGGACGAGATGCCCGAAGGAGACGACCGCGAGAAACTGACGGCAGAAGAAAAAGCCACGATCAAAGCCTGGATCGACGCGGGGTTGCCGACCGTATCCGCGCTTCACAAGAATGTGGATTCGCTGCTCTCTATTAACCAGCAGCACGAGCCGCAGGAAGTGGCTCGCACCATTGATCGGCATATCGACGCCTTTCTGGCGGCGGCGAAGTTGGCGCCGGCCGGGCGGAGCGACGATGTGGAATTCATGCGGCGGCTGTATCTCGACCTGACGGGGCGGACGCCGACTGCCGAACAAGCGATCGAGTTTCTCGAAAGCAACGAACCGAACAAGCGCGAAATGCTCATCGATCAGCTACTGGCCAGACCGGAGTTTGGCCAGCAGTTCGGTCGAACGTGGCGAGATTGGGTCTCTCCGCCCGAATTGCCCTCGGATCAGAACGGCGGCGCTCAGCCTTATAAACAAGCTGACGAATTTGGCCGGTGGCTGGGAGATAAATTCACCGCGGGCGAGTCGTGGGACAAAATCACGCGCGACGTTCTAACTGTTCAAGGCGAGATCAAAAAACAACCGCAAGTGATCTTCTTTGGACTCGTTGGCCAGGGCGGCAAGACCACCCCGGATGGAACCGCCCAGGCCGTCGCGTCCTTGTTCATGGGCGTACAGATGCAGTGTTCCCGCTGCCACGACGATCCGTATCGCGACTGGTCGCAACAAGAGCATTGGGGGCTGGCGGCGTTTTTCGGTCAATCGCAAGGCGACTTCAACAAGATCGAGATCGGCAAGGGCCCCAGCAAGACCCCCGGCGAAATCACCATTCCGAATACCGCATTTAAGAATTCGGGCACGGTCGTGCAGACGGCCTTCCTCCACGGCGAAGCTTTTAAAGCAGGAAACGACGGCGACCTGCGTCAGCCGTTTGTGGATTGGCTGACCGCCCAGGACAACCCGTACTTTGCTCGAGCCTTTGCCAATCGGCTCTGGTTCTATCTGTTCGCGCGCGGGATCGTGAATCCGATCGACGACTTTCGCGAGTTGAATCCGCCGTCGCATCCGGGTTTGATGAAGCTGCTGGCGGCCGAATTTACGGCTTCCGGCTACGATATCAAGCACTTGTTTCGTTGCGTCTGCACTTCACAAGCGTACCAACGGACGAGTTGGGTGAGCCCCGGGACCGACGAGCAAGAACGGCTTGCGTTGACCACGGCCTTCGGCCGGATGCCCCTGCGCGTGATGACTGCGGACCGATTTCTCGATTCGCTCAAGTTGGCTTACGGCGAAGAGAAGGAATTCGACTTGCGCGGCGGCGATCGGATCAACACGACGGGCCAGGCAGCCACCGTCGGCGACGCCTATCTGGAGTTTCATCGACGCTTCGGAACCAACGAAGAGGACGCCGCTGACTTCACCCACGGCATCGCCCAGATGCTGACGCTGATCAACCACCCGCGTCTGCTCGCTGGCGGCAAGGCGATCGACGAGTACCTGAAACGCACGCCTGACGCCGCGCCCGAACAGGTGGTGGAGCGGCTGTATTTAAGCACCTTGTCGCGCCGGCCGAATGACGACGAACTGGCGGATGCGATGAAGTACCTCCGCAAAATCGACGACAAAACCAAGGCGTATAACGGCGTGCTGTGGATGCTGGTCAATCGAAGCGAATTTATTCTGGTGCGATAAATCAAGAACGGGCGATCCCGCCGGTCTGGCGAATACCGCGGGGCGGCCATGCTTTTCCGATCATTCCAAGGAGAAGGCGCAATGCGATACCTGAGGGAAACTCTTCCACGCCGCGACTGGTTGAAACTTTCAGCCGCCGGCTTGCTGTCTGGCGCCTCGGTTCCCTGGTTCGAGTCGCTTGCCCGCGCCGCCATCAAGCGCCCTCGCGGCAAAGCGTGCATCTTGCTGTGGATGGACGGCGGCCCCAGCCAACAGCATACGTTCGATCCCAAACCGAAGGGCGAGTTCAAGTCGATGTCCACCTCGGTGCCGGGCATCCACATTGTCGAACAATTACCGCAACTCGCGCAGAGCATGGAGGACCTGGCGATCGTGCGGTCGATGTCCACCGAGATTAACGGACATTATGACGCCAAGTACTTCCTGCACACGGGCTACAAGCGCACGACGGCTTTTGAGCACCCGTCCATCGGCAGTATTGCCTCGTCGCAGATCGGCCTGCCGGACGACGATATGCCGGCGTTTGTCACTGTCGACGCCGGGTTCGACCGCGCCGACGGCGGACGACTCTATCGCAGCGTTCCCGCGTACCTGGGCCCCACCCACGCGCCGTTGGCCGTCCTCGATCCGAGCGAAGGTTTAGAGAACTTGACGCCCAGCGGCGACGATATCGATGCGCGACTGGAATTGTTGGCCGGCGGAGAGCAGCGGTTCGCCGAGCGTTACGCCTTGCCAGCCGTCGGCGCCAAACAATCGGCCTTTAATCGCGCGGTTCGGCTGATGCACTCCAAACGATCGCGCGCCTTTCGACTGGACGAAGAGCCGGAGAAACTGCGCGAAGCGTACGGTCAACACAAGTTCGGCCAGTCCTGCTTGCTCGCCCGACGCCTGGTGGAGGCGGGAGTTTCCTTCGTCGAAGTGATCCATCGCGGCTGGGACGATCACAGTGGGGCCGCCAAACCGATTGCCGCGCGAGCCCCTTGGATGGACGCAGGCATGGCGACGCTGATTCGCGACTTGAAGCAGCGCGGCATGTTGGACGACACGCTTGTCGTGTGGATGGGCGAATTTGGTCGTTCGCCTGGCAACGGTGCGGGGCACTTCTGCCGCGCCTGGAGCAGTGTGTTCGCCGGCGGCGGCCTGAACACGGGTCAGGTCATCGGAAAGACCAGCGAGGACGGGAAGAATCCCGGCAACGACATCGTCGATCGTCCCGTCAGCGCGCCGGACTTCATGGCCACCCTTTGCCTGGCGCTCGGAATGGACATCCATCAGGAGTTTCTCGCCCCGGGTCTACGCCCTATTCCACTCGTTGAGAAAACGGCCAAACCGATTTTAGAACTCCTTGGCTAAATGACATGCTTCCAAAATTTGTGAGACAAGCCCTCTTGCTCGTCGTCTGCTGCTTCGGCGCCCTGCAGCCTGCAATCGCCGAGACGCCCGCCTATCGACCGGCGGCGAATGCAGACGAAGCAGTGCAGCGGATCGAAGAACTGGGCGGCGCAGTGCGCTACATTGCAGCCAACAGCAATGCCTTGGAGGTCGATTTTCAGTTCGCTCGGGACGGTCTCAGCGACGACCATCTACGTTATGTCGGTGCGCTGGAAAACGTGGAGACGCTGCGTCTCCAAGGCGCCTCCATCACCGACGCGGGACTGATTCACGTTGGCAAACTCGCCGCTCTGCGACGACTCTATCTGAATCAGACCTCCATATCCGACGCGGGCATGGCTCAGATCGTGACCTTGCTGGAACTCGAGTTTCTGAATCTTTACGGTACGGCGGTCAGCGACGAGGGAATCCGGCGACTCGACCGCCTGCCGAAGCTAACCAGTCTGATTGTCGGCGACACCCAGGTCACCTCCGGCGGAATCGCAGCGATCCAGAGAGCGGCGCCGCAACTAAAAATTGTTCCTGACCCGGCGGAAGATCATCGCCGGGCCAAAATCGTGCTGGCCGTCGCCCAGAGACTGCTCGCCAGATCCGAGGAAGACCTGACCGCCAGGCAGCGCGACGTGGAAGAGCTTGCCCCGCGCGCCGGAGAGTTCAAGCAACAAGAGGAAGCCGCCAAAAAACAATTCGAGGATGCGCGGAAGAGCGCCGAGGAGTCTCGACGAAAGCAAGACGACGCCCAAAGAGTCGCCGACGAAGTGAAGAAACAACTCGGCGAGTTGAACCGACGATCCGGCGACGCCCAGCGCGCGGCGGAAGAAGCCGACAAGCGGGCGAAGGAAAAGCCGGACGACAACAATTTGCAACGACAGGCCGAGCCAAAACTGCGCGAAGCCGCCGCGGCGAAGAAACTTTTCGAACAAGCAGAGAAGCAGTACGAAGACGCTCAGCGAAGTTACGACGCAGCCAAGCAGCGTTTCGAAGAAGCCCAGACGAAAGCCGACGACGCGCAGGTCCAATACGAAGAGGCCCGAGAACTTTCCGAGCGCGCGCGAAACGCCAAGAAAAATCTCGAAGACGCTCAAAAGGTTCTTGACGGGGCTCGTCTGCGAGTTGCAAACGCCGAGCGACTTTCGACTGACGCACCGTAGACCGCTCGGCACACCAATCTTGCCGCCTGAAACTTGGAGAACATGATGGTCAACCAGCGGAAGCACCCCCAAAGCGTCTCTCGCCGAACCTTCGTCGCCGGCGCGGCGGCCGGTCTTACGGCGCCGATGATCGTATCGCCGCATGTGCTGGGCGGACCGAACAAAACTCCTCCCAGCGACGAATTCGGGGGCGCATTGATCGGCTGCGGCGGAAGGGGTAAAGGCACGTTCGGGTGTCTCGGGCCGGGCGTTCGCCTGCTGGCCGAGTGCGACGTGAAGTTCCAGGACCGCGCCGACAACAAAACGATTTACAGCGACTTCCGCCGGTTGCTCGAGCGCGATGACATCGACGTCGTCGCGATCGCCACGCATCCAGGCTGGCACGCGTTGATCTCCATTGCCGCGATGGAAGCCGGCAAAGACGTCGTGTGCGAAAAGCCGATGTGCCGATTCATTTCAGAAGGCCGGGCCGTCGCCGAAGCCGAGAAACGCTACGGCCGGGTTTTTCAGATCGAAAAAAAGGGCGGATACAATCCCAGCAAGACCCGCAAGATCTTCGAAAGCGGGCTACTGAAGCAATGCGACTCGGTCTATATCCAACGCGGCGGCTTCAAGGTCAAAGGCTGGAGCGGCAAAGTCGCGTACAAGATCGACAACATTCCGGCGAATCTCGACTGGGACATGTATTGCGGGCCCGCTCCGTTGCGTCCCTTCAACAAACATCGAAACGGCGGCAGCCACCGTGGCTATTGGGATTACGAAGGCGGCGGTCTGGGCGATATGGCTCACCATCATCTGCACGCCATGGCCTATGAATACGGCCGCGATCTGACTTCACCCGTCGAGATCATTCCTTACGCTCCGCCGGCGCACCCCGAGGCTTGCGGTCTGTGGGGCTGGTGCGAATTAAAGTACGCCGACGGTTTTACGCTGGTGCTGGAAAGCGGCGAGTGGGGCAAACCTTACGATCGGCTGCAGCAGCAACATACGAGCGAAGGCGATCTGCTAAAGATGCTCAGCGAAGCGGACCGGAAGAAGTTGGACGAACTGCCCGAACCAGAGCGTCTGCCGTTTTTCCCCGAGGCGATCCGGACGCGGCGACAGACCGCCAGTCACGCCGAGAGATCGCACCGCGTCGCCACGATTTACCATCTGGCCAATGCAGCGTTCCGCTGCGGTCGGCCGCTGAAGTTCGATCCGGATACGGAACAAATCGTCGGCGACGAAGAAGCCAATCGCTTGGTCAACCAGCCGATGCGGGCCCCGTGGAGGCTGTAGTCGCACCCGACTATCCGCTTGCTCGAACCATCCAGTCACCCTGGTCCACAAGGAATCAACCGATGGCAGTGACCGAACAACTGAAGAGTCTCGTCGAAGAAATGCCCGATCCCAACGGGGCCGGCATGTACACCGACAACATCGATCAGGAAAAGATCGAAAAGGCCGTGGAGGTAATCGCCAAAGGCGGCCGGCAAAATCTGCTCGGCCTGATCGAAATGCTTGGCGAGCCCGGCGCCCAGGAAAACGCCAAGCCGCATTACGCATTGCACTGCGTCGTCAACCATACGTTGATCACGCGGGACGAGCCGCTCCGCAAGGAGTTCTGCGAAGCAATGGCGTCGCAATTGCAAAACATGAATCTGCATCCGTATAACCGCTCCTACCTTTGTCAGGAGCTGCAATGGGCCGGTCGCGAAGAGTCCTGTTCCGCGCTGGGCGAGGTGCTGCTCGATCCCGACATAAGCGACGACGCCGCCACGGCGCTGGCGGCGATCGGCGGCGAGCGGGCCGCGGCGCAAATTCGCGACGCCGTGGGTCAGGCAGAAGGCAAATCGCGATTGAACCTGATCGACGCGCTAGCTGCGCTGACCGAACCTGCATCGGCCGACACGTTTCAAGAGGCGCTCCAAGACAAGGACCGCGAAGTGCGCATCGCCGCTTCGTTGGGACTGGCCAGCCTTGGCCAACCCGACTCTGCCGAACCGCTGCTGAAGGCGGCCGATGCGGCTCAGGGCTGGGAACGCACCCAACTCACGAAATCCTGCCTGGTGCTGGCGGAGAAATTGGCCGCCGGAGGCAAGCCGAACGACGCGAAGCGCGTCTACGAACATTTGCAGAAAGCGCGATTGGGCGACAACGAGCAGCACATTCGCGACGCCGCCGAACGCGGCCTGGCGGCGATTGGCTGACGGCGTTGGCGCTCGCATCAACCTTTGAATCCCAACTTGGAGCTTCGTCCTATGTATCGCCGTGCTATTTTTTGCGTGACGCTCGCAATCCTGATGGTCCCAGCAGATTTTTCATCCGCACAGGTCAACGATACGGCTCTTTCCGAGGCGGAAAATGTCCCGCCGAAAGGCTTTCGCGCGCTGTTTAACGGACGTGATCTCAAGGGCTGGAAGTCGCGTGGCGATGCATCCGAGCACTATTCGGTGCAGGACGGCGTACTGGCGTACGACGGTCAAGGCTCCAGTCTGATGACGGTCGACGAGTTTGACAATTTCATCCTCTTCGTCGATTGGAAAGCAGGCGACAAAGGAAACAGCGGCGTCTTTCTACGTGGCGGAGCGACGCAAGTCGAGTTGAATAACGCCGACGGGCCGCCGCGCACCATTTGGAACGGCACGACGGGCGGACTCTACCCGGACAAACCGCCCCTGAAACGCGCGGCACGCCCAGCAGGCGAGTGGAACCGGCTAGAGATTCGCGTGGAGAACGGCGTCATCAGCGTGTTTACTAACCAGGAAAAAACGATCGACAGATTTGCCAAAGAATGGGGAAAACGCACTCAAGGGCCGATTGGTTTCCAGCATCACGGCACGCCGTTTTGGATCAAGAAGGTGTTCATCCAACCTCTCACCACTCCATGAAGTAGCGGGCGACGGAGCCCTTCACGAACAACCACTCCGCGGCGGAAAACCATCATGCAAAACTACCTGACCCGTCCGAACCCATGGGTCTTCTTCTTGTTCGCGACTTGGATTGTGCAAACCTCGAGCGTTCAGGCCGATCCGCCGCCGAGCATCGGCTGGATCTGGGACGATCCGCTCGCGGCACAAGGAGATTCAACCAAGGAGCCGCGATATTTTCGACGGACTTTCGAGCTAACAGCCAATGCGGCCACGGCCAGCTTGCACATCACCGCCGACGACCGTTACGTCGTCTATATCAATGGTCAGAAAGTCGGCGAGGACGGTGCGTGGGCTTCGGTCGAATCGTACGAAGTGGCGAAAATATTGCGGGCGGGGAAGAACGTGCTGGCCGTCGCAGCCAGTAACGGGGGCGGCCAAGCAGGTCTGCTGACTTGGCTTGAAGTGCAAACGACTGACAAGAAAACGCTTGTCGTGGGCAGCGATCGCAATATGAAGGCATCGCTCCAAGCAGCTGACCAATGGGATCAAACCGCCTTCGATGACACCCCTTGGGCGAAGGTTGGAATGCTGGGGAACGCACGCATCAGTCCGTGGAACTTATTCGGCGGAGGCGGAGGTGGAGGCGGCGGTCAACCTGGCTCCTCGAACGCCGCGGATAAAAGTATCCGCGAGCGACTCAGCGCGGACGAGGAGCAACCGCGATTCATCTTGCCGGACGGCTTCGAGATTGAACTAGTCGCCGCCGAACCGCAAGTCATCAACCCAATCACCATGGTCGTCGACGACGAGGGCAACATCTATGTCAGCGAAAGCCACACGTACCGCTACGGCGCCGGCGGATCGCCGATCAAGCCGTTTACCAACCCCATCGTCCGGCTGGAGCCGCAGGCGGATGGTAAGAGCTATCGCCGTGTGATGGTCGCCGAAGGATTTGACGAACCAGTCATGGGGCTGGCGATCCGGGACGGCAAGCTGTGGTGCACGGCCAACAACTACCTTTACCAGTTCGACCTCGACGAAAACGGAAAAGCGACCAACCGGCAGACGCTGCTGGTTGATCGCAACAAGGCTTGGAATCCGTTCGGCATGTTCGTGTTGGAGTGGGGGCCCGACGGCCTCTTGTATATGAGCGTCGGCAATCACAACATCGATATCCGTCCGGCGCGCGGTGAGGGCGAAGCGGAACCGACGGAGTCGATTTCCGGGCAAGGCAGCTCCGGCATCGTGATGCGGATGAATCCCGATGGGAGCAACATGCAGCGGTTGGTTCACGGGCTGCGCGTGCCGTACTCGTTCGAGTACGATCCATTCGGTCAGTTGTGGCTGTTGTCCAATGGTCAAGGGAATCCGAATCGATTCGTACGCGTGATCGACGGCGTGGACTATCACTGCTACAGCCGCGCAGTTCCGAACGATTGGCTTACGGGCCGACATCCGCTCAGCCCGCCCTGTTTTGAATTGCCCAACGGCGCGCGGACTCAATTGCTGCGGTATTACGGAGCGGCGTATCCCGAAGAATACGTGGGTAGTCTTTTCCTGGACAATTGGGGCGCACATGGCTTTGCCGCGGCCAATCGCAGCGTCTTCCGGTACGCGCTGGACGAACATAACAACGTGGCGTCTAAGCACGCTTTTGTCAGCTGTTCAGATCCTCACTTCCGTTGCAGTCATGTGGCGCTGGACCCCAACGGCAACCTGCTGGTCGCCGATTGGTACGGACGAGACGACGAGAGCGATCTCACGGGCCGTATCTGGCGAGTGAAATATGTCGGGAAGGAGCCAATTCCCCAGGTCGAGCACAAGCTCGACTCGCCACACTGGTCCGACGACGCCTATGCGGTTGCCGCGCTCGGATCGCCCCAACATCGAATTCGCGAGCAAGCGATCGAGCGGTTGCTTGAACGTGCGAAAGCAAGTGACAACGATGCAGATAGCGTCGTCGCGGCGCTCGCTCGACAAGCCGCCAAAGCCGAGCAGCCCTTGGGCGCCGCGGGCGCGCTATGGACGCTGCTGCGCATCGACACGCCGAATTCAAAGGCCGCCATTGCCAGCGGGGCGCAACATCCCGAATGGCGCGTTCGACGCCTGGCCGTCAATATTCTGCGACGATACGAACTCCCACAAGCCGCCACAATCGCACGGTCATTGGCCCAGGATGCCGAACTGGCGGTTCGTTTGGAGGCGGCGCTGGCGCTGAAGAACTCGCAAGAGATCCATTCAGCTCTGCTCGCCGTATTGTCTGACGGCGCGGCCGAAGACCCGCACCTTCGCTATGAAGCCGCCTGGCATTTGGCCCAACATGCCAGCGCGGAACAAAATGCTCTGGAGAAATTGCTTGATGCTGAGGATGAAAACCTGCGTCTAGCCGGACTGATTGCGTTGGACATTGCTTGCTACGAGTCCTTCGGAAGCCGTCCTTACGCAGAAGGTTTGCTCGCCGCGAGGCTAGCCGATCCCGGATCGCTGCCGGTGGAATACTTGCTGGAGATCCTTCGCGCCAATCGTAGCAAGGCCGGTTTGGACGGATTGCGGCGGTTGGTCGCCCGAACCGACCTACCTGGACCGATAACCGCCGCCGCGATCCTGGCGCTGCGCTCTTTATCAGGAGAGGTATCGGATCAGTTAATTGAAAGTGCAGGCGACCGGTTGCTCGCGGCTGTCGAAAACGGCGAAGTCCAGCTGCAATCGAGCAGCGACTGCTTGCTATTGCTCAGATTGTTGGATGATCGACCGGCCAACGATTTCGCCATGCAACAACTCACAGCGCTCTCGAACCACAATGACCCCGCGGTGCGCGAAGCCGCCTTTGGTTTGATTCGCAAGTTCGGCCGCAAAGCGGCGCCTTTGACGACGCTATTCAGGCAGCGACTTTCGGACCCCAAGCAAAAGCTTGACCGCCGCTTGGAAATTCTCGCCGTCCTTCCGGCGATTGAAGAGGAACCAGACGTCAAATTGTGGACACAGTTGCTCGCCGACCCGGCGACCGAAATACGGACCGACGCGATTCGCTCGTGGCGGCAGTTCAAAGATCACCCCTCGCTGGTCAGCGTACTCGTCGATGCAGAGGCCTCGATCGTTAGGCGAGACAGCGCGCTGGAGGATGACTTGGCGACGGTTTTAAAGCAACTTCTGACAGGGTCCCAGGTCGCCCCGGTTGAGCAAGCCGACAAAGAGAAATTGGCTCACGCCATTCTCACCGCCGTCGAGTCGTTAACCTCGGAACAAAACAAAACCGCGCCACTGTTGGGACGGCGGGTCTTTGAGCGTTCGGCTTGCGTGAAATGCCATACGACCATTTCTGCGGACTCGCCACTTGCTCCGACGCTGAAAGGCGTTGGCAAGCAAAAACTCGAATACCTCATCGAATCGGTTTTGCATCCTTCACAAGTGATCAAGACCGGCTTCCTAGTGGAGACCATCATCACAACCGACGGCAAGGTGCTCAGCGGCCTGGTGCGTGAGGAAGGGAACCATCTGCGCGTCCTCGAGGTCGAGCGGGAGTCCCTGGTTTCCAAAGACCGCGTCGACGAGCGCAGCGTTCTGAAGAAATCGCTCATGCCGGAAGGGCAAGAGCAACAGTGGAGCCGCCGCGAATTCGTCGATCTGATCGCATATCTCAGGTCGCTGAAGTAGCCTGCGATTGGTGTTTGGTCGCAAAATAAGTGGGAGCGCACGACCAAGTGCGCAGCCGCAACCAGTTCGTAGCTCATTCGATCGGAAGCTGTTTTGAATATGCCCGCCGTACCTATCTCTATCGAGGCGTCCGTGCGTCAAGTTGTTTTCGCCGTTGCACTCTTTCTGTTGTCGGCATCGTGCGCTCCTGCGGCCGTCTTTCAGTACGCCACGCCCGTCGAGACGCGTCAAGGCGAGCGGATGGCCTACCTGTGGGTTCCGCCAAAGGCCGAACAAATTCGGGGCGTCGTCATGGGTGGGATGACGTTGATGGAGCGTGAGTTTGCGCAAGACGCACGTATCCGCGCTGCGTGCGCCGAAGAACAATTGGCGATCGTGTTTCTCAAGTGCGGGCTCGGCGCGACCGACATTCAACACGTGCTCGACCGTTTTGCGCGCGTCTCGGGCTATCAGGAACTTTCCGTTGCGCCGTTGATGTTCGTCGGCCACTCGGCAGGCGGACCGCAAGCGCGGCTTCGCGCACGCGAGTTCGCCGACCGTTGTTTCGGATTGGTGCAGTACCGGGGCGCAGACCCTGGCGATGTGGACCATGACGGAACCGAAGGTATTCCGCCAGGCATTCCCGCGCTCATGATGATCGGCCAGTTCGACGAGTTCGGCAAAATCGGCCGCGACGAAAACGGAATCGAGAATTGGGAAAAAGACCGCGACAAACTGGCCCTCTTCCGTACAAAGAACCAACGCAACCTGGGCAGTATTTTGGTCGAGCCCGGCGCCGGACACTTTGCCTGGTCAGACCGCAATGCCGAGTACTTAGCGCTCTTCCTGCCGCGAGCCGCCAGAGCACGCATCCCGGCCAGCTGGCCTATGGATGCCAGAAAACCCGTTGCGCTGATTCCCGTCGACCCGGCAAGCGGCTGGCTGACCGACCTGACGATCAAGACGCCGGGTAAATTCGCACCGGCTCCCTACTCACAATACCAAGGCGATAAAGAGAATGCGGCATGGCACTTTGACAAAACCATGGCCGAGGCGACGGTCGCCTACCACCAAGGCATCGAGCGCCAGGATCAGTTCATCACGTGGAACGATCCCCACAAGGTGAGCGCCGGCGCTCGCAACTTTTTCGACCGGATCGCTTGGATCGGCGACGGCCAGACCTTCGAGGTCCATCCGGCGTACGCGAAAATCTACCCGCAGCAATCCAGCGGCCGGGGAGCGCGCTGGGGCAAAGCGGGCGAAGCGGTCGGCCATGCACACGTCCCGATCCGCATCAAGCAGGTCAGCGGACCGATTATCGCCGTTGGGAATAACACTTTTCGCGTTCGCTACAACGAATTAGCTCCCGCCGCCGAAAGCGCCCGCGTCACGTTCATGGCCTTCAGCGAGGGTGACGATGAGTACCGCTACACGGAACGCGTGGGCATGATCTCCCAGCTCGCTCTTACCGCCGGCAAACCACAAACCCTTACTTTTCCAAGCATTGGCAATCTACAGCCCGACAGCCCGCCCGTCGAATTGAAAGCCGCCGCTGACTCTGGGTTGCCGGTCGAATACCACATCGCGTTCGGTCCCGCCAGGATTGCCGACGGCAAACTTGCCATTGCCGAACTACCCGGGCGCACCAGTTATCCGATCGTGATCAAAGTAGTCGCCTATCAATTTGGCCGCGGCGCGGACCCGCTCGTACAGGCCGCTTCCCCGGTCGAACAATCGCTAGAGATTCGACGACCGTAGCATCTCCTGGAGCTTCGCAATGACTCGCCGAAACCTGCCCTTAAATCGACGCCAGTTCCATGCCGCGGCCCTCGCCAGCGGCGCAGCCCTTGCAGCGTGTGCTCCGCTCCTTGCAGCCGCCCAGGAAAAAGCCCCGCTATTGGCAGGCGCGGCGGAGACAGTCGTTACGCCAGCCGCCAAGGGCACGTTTTTGATTGGCCCCATGCAACCCAGCACCGGCGTCAACGACGATCTGTACGCGCGGGCTTTGGTTCTTTCGGACGGGCGACAGCGGATTGCGATCATCACGCTCGACTACCTTGGATTCGATTTTGCCTACACCGAAACATTGCTGGCCGCTGCGTCGAAGGCTTCTGGAATCCCAGCCAACTGCATCATGCTCAATTGCAGCCACACGCACAGCGCGCCTCTCACCGCTCCGTGGGGACCGTGGAAGGAGCATCGCGGAAAGCCGTATCACAAGCTGCTGCCGGAAAGAATTGCGGAGGTGGTGCTTCGAGCAACCAAACAGCTACAAACCGCCCAACTGCGGTATCGCCGCGAGCCGACACAGGTCGGTTTCAATCGCCGGTTCTTCAACGGTGAGAAGATTGTCATGGCGCCAAATCCCCAAGGCGCCGTGTTGCCGTGGGTCGATGTCCTGTCGGTTGAACGCCCCGATGGAAAACCGATCGCCGTGCTATTCAGTCACGCAGCGCATCCGGTGATTGTGCATGAAGCCAGCACCTTGATCAGCGCCGATTATCCCGGCTTCGCCGTGCAGTCGCTAAAACACGCGCGCGACAAAGACACGGTCTTTCTCTTTGCCCAAGGTTGCTGCGGAAACATTAATGGATTTCCGCTCAAGGGCGGCATCGACGCAGCCGCAGCCGCCGGTCGCGACCTGGGCCAGGCAGTTGAGCGTGCACTGGATCGAATGGAGGGAGAGAACGCCAGCAAATCCCTTCGCGTGCATTCCTCCGAACTTCGCTTGCCGCTGCAAAATCCGCCCTCGGCTAAAGAATGTCGCTCCATGATGGAGAAGGAAAAGGCTGTCGACCGCCGGCAGCGATTCGCCGAATTGCTGGCCATCGCCGAAAGCGGCCAAACGCCAACCATGCGGATGCCGATCCGCGCCTTCGCAATTGGCGACCTGTGCGTCCTCGGCATGGCGCACGAACCGTTCGCCGAGTATCACCGCCACGTAAACGAAATCTGTCCCTTCGCTCAAAATATGGTCCTGGGCTATACCAACGGCTTGGAATGCTACGTCGGCACAAAGAAAGACTACCAACTCGGCGATCAGGGCGGATACGAAACGTCTCCGCGCGGAGCTGCTTTCATGTTTGAAAGCCGACTACCCTTGGCGGAAAACTGCGAAGCGTTGATCCAACGCGCCCTGTGCCAGACCATGGATGCGCTAGGACACAATCGCTAAATCCACATTCAGATCCGGTCCCTGCCCCAACATATGGGCAAGAAACGCTATCCTGCTCACCCGACGACCGGCGGCCCATTTTGGCCGTCAAATGCAAGGCGCTGGGCACAATACGTTGCGGGAGTTGACCACGATCGTGACACCCGACACGATTCTCCGCTGACATCGCAAACTGGTGGCGAAGAAGTGGGACCAGAGCGAGAAGCGCCAATGCGTCGGCAGACCACGCATCCGCCAGGTAATCGTGGATCTGATACTGCGGTTCGCCCAGGGCCCAGGAGAACCCTACCTGGGGCTACGATCTCATTCAAAGCGCATGGGCCAATGTCGGCTGCCACATCCTACACATCCAGAAAAGGGAGGACGCCCGACCGCTGCTGCCACCCCAAGGAAGCTACCACGGACGACCGTCTAAACGCACGCATCGAAAGCTTTGAACGCGCCTTCCGAATGTCAAGTACAGGCGCCGCACGCGTTCGACATCTCGCAAGAGACCGAAGCCACGCGGCGAATGTACGGCATCGGACAAGCGGAGACCGAAGAGTATGCACAGCGCTGCATCATTGTCCGACGAATGGCCGAGCGCGGCGTACGCTTCATTCTGGTTCCCTTTAGCCAAGCGCCCGAATCGCAAAAGCTGGCCCGCACGAATGGCTGGGACAGCCACGAACAAAACAACACGCTGACTCCGCTTTTTGCAAGCGCCACGACCAGCCCATCGCGGCTTTGCTGGCCGACCTGAAACAGCGTGGCATGTTGGACGATACGCCTGATGTTCTGAGGCGGCGAGTTCGGCCGCACGGCCGGATCCCGTGTTGGCAAAGCCAGCCGCGAACACAACTGCAACGGTTACACGGTATTCCTGGCCGACGGCGTCAAAGGCGGACTAGCCTACGGCAAGACCGGCCCAACGGGCAACGGCGTGGTTGAAAACGAAGTCCACGTCCATGACCTGAACGCGACAATCCTGCACCTGCTCGGCCTGAACCAAGAGCGGCTCACCTACCAAGCCAGCGGCCGCCACTTCCACCTGACCGACGTTTACGGAAACGTTGTGCACGAAGTTATCGCGTAGCAGGCATGCAGAAAGAGAATCGCGGCTGTCTCATTATTGCAGCGCGCTAGGATCAGATCAGATTTCGGAGAGCGCTCGGTATGCGCCTTGGCTGCAGTTGTGCTTGCGTACCAGCGCGAGACTTCTCTGAAAAATAAACGCGGGATTTGCCCCGGATTGGCTAACTTAAGGTGTTAGTGTTTATGGCCCAGGTTTTTTGCGCGTTCTACCAGGGCTGGAAGCCATTAGTTTGAAACGGTTTACGGCGAGGCGACCGACCGTGGCGGAATCCGCTGAGTTTATAACGCAAATCACTCGGGCGCAGCGGCAGTTGCATGCCTTTATTCTCTCCATGGTTTGGAATCCGGCGGAGGCCGACGACGTTTTGCAGGAAACAAACTTGGTGCTTTGGGAGAAGGCGGGGGAGTTTGACGGTAGTCGCCCATTTCTGCCGTGGGCCATGCGGTTCGCTCAGTTGCAAGCGATGGCTTGGCTGAAGCGTCGTCAGCGTCAGCAACAGCGACTGGTGTTTGACGACGAGTTGGTCAAGTTGCTCGCCGAAGAGGCGGCGGAGGAGCCGGTGTTTGAGGCCCGCTGGCATGCCCTGGCGTCCTGCCTTGAGAAACTTCGCTCGGAGCATCGAGCACTCATCGCGCGGCGATATGAGCCGGAAGGATCGGTCAAAGCCATCGCAGAGGCGGCTGGGACGACTCCCAAAGCCGTTTCGGACAAGTTGCGGCGCATCCGTCGCGCACTTCTCGACTGCATTCAGCAGACTCTTGAGGGGGAGGCCTTCGCATGAACTCCAGGGACTTAGATCTTGAGGCACTTTTCAATCGACTCGCGGACGGCATTGCGTCGGAGGCGGACGAGGAAAAACTCGGCGCGTTGCTGCGTTCCAGACCACAGGTGCGGCGCGCTTATCGGGAATTCATGGCGCTGCACTCAGCTCTGCACTGGGATTACGTGGCGACCGCCTCGCCGGAGCCCCCTAAGCAATCGGCTCCACTCGCGTCTACCTCTGACTCGCGCTTGGGTTGGCTGGCCGCCTTCTTAGCAGGCACGGTCGTGGCGACTGTCGTGGTCCTGGCGGTGCTGAGACCACTTAGTTCGAAAATTGCCGACAAGCCAGAACCCCGCGTTGTGGAAGAGAATCGGGACGATATCCGTAGCGACACTAGCGATCGGGACAGAGCCTCGGACAGAGTCTCGGGCTCCGAAGGTGCAATTGCCGCGTTGATGGTGGATGAAGTCGGCGCCGAATTCACAGAGGAACGGTCGCCCGATGGCGTGCAGTTTCGTCCGGGCGAATACGAGTTGCTCAAGGGGACGGTGCATCTGCGGTTCGCACAGGGAGCAGACTTAGTTCTGGCCGGTCCGGCTCGGCTCAACGTGAAAGACGCCCAGCACATTCGGCTCGCCTACGGCAAGGTCCGCGTCACCGCGCCGCCAACCGCTAAAGGGTTTACGGTTGCAACTCGCAATGCCGACTACGTCGATCTGGGAACGGAGTTCGGTTTGCGCGTCGATTCCCACAGCGGCGCGAGCGACCTTTATGTGTTCGACGGCCAGGTCAATGTGGCCGATCCGCAATCGGGAAAGATCCTGTCGGAAGTTACCGAGGGAGAATCGTCGCGATATGTCGACGATGGTATTGCGGCGCCGCCGGAACTCAACGAAAACGACTTTCCTACATCCGGCGCGATTGGCTATCAGCGTTGGCGGCAGTACGAACAGGAGTTGCGGCAAGATAAAAGCTTGCTGGCATTCTTCCCGTTCCGTAAGGTTGCGGACGAGTTCGTGCTGGTGAACGGCCTGGACAAGGATGCAATGGCCGATGGCCGGATCAAGGGGGCGCGCTGGACGAGCGGACGCTGGCCGGGGAAGGACGCGCTGCTCTTTGACCGGGACACGGATTTCGTCGAGATCGACATTCCTGGCGAACACCAAGAACTAACGATTGCCGCCTGGGTGAAGGTCGATCGGTTGGATCATGTGTTCAATGCGATTCTGAATTCCGATGGGTATGACCTCGGCGATATCCACTTGCAGTTGACCAGGCAAGGCATTCCGCGCGGCGGCGTGGCCGTGGAGGGCAGCTTTGAAGAAACGATTGTGGGGAATTCAGTTCCTCTGGGACGCTGGACGCACGTTGTGTCAGTGCTGTCGGCAGCGACACGCTCCCATCAGATCTATGTTAATGGGGTCTTGGCTCGGGAGCGACGATGGCAGACTAACCAGGTTCTGCGTCCTGGCTCCTGTCGAGTCGGCAACTGGCTTGCCGTGGAAGACGTAGGTCCGACAAACCGTGCTTTGCGGGGTCGGGTGGATGAGTTGGCGATCTGGGACCGTGCGCTTTCGAAGAGCGAGGTGCTGCAGCTTCTGGAAGCGGGACGCCCAGGAATGCTTTGAAATATGGAGTAGCAACATGTCGCTGATTATGGAGTCCGACAGAACATGAACCAAAACAATCATCGATGTCCCGGGCCCACTCGACGGTCGTTCCTCAAGATGGGTACGCTCGGCCTGAGCGGACTCAGTCTGGCGGAAGTCATGCGACTGCGGGCTGCGGCGGGGGCAACCATCGCCGCGCCGGATACTTCGGTCATCTTTGTGTGGCTCGCCGGCGGGCCGGCTCACATGGATACTTACGACATGAAGCCGGACGCCCCCGAGGAATACCGGGGCGAGTTCCGGCCGATGGGGACCAACGTGCCAGGCATGGATGTCTGCGAACTTTTTCCACTGCATGCCCAGTGCGCCGACAAGTACACGCTCATTCGCAGCATCGCCCACACGTTCAGCGATCACGGCGGCGGCAGCAAGCGGGTGATGACAGGCCGCATCCCCAAAACGCCGACTGGGACGGTGAACGACGCGCCGTCAGCGATCTCGATCGTCTCCAAGATGCGCGAGCGCATTGAGATGGGTTTGCCGAACACCATCTGTGTGTCCGACGGCGGCCGCTCGAAGGTCGACACGTACGCCCAGGGTGCGGCCTATCTGGGTATGAAGTACAACTATTTCCCCGTGGGAGGCAATCCGGGCGACCCGAATTTTGAGGTCAGGAACCTGTTTCTCAACAAAGAGATCGCCGATCGCCTCGACGATCGTAGACTCTTGCTGGGACAGCTCGATCGGCTGCGGCGCGAGGTCGACGCCAGCGGCGCGATGGACGCGGTCGACGAGTTCAGCCAGAAATCGTTCAGCCTGATGACCAGCGAGCGGGCCCATGAAGCCTTCGATCTCTCCCAAGAGCCGCAGGCGCTGCGGGAGCGCTACGGCCAGCATAAATGGGGGCAGCGAGCGCTGTTGGCGCGTCGCCTGGTAGAAGCCGGATGCAGCTTCGTGACAGTCGTGATGGAGAATCCGAATGTGCCCGGCGGGTTCTATAATTGGGATTCGCACGCTGTGAATACCCACATCTGGCGCGACTCCCGGGGGCGATTCCCGATCTACGACAAGGCCATCACGGCATTGATCGAAGACCTGCACGATCGCGGCTTGACCAAGAAGGTGCTGCTGGTCGTGACCGGCGAATTCGGCCGGTCGCCGCGCGTCAGCCAGGCGGAAAAGAAAGGTGTTATCCAGCCCGGTCGAGAACACTGGCCGGGCGCCATGTCGGTGCTCGTCTGCGGCGGCGGCATGCAGCACGGCCAGGTGATCGGTTCGACCAACGCCAAAGGGGAACATCCCCACGACCGACCGCTGACGCCAAACGACCTGTGGGCAACGGTGTACAAACATCTGGGCATCAACCAGGATGCGACGATCACCGACTACACCGGCCGCCCGCAAATGCTGTTACCGTTTGGAGAACCTATTCGTGAGTTACTGTGACCGCCATGCTTCAACGCATGCGATGAAGATTGTCATTAACATCACCATCGCATTCGTGCTCGCTTTGCTTGTTCCGGTCGGGGTAAACGCCCGGGAGCCAACAGACGCGAAGTTCGTCGAAATCTTTCTGCAGACTCACTGTGTCCGTTGCCACAACGCGGACAAGAACAAGGGCGAGTTGAATCTTGACGACCTTGGGGTGGATCTTGTCGCGGGACGCGCCAGTTTCGCCGCCGCACTGGAGCGGTTGAATGCTGGCGATATGCCCCCGGAAGACGAACCGCGGCCTGACGCGGTCGCCGTAGATCGTGTGACCAAGTGGTTGCAGCAGGGACTTGCTGCTTTGCCGGCCGAACCGGATGAATCAGCGGTCCGGCCGAGCGAAGGAAACCAGATTCCGCACTCGCTGCTGTTCGGCGGCGAGCCGGGGCCGAGCGTGCCGCCGCCGCCACGACTGTGGCGTATATCCCCCGCGGGGTACTCTGCCGGTTTGCTCCCGTCCATTCATGTTCAGGCGCGGCAAATCCCCCAGCCGTTCGCGCTGCGCTCCGATCGCGGGCTGAAAGACTACGCCGCGTTGTACTGCATCGATGAGGGAAGCACGGACATCCTGATGCGCAACGCAGGGAAAATCATTGAAATTCTCACCAGCCATAGTCTCCAGACGCCCAAGGGGGGCGGGCCGATTCGCGTGAACATGAAGCCGCGCAGGTGGAACGACGAGCGGATTGATCGGCAGGAATTTGCGCCGCTGCTGCACCCCGAAATCGCTCCCACCCGCGAGCAGTTGGAAGCGGCCATCCGCGTGCTGTATCGGATGGTCCTCATTCGCCAACCGTCGACCGAAGAAATCGATTCGCTCATCGCATTACACGCGAAATGCGCCGAGCCGCCGGGGGATCTGCCGTCCGCTGGGAAAACGATGCTCATGGCGCCGCTGCTTTCGGCCGAAGCCCTGCACCGCTTCGAAGTGGGACGGGGTGCGGAGGTCAGGCCGGGCGTTCGCATGCTGTCACCCGACGAACTGGCCTATGCGCTGAGCCTGGCCTTTTCGGGCCGCCGCGAACCGGGACTCTTCGAGGCCGCCGTGGGCGGTGGTTTGCAGACCACCGATGACGTCGAGAAACATGTCCGCCGTATCCTCAATGATCCAGAAATTTACAAGCCGCGGATTCTCGGCTTCTTCCACGAGTACTTCGGCTACGATCAAGCCCCAGAGGTCTGCAAGGACGCTCAGCCCGACTACGTCCACCACGCCGATCAGTTGGTCCTTGACACGAACATGCTTGTGTTGAGCATCCTGGAGCAAGACCAGAACGTGCTCAAGGAACTGCTCACTACGCCCAAGTCGTTTGTAAATGGCGTCTCGATGAGAAGGGATGGCACACATGTGAGACCATCGCAGGACGAGACCTTAGGTAAGCTTCTGGCCACGAGTAGGGACGCGGAGATTGAGTACTTCGCCACGGACAAAGAGGCGGTGGCCAAACGCCCGAAAGACAAGAGCAAAGATGGCGTCGAGGCCGCCTACGGGCTGAAGGAGTGGCCGGCGAACCAGCCGGTCGACCTGCCCGGCGACCGCATCGGCATCCTCATGCAGCCAAGTTGGCTGGTGGCCTGGTCATCGAACTTCTTCAACGATCCGGTTCGCCGGGGGCTATGGATTCGGGAGCACCTGTTGGGTCATTCGATTCCGCCAGTTCCCGTCGGCGTGGTCATCGTGCTGCCCGACGATCCAACTCAGACTTTGCGCCAGCGGATGCAGGTCACCAAGGACCAAGCGTGTTGGAAGTGTCATCAGAAAATCGACGACTTGGGATTCCCGTTCGAGATCTTCGACCACTTCGGCCGCCCTCGCGACAGCGAGATTGCGGTCGACAACGTGGCGATCGCCGAGAACCAAGCCAACGCCGGCCGGCAGTATGCCAAAGGCGAGAAGAGGCCCGAGAAAATCCCAGAGTACTACAAGTTGCCGCTGGACAGCTCAGGGCTGATCTACGCCAGCGGCGACCCGAAGCTCGACGGCCCGGTTGAGAGCGGCCAGGCGATGATCCGCCGGCTGGCGGACTCAGACCGCGTGCGTCAGGTCTTCATCCGCTACGTATTCCGTTATTTCATGGGCCGCAACGAGACGGTAGGCGACGCTGCCACATTACAAGAGGCCGATCGCGTTTACGTCGAGAGCGGCGGCAGCTTCAAGGAACTGGTGGTGTCGCTGTTGACTTCCGAAGCATTCCTGTATCGCACTGTTCCGATCCAACCCGAGGCGCAAGCCGCCAGCTCACCAACCAACCCCGCCCGCTAACAAGGAGTATCGCATGAACTTCCTCAACCGCCGATCGTTACTCAAAGGCGTCACCCTCGGCGCCGGAGCCGTTGTCCTGCAGCCGGTGCTCCGCAGCCTGGCGGCCGAGGCCGCTGGCGAATCGGCGCCCCGGCGCATCGTCTTCTTCATCGAAGGGAACGGCATGAACCCTGATCACATCCAGCCACAGGGTCTGGAACGCCCGGATAAGGGGAGCGACAAGCTCATCAACGAGTCGCTGGCGAACTACGCACTGCCCGAGCCGATCGCAGCGCTGGCCCCGTTCAAGAACCGGCTGACGATCATTCAAGGACTTTCTCACAAGATCGCTTCGGGGCGAGGCCACTCGCCTGAATACGGTTCGCTGGGTTGCTACAGCGGCGCCGCCGGTCCGATCGAGCAAACCATCGACGCGGCGCTGGCGGCCAAATTGCCAAGCGTTGTGCCGCATCTTGGCCTGGCGCTGACTCCCGGCGCCGATCAAATTGTCGATTACTCCATCTCGGTGGCCTCCAAAGGAAAGCCGCTTCCGTTCCATTGCCAGCCGGAACTCGCCTTTCAGTCGCTGTTCGGCAGCGCGGCCGGTGGGGAAGCTGCCAAGATCCCGTTCCTACGGAAGAACCTGATGGACTACATGAGTGCGGACATTCGGCGTGTCCAATCGCAGTTGGCTGGACCGGAGCGGGCGAGCCTCGATCGGTATCTCGAAGCCTACGAATCAATGCTGGATCGTCACCATGGCATCGCCGCTATGAAGGACGCCTTGCAAGCGAATATGCCCAATCCCGACAAATTCAAGAACCCGGCTGAGACCGATCGCCTCGAAGCCCAGTGCGATCTGGCCGTCGGGGCGCTGCTGTCGGGTCTGACCAACGTGGTCACGATCTCCGCTTGCGGCGGTAACAAGTACATGCAGTGGGCAAACCTGGGCATGTCGCTGCGCACCAACGCCATCGGCCACGGCGGGGGCGAGAATGGCAAAACATCGGATGACTTGCTCCGCATCATCCGAGCTTTCCATGCCGAGCGGATCGCCGCCTTGGCGAAGAAGCTGGACGCCGTCAAAGAAGGCAACGGCACGGTGCTCGACAACACGCTGATCGTCTACATGAGCGACTTTGGCGACAGGCACCATCCGTCCTACACGCAATGGCCCGTGGTGCTCATCGGCAACTTGGGCGGCAAACTGAAGACCAACGGTCGCTACCTGGAGTATCCCCGCTACGGCGCCCCAGGACATCGCACGCTGGGCACGATGTACCACTCGCTGCTCCACGCCGTGGGCGACCAACGCGAGCAGTTCAACAACGTCGATCTGGCGATCGACAAAGACGCCACGCACGGGCCCTTGTCGGAGATTCTCGTGTAAGAAGGGAGCGAGAGCGTTTTTTCGTTCACACGAACAAGAGTCCTATTTGCTGTTTTGTCTTTGGGGGATTTGGTCCATGCAAGCCGCGAAAGCTGCCGTTGCTGTTCTGACGTTTCTGGTCAGTCATTCCGCCGGGCTGGCAGCTCACCCAACCAATGACAACGTTGAATCGCCTGCCGCAGAACAGGTTGAGGCTTGGATTGCGGACCCCAGCATGCTATCGACCAGGTTGCGCGCCGTAAGTACGTTGAATGTGGAGGCGGCCAACGTTCTGGTTAAACACAAGGTCGCGGAAGGCGATAGACGCTTGCCCCTCGACGGGTTGACGAGCATCACTCCGGAGGTCGCCCGAATCTTATCGTTCCGAGAAGGGGGAGAGCCGGTGGGTTTAAGCCTCAACGGTTTGAAGACAATTACGCCAGAGGTCGCCGAGGCGTTGGCATCGGGGGAGCGGGGCGGTCTGTCGCTTGGCGGCCTGACCACGATCTCCGTCGAAGTCGCGAAGGAACTGAGCGGAATTCGGCGAAAGCTGATGCTCAACGGCTTGAAAGACTTATCCCGCGAAGCCGCTGTGGAACTCGCGAAACACCACAGTAAATTGACCCTCTTCGGATTGACAGACCTGTCCGACGAAGCCGCCGAAGCGCTGTCTCACCACCGCGGTACATTTCTCCTTAATGGTCTGACCAAACTCACTTCGGCGCCACTAGCCAAGGAGTTGCTGAGACTCAACGATGGATTCATGAAGTTGTCGAAAGTGGAGATCATCTCCGACGAGGTCGCCGTAGTTCTCGCAGAGTACCAAGGGAAAAGGCCGATTCCGCTTCCTGGGTTGACCACGCTCTCCGAGGCCAACGCAGCCCTGTTGCGAGCCAACCAGCGAATCGAATTGCCGCCACAGTTTCAGAAGACACAGGAAGAGTGATCACTCGAGGAGTTACGGAATGCGTTGTTGTTGCTTCTTCCTTGTCGCCCTGTCGGTTTGCGCAAACGGTTTTGCCGAAGAAACCGACGCGAAGTTCGTCGAAATCTTTCTGCAGACCCACTGCGTCCGTTGCCACAACGCAGACAAAAACAAGGGCGAGCTGAATCTAGACGACCTAGGAACAAATCTGGCGGCGGGGCGCGCCAGCTTTGCGGCTGCACTGGAGCGGCTGAAAGCCGGAGATATGCCGCCCAAGGACGAACCGCAGCCTGATCCGGCCGCAGTGGATCGCGTGACCAAGTGGTTGCAGCAGGGACTTGCCGCATTACCGGCCGCGCCGGTCGAATCTGCGGCCCGGCCGAGCGAAGGAAACCATCTTCCCCACGCGCTTCTCTTTGGCGGCAAGCCGGGGCCGAGTGTGCCGCCGCCGCCGCGACTATGGCGGCTTTCGCCCGAGGGCTATTCGGTGGGATTCCTGCAGTCCCTGCGGGTTGATTCTCACCGGATTCCTCAACCATTTGCCTTGCGATCCGACCCGGGCATCAAGGACTATTCGGCCTTGTATTGGATCGACGACGGGAGCACCAACGTCTTGATCCGAAATGCCGAGAAGATCGTCGACGCGATCACCAGCCACAAACTGTTTAAAAACGGAAGCTCAATTCGGGTGTCGATGGCAAGCTCTGGAGACGAGCCGATCGCCTTTGAGGAATTCGCTCCACTGCTACATCCGACGGTCGCTCCGAAGAGGGAACAACTCGAAACCGCCATCCGCGTGCTCTATCAGAATGCCCTGGTGCGTGAACCGTCGGCAGAAGAAATCGAGTCGCTGATTCAGCTTTACCACGAGGCTTCCAAGCCGCCCGGGGACCTGGTCTCCGCCAGCAAGACGATGCTCATGGCGCCGCTCCTCTCGCCGGAGGTGCTGCACCGTTTCGAGATCGGTCGCGGAGCCGAGGTGCGGCCGGGCGTCCGCATGCTGTCGCCAGGTGAACTTGCTTTTGCGCTCAGTCTGGCTTTCTCGGGCGAGCGCGAGTCGGGGCTTTTTAACGCTGCCACGTCTGGCGGACTCAAGACGCGTGAAGATGTCGAGAAGCATGTCCGCCGCATCCTCGAAGACCCTGATATTTACAAGCCGCGGATCCTCGGCTTTTTCCACGAATACTTCGGTTACGACCGAGCCCCAGAGGTCTGCAAGGACGCCCAGCCCGATTACTTCCACCATGCCGATCAACTGGTCGTGGACACGGACCTGCTTGTGTTGAGCATCCTGGAGAAAGATCAGGACGTGCTCAAGGAACTGCTTACCACGCCCAAGTCGTTCGTCAATGGCGCCGCGATCAAATTCGACGGCGCCCCCGTGAGGAATCCCAGTAAGTTGAAGTTGGGGGCTTTGATGGGGCAGCAACTCGGTGCGAGGGTGAGTTACTACGCGACGGACGAGCCGGCGTCGGGCGGGCTGTGGGGACGGGATGTGCGAAAAAAATTCAGGAATCTGGCACAAACTGAAACCGCCTACGGCTTTAAAGAGTGGCCAGCCAAACAGCCGGTGGACCTGCCTGGCGACCGCATCGGCATTTTGATGCAGCCGAGCTGGCTGGTGGCCTGGTCGTCAAATTTCTTCAATGACCCGGTACGCCGCGGACTCTGGATTCGGGAACATCTGCTGGGCCACGCCGTGCCGCAAGTTCCGGTCGGCGTCGTCATTGTGCTGCCCGACGATCCCTCGCAGACTCTGCGGCAGCGGATGCAGATCACTAAAGACCAGGCCTGCTGGAAATGTCATGTGAAGATCGACGACCTGGGATTCCCGTTCGAGGCTTTCGATCACTTCGGCCGCCCGCGTGACAGCGAGTTTCTGACCGAGAAGCTGCGAGATGCGAGCGAACCGTATGCGAAGGATGAGAAGACGCCCGCGCAGCGCATCGAAGCGCCGATCGACAGCACGGGGAATATTTACGCGAGCGGCGACCCGCAGCTCGACGGCCCGGTGGAAGACGCCGCCGAGATGATCCGCCGACTGGCGGAATCCGAGCGTGTGCGTCAGGTCTTCATCCGCTATGTGTTCCGCTATTTCATGGGGCGCAACGAGACGGCCGGGGACGCCGCCACCCTGCAAGAGGCCGATCGCGTTTACGTCGAGAGCGGCGGCAGCTTCAAGGAACTGGTGGTGTCTTTGCTGACGTCGGAGGCGTTTCTATATCGAACCATGCCTGCTGATTCCGAGCGGTATGGCGTTCACAAAGGGAACCAGAAATAAGTAACTCTTCACTGAAGATGCTGATTCGCACCAATGGCTGACGAAGGAAACACTTCCATGCTCCGGCACGTTAGTATCGCATCACTTTTCTGCATTGTTGCGGGCAGCACGGCATTCGCTGCCGACGAGGTCGTGCCGTCATTCGCTGCATTCGACCGTGAGGTTAAACCCGTCTTGGCGAAGCTGTGTTTCGGTTGTCACGGTCCCGAGAAACAGGAGGCGGACCTTCGCCTCGATCAGCTTGACCCGGACCTGTTCGAGGGACAGGACGGCGGCAAGTGGGAAGAGGTTTATGATCAATTGGGCGGTGGAGAAATGCCGCCAAAGGATGAGAGTCAACCCACGGCCGCTGAGCGCAAGGTCATTACTGATTGGTTGCACCAGGAAATGACCCGGGCGGTCGCGTTGCAGCTCGGCACAGGCGGCGGCGTGGTCATGCGCCGGTTGACGCGGTACGAGTACAACTATTCGCTGCAGGATCTGCTGGGCCAGGGGGTCGACTATACAGAGACCTTGCCCGAGGATCGCGCGGGACACGACGGACTGAAGAACAACGGCAGTGTGCTGGGCATGTCGCCGCTCTTGTTCGATGCCTACGCGGCGACCGCGAAGGAGGCGGTCCGAAAAGCCTTGGCGTCCCGGGAAAAACCCCAGACATTTTTCAATGGTGACGCGCCGACTGCGGAGGATCGAAAAGCTTTGGAGTCGCCGGAAATACCCAAGATCTTTCGATACCGCGAGGAGTTTGCAGAGTTTCGGCCGCGACCGCTCAAGATGCAGCCCATCGGCACGTATGACGACGGAGTGGTGATGTATCCCGGTGCGTCCCTCGGCCTGCAATACCGCGACCGGCCGTGGGAAGGCCGGTTCCGGATCCGCATCCGGGCCGGCGGTCTGCCTGACGCTCAGGGGTTGCCACCGAGACTTCGAGTCCTGCTCGGTTTTCAGCGCGCCGCTCAAACCGTCAGCAAGAACCTGGTGGCGGAAATCGCGGTGACCGTTCGACCCGAAAACTCCGAAGTCTTCGAGTTGACCGGTTACGTCGAAAACTTCCCCATGCCCACCAAGTATGTCCGTACCGACAGTTGTTTGAAGATCTGGCTCGAGCACGCCGACCCGATTGCTCCGCAACCGTTGCGCAGACCCATAAAGATTGTTGACGAACGGAGAAAACTGGAAAGGGCTTTTGCGGCTGATCCGGTCGACCCAGCCGTCGTCACCATGTCGAAAAAGAAGATAGCAGAGCTGGAGGCTGAACTGGAAAAGCAGGATCTTGACTTCGCGGCATGGATCGACCAGCAGAGCCGCCTGTATGTGGACTGGTTAGAGTTCGAGGGGCCGTACTTCGACACCTGGCCGCCCAAAACCAGAGTCGATTTGCTGCCTCAGCCGGAGCAGTTGGACGATCCCGTCTATGTTCGAGATGTGTTGCGTAGGTTCATGAAGAGGTCGTGGCGGCGCCCCGTGACTGAGGAAGAAGTCGAACCGTTCGCTGTCGCGTTCAGCGCATCCAGCAAGGTGTTGGGCTCCGATGAGGCCCTGATCGATAGGCTGGCGACCGTGTTGACCTCGCCGCACTTTCTTTACCTGGTGGAACCCGTGGGCGATTCGGCGGGTCGGCAGCTGACCGCCCACGAACTGGCCACACGTCTCTCTTATTTCGTCTGGGCGAGCACCCCGGACGAAGCGCTTACCGAACTGGCCGATGAGGGGACGCTGTCCACACCCGAGGTCCTGCGCAAACAGGTTGCGCGCATGCTCGACGACCCAAAGGCGGCGCGATTCGCCCGGCACTTCGCCACCCAGTGGCTGAATCTGGATGAGATGCAGAAAGTCGCCGTGAATCCGGAGTACTACCGTCATTTTGAAAGCAAAACGAAAGAGGCGATGAGCGAGGAGCCCGTCGCGTACTTTTATCATGTGCTGAATCTGGACCGGAGTGCGCTGGAGTTTTTCGACAGTGATTACGCCGTCGTGAACCAGCAATTGGCCGCCCACTATGGCTTAGAGGGCGTGAGAGGCCCGGCGTTTCGCCCGGTACGGGTCGCACCCGATCAACATCGTGGTGGACTGTTGACGCAAGCTGCGTTCATGCTGGCCAATTCAGACGGTTCCGACTCGCACCCGATTCTGCGAGGCAAGTGGCTGTTGGAACGACTGCTGAACGATCCCCCTCCGCCACCGCCGGCGGATGTTCCGGACTTGCCAAAAGGCGACCCAGAGTTTGTGAAACTTCCGCTCAAAGAGCAACTCGCCATACACCGGAAGCAACCGGCGTGTGCGAGCTGTCACGACGCGCTCGATCCGTGGGGACTGGCGCTGGAGAATTTTGATGCGATCGGCCAATGGCGGATCGAGGCGCCCATGATGCCCCCGCCGGCAAAGGGAAAACCGAAAATGATCCCCGTGGACGCAGCCGTCGAACTGCCCGGCGGAGCGTCGATCAACGGCCTGGAAGGTTTAAAAAAACACCTGCTGGCCGAGAAGAAGGAAGCCTTTGCGGAAGGGTTCGTACGTCGCCTGTTAGCCTATGCACTAGGACGGTCGGTGCAGTGGAGCGACCGAGAGGAAGTCGACGCGCTGACGCAACGCTTGATGAGCCAGCATGATTACCGGCTACGCCCGCTGATTGAAGACATCGTGTTGAGCGAAGCATTTCGTTCAAGATAACCATGAGGAGTCCATGATGAAAAAGAGCTGGAAGTTGAATCGAAGAACTTTTCTGCGTGGAACCGGCGTTACGCTGGGACTTCCGTTGCTCGATTGCATGTCGAAAGGATGGGCGTCCGCTGCGGAAGAAAAGAAGCTACCGCGCCGGTTGGCGTGCATGTTTTTCCCGAACGGCGTAAGCCTGCCCCGAGAAGATGACCCGCACTACGAGGACTGGCATTGGTTCCCGCATGGCGAAGGCAGGGACTTCCGGTTCACCAAGATTCTTGAATCGCTCGAGCCGTTGCGGAAGCAACTCTCGATTCTAGGCGGCTTGTCGCATCCCGGCGCTCGCACCAAGCCGGGCCACACCGTCTCCGACGTTTTTCTGACGGGTGCGAAGATCGGTGCATCGGAGTTCTCGAACTCGATCTCCATCGATCAAATGTTCGCCCAACACGTCGGGCGCCACACGCGTCTCCACTCGCTTCAACTCTCGACCACTGGCGGGGTTGGGGTCACGGGACGGCCTCATACGCTTTCGTATACCAAAGACGGCCAGGCGATTCATGCCGAAGACAACCTTCGCCGGGCGTTCACCCAGATGTTCGGAAGCAGCGCGGAGTCGGACGCTGCTGTTCGGGAGACGGTGTCTCGCCGCAAAAGCATGCTCGACCTGGTTCTCGACAGCTCCCGTTCGCTGAACAGCCGACTGGGCAAACAGGACCAGGCGAAGCTCGAGGAATACCTTTCTTCGGTTCGTGAAACCGAACGCCGCGTGGAGCGGACCGAGCAGTGGCTCGACATTCCCAAGGCCAAGGTCGATCCCGCGTCGCTGATGCTCGACGCCAACCGGGAACGGCCACTGGATTACATACGCGCCATGTACGACCTGATGTTACTGGCATTCCAGACAGACACCACTCGGGTGGCGACCTACATGATCGGCACTGAGGGCGGGAATAATATCACCGATTTCTTTCCCAATGCGCTCGGCCTGGACACCCATCACAGACTCTCGCACAACCGGGCGAACAGTACGGACGGATTCAAGCTTTGGGGGATGTGGGACCAATTCCTGACGCAACAGTTCGCATACTTCCTGCAGAAACTCAAGGATACGCCCGAGGGCGAAGGAAATCTGCTCGATCGAACGCTCGTTTTCTATGGCTGTTCCACCAGCAACACTCACAACGCTCGGAATTACCCCTTGATCCTGGCCGGAGGCGGAGATTTCGGCCTGAAGCACGGCCACTACCGCAAATTTGACGAGAACAAATGTCGCCTCTCCGATCTATTCGTCACCATGCTCAACACACTAGGCGTTGAGACGCGTCGGTTCGCAGACAGCACCAGCGAGATTTCGGAAGTGACGACATCGTGAGCTGCATGGCCCGGTCATACCCTAAACGAGCACAACACTATGTGTCTACGCAACACCTTTCTCAAGTCAATCGTCGTTAGCTGCGTGTGTCTCACCGCACAAACTGGTGCGCTCGCGATGGAAACCACCGACGAAAAAACGACCCTTACCGTCGAACAGGCCAAGGCGATCCTGGCCCAGCCGCCGGGTACTTTCTCCTTTAGAAACCTGGTCGAAGTGGATTTAGAGGTCGCCCGCGTTTTATCGCAGTACAAAGGCGAACTGCGGCTGAACGGGCTGACACATTTATCCCCTGAAGTGGCTCTGGCGTTGTCCGACCAGCCAAAGGGGGCCAACCTGTGTCTCAACGGATTGACTGAACTGTCTCCCGAGGCCGCCAAAGCATTGGCCACACGCCCCGGCGGCATGTTGTCGCTCAACGCATTGACAAGCGTATCGCCGCAGGTGGCCCGCGAACTGTCAAATGTTAAAGGAAAGCTGACCCTCAACGGCGTAACACAACTCTCGGTCGAGTCAGCACGGGAATTGGCCAAACACCGCAGCAAACTGACGCTGTTTACCTTGCCGGAGATCTCCGACGAAGCCGCTGCCGCTTTGGCAGAACATCGCGGCACATTTCTGCTCAATGGACTGACGAGGTTGTCGTCGCCGGTTTTGGTCGAAAGCATGCTCCAGAAAAACGATGGATTTCTGGGATTCAAGAAGGTCGAGAAGATCAGCGACGGAGTCGCTGAGGTGCTGGTCGCATACGACGGAAAAAAGGCGATCTCGCTGGACGGACTGACCGAAGTTCCGGCCGCACACGCCGCGTCGTTGCGGGCGAACAAGAACATCGTGCTACCGGCGCATCTACAAAAACCAGGTATCACCAACAGTCTCGGCATGCGGTTGGCGTACATCACGGCTGGGACATTCGCCATGGGCTCGCCCAGAGATGAGCCCGGACGTGAATCGCAGGAGCAACGGCACTCGGTCGAGTTAACCAAGGACTTCTATCTGGGCGTGCATGAAGTGACTGTCGGCCAGTTTCGTGAATTCGTTCGCGAATCAGGTTACCAGACGGAAGCGGAAAGGGACGGCAAGGGAAGTTGGGGCATCACGGCGACAGGCAAGTTCGAGCAGGACGCCAAGTACAACTGGAAGGCTCCGGGCTTCGACCAAACCGATGACCATCCCGTGGTAGATGTTTCCTGGAACGACGCCAAAGCGTTTTGCCAATGGTTGAGCGAAAAGGAAAAGCGAACGTACCGACTGCCAACGGAAGCCGTATGGGAGTATGCCTGTCGCGCGGGAACGCATTCGGCCTACGCTTTTGGCGACGACCCTCAAAACCTGATGACATCGGGCAATGTGGCGGATGCGACGGCCCGTGCGGAGTTCCCGGCGTGGTCGCTCGGTATCAAAGGGACGGACGGCCATGCGTACACTGCGCCAGTCGGTCAATTCAAACCGAATCGTTTCGGTTTGTTCGACATGCATGGAAACGTGTGGGAGTGGTGCGAGGACTGGTTCGACGAGAACGCTTACGGAAACACCAAACGGATTGATCCAACCGGCCCAGATTCAGGATCAAAGCGCGTCCACCGAGGCGGAGGCTGGTCGAGCGCACCCGAACGTTGCCGTTCAGCCAGTCGCGTAAGTCGGGATCATTCTACTTACCGCGGCTGTTACCTCGGTTTTCGTGTCGTGCTCGAACCCCTTACAGAATAAGAGACACACATGAGATTCTTAATCCGCTCCACAACTTTGTGCGTTTCACCGCTGCCCATTGCAACCCATCGTGTGCTTGTCGCTCTGGTTCTGACAGGTGTAATCGGAATTGTTCGTTCGGCCGCCACCGCTGACGAGAAACTGAAGCCGTCAGCCGAGGCGCCGCCGGCGATTGATTTCATCGTAAAGTCGCAGCATGCCGCGTCCGGCGGCTGGAGGTATCAGCCCAACCAGTCGGGTGACACCTCGGTTTTTGGCTGACAAGTGATGGCGCTCAAGAGCGGTCAAATTGCCAGACTCCAGGAGCCGCAGCAGACGCTCGACGGCGCCCGTAAGTGGCCGCAGCATGTCGGCGGACAAGGGAAGAACTTGGGACGATTCGGCCACAACGACAAAAACCCCAAAGCCCGTAGACATCTGAGGTTTATTCAAGGGTTTTGCGGTGACTTTTTCAAGATTTTGGTAGAAATTTGGCAAGGTCGGGATTTCGGTGGAGTAGTCCGGTGAGATAGCGGTCGCAGTCGAAATGCTGACCGGTTTGCCAGATGCGAAATAGAATCCGAATCCAACTTCGGGCTATCTTTCGGATCGCCGCGTGGTGTTTCATTCCGCGGTCTCGTAGTTGTCGGTAGCGAGCCTTACTCCAGGGACACCATTTACGGGCGCTGTCGGCGAATTCGTGAAACGTCTGCTTTAGGTACGACGGACAGGCCCAGCGCCGAAGCACCACGCGACTCTTTCCGCTTTGACGCGTGATCGGCGCGATGCCCGAGAGGGAAGCCAGTTCGTCGGCGTCTTTCCAGCGATCCTTCTGGGAGCCGAACGCGCACAACAGTCTTGCCGCCAGAGTCGGTCCGGCCCCGCGAAGGGACGTGAACAGTTCACCATCGGGATGCTTCCTCAGTGCTTTCTCGATTTGCTTATCGAACGCGTTGACCGTCTGACGGCTCACCTCAATTTGTTTTGCCAACAGTTCGCAGACCATAGACAACGGTTCGATGATGGCTGTGTCACTGGTTGTCAACTTGCGCCCAAACGGTACCAGGGATTTGCGCCTGAAACGGTACCAGTTGATGGAGCCCCCTTGGCTTTCGTCTGATGGACGGTTTTCTTTCTGGGAAAACTGTTCTGCGAGGGCCGCATGGCGAATCGACTGGCGATGGATAAATCACTGGCAATCCTTAACTTACATGCGGCCGGCTACACGCAGCGGCGGATCGCGCAGACGCTCCAAATCTCGCGGGGCGCGGTGCGGCGGTGCTTGGCGGCCCAGAATCCAAACGGGACCACGGCGCAAACGGCTTTTCCCGCCGAGGCGCAAACCGGCTCCCAAAATCCAAACAGTACCACGGCGCAAACCGGCTCCGACGACCTCGGTCGCTCGCGGCGTCGCCAGCGGCAGTCGCTGCGCGCCGTTTCGCCAGGTCATTTTGGAGAAATGCGAGCTCGGTCTGTCGGCCCAACGCATCTATCAAGACCTGGTCGCCGAGCATGACTTTGAGGGCAAGTACTGGTCGGTGTATCGTTTTGTCAAAGCGCTCGAGGTGACACAGGAGGCGCCGTTTCGGCGCATGGAAGTAGAACCGGGCGAGGAACTGCAAATCGACTTCGGCGCCGGCTCCAAAATCCGCAACGCCGAGGGGACCTACCGCCGCACGCATGTCTTGCGGTGCGTCCTGAGTCATTCACGAAAGGGTTACACCGAAGCCGTTTTTCGCCAAGACACCGAGAGTTTCCTTCGCGCCTTGGAGAACGCCTTTTGGTCATTTGGCGGCGTTCCGCAGCGAGTCGTGTTCGACAACGCCAAGTGCGCCGTGAAGACGCCTGACTGGTATGATCCCGAACTGAATCCGAAACTCGTCGAGTTCTGTAAACACTATGGCTGTGCGTTCATCCCCACCCGGGTCCGCACGCCAAGACATAAAGGCAAGGTTGAACGCGGCGTCGATTACGTGCAAGAGAATGCCTTGCGAGGACGTGAGTTCGCGACGCTCGCGGATCAAAACAAACATCTACAAGATTGGGAAGCGACCGTTGCCGACACCCGCATTCATGGCACAACCTGTAAACAAGTTCGCAGCGTCTTTGTGGACATTGAGAAAGGCGCCTTAGCGCAACTACCCAGGGAGCGTTTTGCGTTTTATCACGAAGCCAAGCGTAAGGTTTCTCGCGACGGACACATCTCCATCAATCGGTCTTGTTATAGCGCGCCGCCGGAGTATCTGGGCCGCGAAGTTTGGGTGCGTTGGGACAGCCGTTTGCTGCGCATCTTCGACGAACAGCAGCGTCATATCGCCACGCACGCGCTCATTGAGCGGGGCCGCTTTCGCACCGATCCGCAGCACATCGCCTCGGAGAAGATTAGTCCGATCGAACGCGGCATCGCGCATTTACTGGGGAAAATGCGCCTCATTGGACCGTCGTCGGCGCGCTTTGCCGAAGCGGTCGTCGCCGCTCGGGGCGTGGAAGCGGCGCGCGTGCTGCAAGGCGTCATCGCCCTGAGCCGCAAACATGCAAGCGCCGAAATCGAAGCGGCGTGCGATACGGCCTGGCGCAGCGGGGCCGTCAACTGCCGCATCATTCGGCAGCTTTTGAAGCGGCGCGGAGCCGCTTCTCAATCGACCATGGAGTTCATGGACGCTCATCCAATCATTCGTCCGATGAGCGAATACGAAAGTTTTATACATGAGAAAATTCAAGGAGGAATTCGATGAATCCGACGATTATCCCGATGCTTAAAAAGCTGCGTCTCAGCGGCATGAACGAGTCCTTGCAGGTGCGTCTCCACGAAGCCGCGTCGACGGGTCTCACCCATGGCGAATTCTTGGAGTTGATCTTACAGGATGAGATTAACATCCGCGAAGATCGCAGTATTCAGCGGCGTATCAAAAAGGCGAACTTCCGCGACATGCGTCGTTTGGAAGATTTTGACTTCCGCTTCAACACCACGATCAAGAAGAGTGCGGTGTTCGAACTGGCGACCGGGCGGTTCGTGCGCGAACGCCGCGATGTACTTTGGCTCGGTCCGCCTGGCACTGGCAAAAGCCATCTCTGCCAGGCGATCGGCATGTCGCTGATTCGCGCCGGCATGTCGGTGTATTATCGCAGCATCTTCGATCTGGTTCGTGACTTCCTTCACGACGAAGCGCTCGACGGCCACGAGCGGATCTTGCGACGTTATCTGGAGCCGGACCTGTTGATCATCGACGACATGGGCATGAAGCAACTGCCCAAGCGGAGCGGAGAGTACTTGTTTGAGGTGATCATGCGTCGCCACGACGTCCGCAGCACGATGATGACCAGCAATCGCCCCTTGGAAGAATGGGGCAAACTGATCGGCGACACGCCCAGCGCCACGGCGATTCTGGACGTAGCTGTCCAAAGTGTGCGCATGGATGAACGACCGGCGCGGCTGATTGCGGGACGGGTTGGGAGCTTGGTTAGGCGTCCGCGGCTAAGATGACTTGGTCGAGCAGGCTCGTTTCGTCGCCGTAGGAGAGAGTTCCTGGCGGTCCAAGGCCGCGGGATTCGACTTGTCGGGCGAAGCAGCTTTCCCCCTCCTCCAGCCACCTCGCCGCTTCGGCGATGACCGCTTCAAGCGTGAAGCGATCAAGCTGCTTGCCGATGCTCTGCAGCACGCTGGAGATCACACTGCGACGCTTCGCGCCACGGGGCGTCTTGCTCGTGCGACACGTTTTGCGGGCCGTCGCGTCGTCGCGTAGCTGACGTTCGGCCGCGTTGTTGTTGCCGTCGGCAGCCGGTTCGGTCACAAACAAGAAGAGTTCTTGGTTCAGCATCAATCGCATAATTTCATCGCACAGACGCCGGTAGTCGTTTTCGATCTCGCCGCCGCTGACGTCGTCATCAATCCATCGCGCGCAGCACAAGTGCAGCAGTTCGTCGTCCAACTCGGCGACACGAGCCAAACGGGTCGAATCGCTCAGACGCCGATCCGCTTTGATCCGCTTGGCCGTGCGATAGATCTCCAGCACACGGTCGGCAAAGTTGCGATAAACGGCGCTCTCGGGATCTTGAAGCGTCAGCTTGATCGCCTTGCGAATCAGGTGCGCCCAGCATTTCTGCGACTTGCTGAAGTCCCGGTAGACGGCCGCGTCATCGCTGATCAGAACGCCGGCAAACGTCTGCTTGTCGAGAATCCGGGCCAACGTATCGCCGTCTTTGTGAACGCCGTAAAACAACACGGTGAGCTTGTCAGTCAAGAAAGCCCACACGCTGTTGATGCTCCAGGACGTTTCATCGGTGTGGACCACCGCACTGTGGGCCAGCAGCGTGCAGAGCGAATCGAATTCACTTTCCCAGGCTCGGGCAAGTTGGTTGAGCAAGGCGTCTGCCTGGCTCTTTTTCAGATTCAACTGCTGAAAGAAGGAGAGCAATTTACAGGCTTTGTCGATCGACAGCCCGACACAGTAGACCTGGTAGGCGATGGCGACGAAGATTTCGATGCCGAACTCGCTGCGGCCGAGCAGTCCGGCGGGCTTTCCGAAGCGATTGCCGCACCGATAAATCTCATAGGCGACCAGCACCGCCCGGCCATTCTCCACCCGCCACGCGACGCGGGTGTGCGAAAACGAGCAGTCGTCCAGGCGAGTCTGGGCCGGCAAGACTCTTTCGGTTCGCTTGGCCTGTTTGATTTTGTCAGCCGTCTTGTTTCGCCCGGCTTGCTTGCGTTTTCGTTTCCGTCTGCCGGTCTTGGCTTGGCGTTGTTGCTCCGCCTTTTCGCTATAAGCTTGATCGAGACGTTCAGTCGGACTCTTCCCCTTGAGTTCTTTGAGTTGTTTCTCAAGCTCATCAATCCGTCGTTGCTGCGAGGCGATGACATCGATCAACCTGTCGATCGACAATCTCCCCCCCGCCGCGTCATCCTTGAGTTGCTCAACGTCCATGCCCAAATATGGTCGAAAACCGGCGAATCAGCCAACACCGATTTCACGGATTGGACAGCTACTTCTGGACCGCTTCCTGCACCACAGCGACGTGATCCAGCTCAGCGGCCGCAGCTACCGTTTGGGAAATTCTGAAAAAGCGCCAAACAGTACCAGAGCGCAAACCGGGTCCACGACCGAAGACAAATAAGTCAAACAGCACCACCAAGCCCCAACCCGCTCCCAAACCGTCAACTGGTACCGTTTGAGGCGCAAAATGACACTGGTCAGCAACTTCGAACTTCTGATGCGTTCAATGAGTGCTTCACGTTGCGCCTGGTTGCGAATCCCATTTTCACGCAGAACTCGATCGACGAGTTGCCGATCGGCGCGGCGAAGTTTCCGAGGATCGCTCCAACGTCCAACCATTTTCAACAGCAGTCCGAGTCGATTGCTTTGGCCGAAAAGCTCCAAAAGAAGCGGGAAATACGACTTCAAATGAGCGGTCAACTGCTGACGCTGAATGACTTGGCCGTTGACAATTTTGCGTCGTTGCTCGGAAAGATTCGCTAATCCCCGGGTCGCTTCGTCGTCGGCGATCCAAGGCTTCAGCGTGCTGATTCGTTCCCGCAGCATCCTCGCGATGTAGCGGGCGTCGGACGGATCGCTTTTGGCGTCGCCGCCGGGATAACTCTCGCGATACCTGGCGAACTGCTTGGGATTGATGGGATACAACAGGAGCTCGGGGTGAAACATGAGGGCGTAAACCAGCGGTCCCTTGGACTGTTCGAGCATGATGGCAATGGGTTTGCCGCCGGACAGCTCAAGCATTTGCCCGACCCACCGATCAATTGCCTCGGGCGTCTGCTTGAATGTCTGATGCCGTCCGTTGCCTTGAGAGTCGATGATGTAGCAATCGTGAGCTTGATCGGCCCAGTCGATTCCAATGAATAGAACGGGTGAAACGTTGCAAGAGTGTGTTACTTGAGTCATGATACGGCACCACTTTTTCGAGGATTTCGGTTGAAGCGGTAGTCCAGCTTCATCGGCGCGGAGACCTTATAGAGAGCTTTTCCAGGCATCATCTGAGTGATCCGTTTTGCGATGAAGCGAGCAGGACGTTCGGAAGTCTACGGGTAGCCGTCGGTGCGGCTGGGTCAAAAATCCGTAACGTCCTGCTGGCTACCATTTCACAGGATAGTCAAAGAAACTTTGAGTTCCGCCTGGTCGTTCGTAATGACGGATCGGAGATCCATTACGACGCCCAGACGCCCAAAGTTTGATGTTGGTAGAAGCTATAAGGGTCAAAATATTCAGCCGAATGACAAGTGCAGGCCTAGAATGAGGTTACCAAGCTAGAAACATCTCAAATTCGGCCATTGACAGCCGGACTTCGGGAGGCAATTCTGCTGGTTCACCTCTACCAGCACCACGGCAGTGGGGTATTTCATGAGCTTCGTACTTCAACCTTGGCAGTTGCTGTTCGTCATCCTTTCGGGTTGGATTCATCACAGGCAACAACAAATCATCGAGTTCCAGAACGAGCAGATCCGGTCCCTGCTCAGCCAATTGGGCAAGAAACGCATCAGCTTGACCGACGACCAGCGGCGCATTTTGGCCGTCAAAGGCAAGGCGCTCGGCCGGAAGACCTTGCGGGAGTTGACCACGATCGTGACACCTGACACGATTCTCCGCTGGCATCGCGAACTGGTGGCGAAGAAGTGGGACCAGAGCGAGAAACGCGAATCCGTCGGCAGACCGCGCATCCGCCAGGTGATCGTGGATCTGATCCTCCGGTTCGCCCAGGAGAACCCCACCTGGGGCTACGACCGAATCCAGGGCGCTCTGGCCAATGTCGGCTACCACATCTCCGACACGACGGTGGGCAACGTCCTCAAGCAGCACGGCATCGAACCGGCTCCTGATCGCCAGCGCCAGACCACCTGGGCCACGTTTCTCAAGGCCCATTGGGACGTTTTAGCGGCGATTGATTTCACCACAATAGAAGTCTGGACCAAGGCTGGATTAGTCACCTGGAACTTGCTGTTCGTAATGGAACTCAAGACGCGCCGCGTTCACTTCGCCGGCTGCACTCCCCATCCCGACGAGCCGTGGATGAAGCAAATCGCCAGGAACCTGACCGACTACGAGGGCTTTCTACTCGGCAAGCGTTACCTGCTCATGGACCGCGACACGAAGTTCTGTCGGGCCTTCCGCCACATCTTGAAAAGGGAGGGCGCCCGACCGCTGCTACTGCCCCCGCGCAGCCCCAATTGGAACGCTTTCATCGAACGGTTCATGAGGAGCCTCAAATCCGAGGCGCTGTCGCGCATGATCTTCTTCGGTGAAAGCTCGCTGCGCCGAGCTGTTTCGTCTTTCCTTGAGCACTACCACGGCGAGCGAAACCACCAAGGACTGGAAAGTAAACTGATCCAGCCCGCTGATGAAGTCGGTCAGCTTGCGGGCAAAATCGAGTGCCAAGAGCGGTTGGGCGGACTGCTGAAGTACTACCAGCGCAAAGCAGCGTGAAGTCCCTCCTGCTCCTCTGGTCGTTCTGCTGCGATCAACGTCTGCGCTGCCGGCAAATTCGTGGGCGAACAGATGAAATCTTCGCCGATGGAGCGTGGCGGTCGGCCGAGATTCGATAGAAAATCGTAATTCAAAGCCCTCAAAACGCGGACTTGGAACGTCGTTCGAATAATTTTACCGTACGCCGTCTTGGGTCCGCGGAGCCTTCCCGAAACTACGCCGTTCGATTTGACTGACTACAGTTCTGGACCTGGGTGCTCGTGCGTCAGTACGGTTCGACATGGGTCACGAACGCAGCCAATTGCAGGCCGCCAAAACGCTCCCCGCGTCATCCGTTGGACTACACAATCAATCGCCTGAATTGCGGTCGGTGGATTTCACCGCTGCGCCGAGCGACAATTCCCGGCTGCGGTCGGTCGATGCAACAGCCAGCAGGAAACAAACCACAAAACTCGCATCGGTCGCGATCACCGAATCCACGAACAAAATCGCGGTATATCATGTTGACTGCGCGCCGGGAATAATCTTGTGGGGACCGCATGAGGCACCGTTTCTAGAAAAATTTACGGCTGTGCCCTGGCGACGCCAACCGGTACGACCACCAGGCCCTAACTAACGATCCTGCTGGCCGGCAAGCGCGGCGGCGGACCAGAAGTATATGTGTGGCGCCTCGAAAATTCTCGGTTGAAATTTTTCCGTTTTTCTGCCTGAGGTTTTCGTGGAAGTGGACGTTTAATGGTGTGCGTGGGCAAAAGTCGCCCGACACCCCTTGGGAGCATGCCTTTCCGATGGCCCCCTAAATATGAGTCAAGCTGAATACAACGACGCTTTCCTCGAATTGTTGGCCCGGCATGGCAGCCAACTGTTTGGGTACATTTATGCGCTCGTACAGAACCTGCATGATGCCGACGATTTGTTCCAAAAGACGAGTGTGGTGTTGTGGAAAAAGTTTGACGGTTTCGAGCCGGGATCGGACTTCATGGCTTGGGCCTGCCGGACGGCAAAGTTTGAAGTGAGTAGTTACGTCCGTACTCGCCGCCGAGATCGCTGCTTGTTCAGCGACCCGCTGCTGGAGCAATTGGCGGTGAGTCAGCGAGATCGCTCGGAGCATTTGCAACAGCGACGCACGGCACTGGAAAAGTGTTTGGACAAACTGTCAGAGAAAGACCGCCGGTTGGTCGATTTGTGCTATTCCGGCGAGGGAAACATCAAACAAACCGCCGCAAAATTAGAACGGCCGGTTGGCAGTGTTTACGATTCGTTATCGCGAGTTCGTCGAGCGTTGAAAGAATGCGTGCAGCAAATGTTGGCTGCGGAAGGGTGCTGAATAGCAGTATTCGCATGAATGACAAACCAAATCAACTCGATCGGTTGCAGCAGCTGGCCGACATCGCCTGGCGTGGCGAATTGAGCAGGGCCGAAGCGCGCGAATTGGAAGATCTATTGACGGACGATCCCGAAGCGCAGGAGTGCTTCGTCGATTATTTCCAACTCGATGCCGAGTTGCGGATGATTGTTAATTCGCAGCAATCGCTGAAAACGGTTCGCGAACGCATCGAAGCGGTGGAAGTGGCTGGGGCGCCCCGATCTGGTGTTGCGACTGACAGCCCCGGCCTCGGTCGGCCACGGGTATGGCGGTTCTCCGCGGCGATAGCGATTTCACTGTTGATTGCGTTCGGCTGGTTTGTGATCAGAGACCGTTGGTCGCCGCCGGAAAACGAAACGGTCGCGATATTGAAGGCAATGGACGGTTGCCGCTGGGAAGCAGAGCCGCTGTCGGTCGGCGATGAGCTTCGCACTGGGCAGACGTTTCGCCTAAAGGAAGGTGTCGTGGAGATCCAGTTCGCGAGCGGGGCGACCGTTGTCTTGAAGGGCCCGGCTGCCCTTCAACTTGACTCTGCACGCGGGGCTCATTTGCAAAATGGAACGCTCAGCGCCTTCGTTCCATCGCAAGCGGTTGGATTCGTGATTGATGCGCCGGGCCTCAAGGTTGTCGATCTGGGGACCCGCTTCGGCCTCACAACCACGGCAGGCGGCGCAACGGAAGTGCATGTATTCGAAGGCCAAGTCCAAGCGTCTTTGGTCGATCGACAGGGCGAATCTCTTCAAACGGTGACTTTGAAGAAGTCCGAGGCGGCCGTCATTGAACCCGTCAAGCTGACACTTTCGCAGTCCGCGGCCGCGCTCGACCAGTTTGTGTTCGACCATTCTCTGAAACAGGATTCCGCCAGGCGCGTCCCCCTTGCCATCAATGGCGGAAGTTCGTGGGAGGGCTGGACGCTTCAGGGTGCTTCCAACCAGCTTGGCATCTATGGCTCCGGCTCGACGGACGATGTCTACAACATCTATACCACCGTCTTCACCTTCGACAATCACACGGTGTCCGGCAAGCCCGCCGGCAGCGCAGGCTTCGCCCCCGGCGCCCACTCCGTCGGCGCGTTTGCCAACGGCCACACCGTCCTGGGCATCGGCATCGAAAGAACGTCGGGCAGTCCCATCGCCACTCCGACCGTCAAGTTTGACCTGGGCAACGACAGTTACGCTGCGGCTTCCTCGGTGGGTGGCGAGGACGGCAAGACCAACGATTCCAACGCGCACGCTGGCGACTTCAACACGCAATTCAATTACGACCAGCGCAATACCTGGAAAACGGAAACCCTGGCCGTCTTCGACGGTCTGGGAAAGTTTGGCGAACTAACCGGCAACCGTGTCACCTACGACTACGCTTTCCGCGCCTTCGCAGTGAAAGACCCTGCCTCCAACCAAACCTTTTCCTGTCAATTGTTCTTCGACCTTGATGCCATGGATGCGCTGTATGGCCCGGGCAACCCAGGTGTGGGCATCGGCGCCTTTGGCAGCACACTCACGTTTGCGATCAATGGCGCTGGCAGCAATCACGCCGTGATCGAGAACCTTTCCCTTGTTCCGGGCGATCATCATCAGAAACCGCCGAGCGACATTCGGCCTGGAAAACGATATCCGGATTAACCTCGCTGAGATATAAAAAAGCGGCCAATTGCCTGTTTTGAAAGGATATCTGACGATGAATTTAATGAAATGCAGTGGGCCGACGACTCGGCGATCGTTCCTCAAGATGGGCGCCCTTGGTGTCGGCGGTCTCGGCCTGAGCGACGTGATGCGGGCGCGGGCCGCAGCGGGGCACGTGACGGCGGCTCCGGATACGTCGGTGATTTTCATCTGGCTGGCTGGCGGGCCGTCGCACATGGAAACCTACGACATGAAGCCGGATGCTCCCGAGGAGTATCGCGGCCAGTTCCGGCCGATCTCGACCAATGTGCCGGGGATCGATGTGTGCGAATTGTTGCCGCTGCATGCCAAGTGCGCCGACAAATACACGCTGATTCGCAGTATCGCTCACACGTTCAACGATCATGGCGGGGGCAGCAAGCGAGTCATGACCGGCCGCATTCCGGCCACCCCCACCGAAACCGTCAATGACGCCCCGTCCGTTACGTCCATCGTGGCAAAGATGCGCGAGAACATTGAGATCGGATTGCCCAACTGCATCGCCGGCGCCGACGGCGGGCGCGACAAAGTGGACACCTACGCAATGGGCTCGGCGTATCTGGGGCCGAAGTACGCGCCGTTCATTTTTGGCGGCGACCCCAGCAGTCCGAAGTTCGAGGTCAAGAACCTGTCGGTCAACCCCGACATCGTCGACCGGCTAGATAGCCGCATGCAGTTGCTGAAGGACTTCGATCAACTGCGCCGCAAAGTGGATTCCAGCGGCGTGTTTGACGCCGTCGACAGCTTCAACCAAAAAGCGATCAGTCTGATGACCAACTCCAAGACGCGCGAGGCGTTTGATCTGTCGGGCGAACCGCAGGCGCTGCGTGATCGCTACGGCAAACACGCGTGGGGGCAGCGAGCGCTATTGGCTCGGCGGTTGGTTGAGGCCGGGTGCAGCTTTGTGACCATGGTCTTTGAAAACCCGAACATCAACGGTTGCTTCTACAACTGGGACACGCACGCGGTGAACCACGACCACTTCAAGGATGCCGTGAAACGCAGTCCGGTTTATGACCAAGCAATCACGGCGCTAATTGAGGATTTGCACGAGCGGTCACTGACCAAGAAGGTATTGCTGGTTGTCACGGGCGAGTTCGGCCGCTCTCCACGGATCAGCAAGGCTGACCAAGGAGCAAAAGGACTTCGATACGGCCGCGAACACTGGCCGCAAGCGATGTCGGTGCTGGTCTGCGGCGGCGGGATGCGGCACGGCCAGGTGGTCGGCTCGACGAACGACAAAGGCGAACATCCCGTCGATCGCCCACTGACGCCGAACGATCTGTGGGCGACGGTGTACCGCCACCTGGGCATCAATCATCGCGACGCGATCCTCGACTACAACGGCCGCCCGCAGCACATTTTGCCGTTTGGCGAGCCGATTCGGGAGTTAATTTGACGTTGCGTCAGGTTGGTGATTTCCCACCCCACGAAAGACCTCTCCATGCTGACCATCACCGGACGCGAAACGCAACGCTTCTGCGTCGGATTGCTTCGACAACTTCCTTCTCGACGTCGATGCCTCGGGCAAGCTGGACGGGATCGACGTCTTCACGGGTCGCGAGATCGAGATGATTTATTCGGGCAAGGTTCACCGGTAGTGGACCGCGGCGGCTGACAATGTCGTGGCCACTGCGGCACACAGATGAATCGAGCGTTCCAACAACCGACCCAAGGAATTCCCATGAACACCAACGGCCTGAAAATGTTGACGCCGGATCGGCGGACTGTCCTGAAAGGCGTGTCGCTCGGCGCGGGGGCGGTTGTGCTGCAGCCGTTTTTGAATGCCCTGGCGGCAGAGGCGGCCGGCGAGGCTCCGCCGCTGCGGATCATCTTCGTGATGCAAGGCAACGGGCTCTGGCCGCATCACATTCAGCCCAAGGGAGTGGATCGAAAGAAGGCCGATCGGCTGGTCGATTTGCCGCTGGCCGATCTCGAATTGCCGGAACCGATCGCGCCGCTGGAGCCGTTCAAAAATCGGCTGGGGATCATCCAGAAGCTATCGCACAAGATTTCTGGCGGCGGCGATCACGGCAAACAGTACGGGGCGCTGGGCTGCTTCAACTGGCGGCGCGGGCCGTTCGGGCAAACGATCGACCACGCCTTGGCTTCGGCTCGGCCGAGCGTTATTCCGGTGGTGGGCCTTGGCATTCAGCCGTCTCCGGAGGCGGTCATCGTCAACACGGTGTCGGCCGCCGGCCCCAAACGACCCCAGCCGATGATTTGCCAACCCGACATCGCCTTTCAGTCGCTCTTTGGCAGTGTGGCGGAAGGGAACGTGGGCAAGTCATTCCAGGCGCGGAACAAGCTGCTCGATTGGATTCGCTCCGACATCAAGCGCGTCGAGCAGGCACTCCCCGCGATGGACCGCGAGAAGCTCGACATCTATCTCGACACGTTCGAGCAGATGCGGACTCGGCAGGACAAAGTGGCCGAGATGAAGGATCGCTTGAAAGCGAACCTCCCCATGATCGACAAGTGCGACGGAAAACTCATGACGGGGCGATTCGAGGGCCAATGCGCCATCGCCGCCGCCGCGCTCGCTTCGGGATTGACGAACGTCGTGACCCTCGATGCCTCGGGCGTTGGACACGCAACCTGGAAGGAACTCGGTGTGCAGACCGACGGCCACGCCATCGGACACATGCATCCGGACCAGCCCGAACGCGACAGGCTCTGCATCCCGATCCGCAAGTTCCACGCGGAACGCATCGCCGACCTCGCCCGACGGCTTGACGCGGTGAAAGAAGGAAACGGCACGGCACTCGACAGCACGCTGATCGTCTGGATGAGCGATTCGGGCGAAGAGCACCACGGGTTCTGTGCCGAGTGGCCGCTGGTGACGCTCGGCAATCTCGGCGGGCGGCTGAAGACGGCGGGACGCTTCCTGCAATTTCCGGCCTACCAGGAGGGAGCGAAGGAAACGGCGAACCGGACGATCCGCAATTTTTACCTCGCCCTGCTCCACGCCGTGGGGAACAAACGCGAGAGCTTCGGCGAGTTGGACCGACAAATGCCGGTCGCGTCCCAAGTGGGACCGCTGACGGAGATCTTGGCGTGAGGCGACGTGGCGCCAGCCCAACCTGGAGAACACACATGCTGATGAATCAAATCTTTATCGGATTGTTGGTCGCTTCGGCGTGGCTGTGGCCGGAGTGGGTTCGTGCCCAGGAAAGCAGCCTGCGCGACATGATTGATCGCGAGATCAAGGCCGGGTGGGAGAAAGAGAAGCTCGCGACACCGGGGCGGTCGACGGATGCCGTTTTTCTACGGCGGGTGTATCTCGATCTCGTCGGCATGATCCCAAGCTACGAGGAAACGACGACGTTTCTGGGCGACACCGATCCACAGAAGCGAGAAAAACTGATCGACAAACTACTGGCCGATCCGCGTTTCGCCCGGCAGCAAGCCCAAGTATTCGACCTCTCCATGCTGACTCGTAGTCACAAGGTGGTGGAAGGGACGGTCGGGTATCGCAACCGTGGAAGGTTCCGCCAGTGGCTGGCCAAGCAGTTCGAAGCCAACGAACCCTACGACCGAATCGCCGCCAAAATTCTCCAGGCTGAGGAAGATGGTTCGCAGCTCTATTTCGCCGTGTACAGAGATACGGACGAGATGGTCACCTCGGTCTCGCGATTTTTTCTCGCCACGCAGATTCAGTGCGCCAAGTGCCACGACCATCCGTTCGAGTCGTGGACGCAGAAGGACTACCATGGCATGGCCGGCTTTTTCGTCCGCACCATGTCCGTGGAAGTTCCGGGGAAGCCTGAGATCACCAATCAACAAGGCAAACAGTACCTCGTCGGCGAGAAGACCGTAGGCGAAGCGATGTTTTCGCTCGAAGAGATCGATCCGAAGACCAAGAAGAAGATAACGACTCCCATCAAGCCGAAGTTTCTCACCGGCGAAGAGTTGACGGAACCCGAACCGCCGCAGGATTACGTTGAGCCGAAGCTTAAGGCGAACGAGCTGCCGCCAAAGCCGGCCTTTTCGCGACGCGAGAAGTTCATCGATTGGATGATCGCGAAAGACAATCCGTTCTTCGCGCGGGCGGCGGCAAACCGGGTGTGGGCTCAGTTCATGGGGCGTGGTTTCGTGCATCCGGTCGACGACTTCAACGCGTCCAACACGCCGAGCAATCCCGAGTTGCTGAAGACGATCGAGACCGATTTGGTTTCCCACAAGTTCGACCTCAAATGGCTAATTCGGGAAATCGTCAACAGCGAGGCATATCAGGCGGCGGACCTGGGCGAGGTGACCGATGCCATGCCGATGTTCTACGAGCGCGCCCGGATTCGTCCGTTGAGCGTCGAGGAGTTGACGTCGTCTCTACACATTGCCATGGGGCTTGGCATCGAATCGGCTCTCAAAACGGAGCCAAGCTCTCAGATGATGCAGTACCTGGGCGAACCCTCGGACGGTCAGGGACGCTTTCAAGGGAGCCTGTCAGAGCACCTGTTCCTGCATAACGGCGATCAGTTCCGCGGCCTGTGCCGACCCAACAGGGGCAATTTGCCCGAGAAGTTGCTGATGGGGACGGAAAGTTGGGACGAGAAAGTCGAGCGCATGTTCCTGTCGGTGCTGAGCCGACCGGCCACCACCGAAGAGCGCGAGCGATTTGTCCAGTACCTTAGCGTTGACACGACGGACGCGAAGGACCCGAAACTGGCCGCTCAGCGCATGGAAGACGCTATGTGGGTCTTGGTGTCGGGTTCGGAGTTCCGGTTTAATCGATAGTCAGACCAGGGAGAATCCGATGAATACAAACTTTCAAGCGGGCGCGTGCAACTCGGGGCAACACCTGAACCGTCGCTCCCTGATGAAGGGATTGCTCACCACTGCGGGCGGTCTGGCCGTCGCGAACTGGGGCGCGCTGACCCATTCGCAGACGATCGCCGCCGAGGCGAAGCGAACTGGCAAACGCTGCATCATGTTGTACATGGGTGGCGGCGTCAGTCAGATCGATACCTTCGACATGAAGCCGGGTCGGCCGACCGCTGGCCCCTTCCTGCCGATTCAGACGAACGTCGCCGGCATCCAGGTCTGCGAGTATCTGCCGAAGATCGCCAGGCATGCCGACAAGCTGGCGATCATTCGCAGCATGCGAACGACTTCGGTCGATCACGGCATCGGCGGCTACCACATGCACACGTGCTATCCGTCGAGCCAACGCTTTCCGCACGCCGAATTCGGCGCGATGGTCGCGAAGTACTGCGAGAACCCAGAAAACGACTTGCCGAGCTTCGTCAAGATCGGGTCTGGAAGCGGAATTTACGGCGCGGGGTATCTGGGCCCACAATTCGAGCCGTTCGTCGTCGCAGACGACGGCAAACTCCCGGGGTTCGCCAATCCGAGCGTGTCGGCGGAAATTCAGGACCGTCGCGGTGAGCTATTGAACTTCATGGAACAACGATTTGCGGCGCAGCGTCCCGGCGATCCGTTCGCGGCCCATCGCACCTCCGAGCTTCGCACCCTCCGGCTCATGCGAGCGCGGACGACGTTCGACGTTAGCGCGGAATGGGAGAAAGCCAAGGGGCGGTACGGCGATAGCGACTTTGGCCGGGCTTGCTACACGGCGTTCAAGCTCGTCGCGGCCGGCGTCCCGTTTGTCGAGGCGGCTCACGGCGACTACGACGGCCACAACGACAACTTCCCGACCCACAAGGCCAATCTGCAGGTGCTCGATCCCGCTTGGGCGTCGCTTCTGCAGGATTTGCACGAGGGTGGGCTTCTCGAGAACACGCTGGTCGTTTGGACCAGCGAGTTCGGCCGCACGCCCGCCATCAACTTCCAAGCCGGGCGCGATCACTTCGGCCGAGCCTGGACGATCGTCCTCGCTGGCGGCGGCATCAAGGGTGGCCAGCATTACGGCGCCAGTAACCGCGATGGCTTCGAGGTGGAAGAAAATCCGGTCAACGAAGGGGACCTGTTCGCCACGATGTACACGGCGCTGGGGATCAATCCGCGCGTCCAGCATTACCTCGGCGCCCGCCCGATATGGGCCACGCCGGACGGCTCGAAGCCGATCAAGGAATTGCTGGGATAGGAACGTCGGTTTAACGCCCAGACGACGGCTGTTTGCGGTCGTAGAACGGGTCGCACTGAACACGGGAGACAACCATGGCTGACCAGTTTGCCGACGCCAAAGTGATCCACACCTTGCCGTGGAACAGCGAAGTGATTTCCGCCGTCGCGTTCATTGGCAACGACAAAGTCGCGGCGGGCAACAAGCACGGCGACATTCTTATCTATAACCTCCCGTCTGAGAGTAGCGACAAGCTCGACCCGGTTCGCCGACTCGTCGGTCATACCGGCGCAATCAATCGTCTGCTCGTCACGCCGGACGGCAACACGCTCATCTCTGCAAGCAATGACCGAACCGTGAAATACTGGGATGCGGTCAGCGACGCTGGCGAGCCGGGCAAGGTGGTGCTTAACGATGGCTTCCCGTTGAAGGGCGTCGTCGAGAAAGTGGACAAGCTTCCCACTCCACCGGAGCCGCACGAGGCGCAAGTCATCGTGCAGAAGCCGATCAAGGAACTGACGGGCCACAAGGAATGGATCCAGGGGCTGGCGTTATCGCAGGATGGCAAACGGCTCGTCACCGGCGACGATCAAGGTGTCATCATCGTCTGGGACCTCCCTGCCGGGACAGAACTGAACCGCTGGCAGTGCAAAGACTGGGTGCGTAGCCTGGCGATTTCGCCCGACGGCAAGACCGTGGCCGTGTCGCAATGCGTCCCCGGCCGAAGCAAAAATGTCGTCCCGCCCAGCTTCCATTTCTGGGACGCCGACACGGGCGAAATGAAAGTTGATCTGACTAAGGAAACCGCGGGTCCTCACGGCATGTCAGCTGTCGCGTATTCCCCCGACGGCAAATGGCTGGCAATGTGTCGAGGCAGTCGAGAGGTGGAAGGCCCCACCGGCAAGGTGACAGTGCACGACCCGACTACTGGCAAGACAATTTGCGAATTCACCCCTCCCCATACCCGCGCCGCGAACGACGTTGCCTTCCATCCCGACGGCAAGCATCTCTTTTCCGCAGGGCGCGATCAACTCGTGAAGATTTGGCAACTTGAGGACGGCAAACTCGTCCGTGACCTTGGCACATTCGTGGACCGTGGTTTCTGGATCACGTCTCTCTCGATCTCGCCCGACGGACGCCTCCTCGCGGCGGCCGATGATAATGGACGGAAGGTCCTGGTTTATTCACTCGACGGTAAGCCATGACTTCTCAAGTGATTTGAACGAAAGAGTGATCCAACATGAGAAACGTGCTGCTAAACGTGTTCTGTTTGTTCTTCCTGGGTGTGACCTGCAGTGGGACGCTTCGCGCGAATGACACGCAGCAACTTCAACAGCTCACGGTCGAACAGGCCCAAAAGCTGGCTCAAGGCAAGTCGGGGCGGTTGTTGCTCGATGGGTTGAAGACGCTGTCGCCCGAGACGGCGCAGGAACTAGCTCGCCACGATGGGTGGCTGTCGCTCAACGGACTGAAGGAGATTTCGGACGAGACCGCGGCGGCGATCGGGCCGCATAAGGGGCAGTTGCATCTGAATGGGTTAGCCAAGATTTCGGACGATGCAGCCAAGTCGCTCGCAGGGCACAATGGCGAGCTGTCGCTTAACGGGCTGACATCCATCTCGGACGAAGCGGCGAAGGCGCTGGCGCAACACCGCGGCGGCAGGTTGATGCTGAAGGGCCTGACGACGTTGTCGGGCGAGTCAGCCAAGGCGTTCGCACAACGCAAAGGGGGAGGTCCGACTTATCAGACGGTCCTGGATGGCCTGACCACGCTCTCGGTCGAGGCGGCTGCGGCCCTGGCGGAAGCCCATCCTCACAACTGGCGTGGCGATCTTCCGGGATTCAAGGCCATTCCGGTCGACGTGGCCAGGGCGCTAGCAAAGCGTGAGCATGGGCTGTCGTTTGAAGGCCTGACGACGATCTCGGATGAGGCGGCCCTGACGCTGGGGCCAAAGTTGAATGGCAATCTGCCCAAGCTGACCTCGCTTTCGCCCGAAGTCGCCAAGGTGCTGGCGCAGTCTCGAGGTCATCTGGTTCTCGATGGCTTGATGACCCTCTCGGATGAGACGGCCAAGGCCCTGACCGAAAACGCCCAGCAGCGGGGCGACCTGCATCTGAGCGGCCTGAAGGTGCTCACGCCGGACGCAGCCCGGGCGATCTGCCAGCGTGAGGGGGATCTGTATCTTAACGGTCTGACCACCATCTCCGACGAGGTACTCAAGGCGCTCGCCGAGCACAAGTCGCCGGGGTATGCCAGACCTGTCGTCTACCTCGACGGTTTGACGACACTCTTCGACGATGGCGCCGCCGTGCTGGCGTCGTGGCCGAAGTGGAGCGGCAACCTCCCCGCTCTGCTGACGCTGTCGGAAAAGACCGCTATCGCTCTTGCGTTGTCTCGGAATTGGGACGGCAAGCTTCCGGCGTTGAAAACCCTCTCGGTCGAAGCGGCCCGGGCGCTCGCGCAGCGAAAGGGCAATCTGTCGCTGGACGGCCTGACGTCGCTCTCCGACGAGGTCGCAGCGGCGCTCGCTCAGCACCAAGGCGGTGCGCTATCGCTCGACGGCTTGAAGGCCCTTTCCGACAGTGCGGCGGCGGCGCTGGCACGGCGCGATGGGCGGTTGTCGCTCGACAGTCTGGCAACTCTTTCGCCCAGCGCGGCCAAGGCGCTGGCGCAGCACCAAGGCGACTGGCTGTTCCTCGACGGCCTGACTGTGGTTGCGGACGAAACGGCGAAGGCGCTGGCGCAGCATCGAGGCGCGCTGTCCATGCGCGGTTTGAAAACGGTCTCGGATGAAGCAGCCCGGGTGTTAATCGCCAACCCCAAGATTGTGCTGCCTGAGATAGGTCGGGGCGCCAGTCCCGAACAGACGGGCAAGAATGCCCGTTCTACGGCCGACGAGAAGTTCGTTTACTCGTTTCTCAATTCCCACTGCGCGGACTGCCACGATGGCGGCGAGAAGGAAGGAGACTTCGAACTCGCCAGGTTGGTTAGAGACGACGTCGCCGGGCGGGTCGCTTTCGCTTCGATTTTCGAGCGGCTTCGCGCGGGCGACATGCCGCCCCCTTCCGAACCGCGACCGCCGGCGGACGACGCGGCCCAAGTGATCCGCTGGATTCAAACGAAGCTCGACTCCCCGCTTCCCGAACCGCCCGCGTACTACGCCGTCAAGGAGAAGCCGATCGACGGCAACCGACTCCCCAACGCGATTCTGTTCGGCGGGCCGCGCGGGCCAAGCGTCCCGCCGCTGCCGCGACTCTGGCGGCTTTCGCCGTCCGCATACACCAAGTGGACCAGTGAGTTCAACGCCAACGCCAACGGTCTGCAGCAGCCGTTCGGCGTGATCCAGGAATCCGGCTTCAAGGATTTCTCCGCCCTGTACTCGCCCGACGAAGGGGCGTCTGGTCTACTGCTCACGAATGCCGAATTGATCGTCGCGGGCCAAACCCGCAGCCATCAACTAGTAAACGTGAACGACAATCCGGCCGCAGCCAAAGAGACCCTCTGGCCCAACGAGTCGCGGGCGAAAACGGCCACCGCCGCCGAACAAACGCAGCTTAAGGCGGGCCTTCGCGTGCGTCAGGGCAACGGCCTGTTCGCGCCGCTGCTACACCCGCAGGTGAAAGCGAATCGCGAGGAGTTGGAGAGGGCGCTGCGTCAGCAATATCAGACCGCCGTGGCTCGGCCGCCAAGCGACAAGGAACTCGAAAGCCTGCTCGCTCTGTACAACGACATCGCCGCCGACGGAGATTGCTCGATTGCGGGAAAGACAATTCTGATGGGCCCACTGATGACCCCGGAGGCGATCCTGCGCTTCGAGATCGGATTGGGGCCTGAGGTTCGTCCGGGCGTTCGCTCGCTCTCGCCACGCGAGACGGCGCTGGCGATCAGCTTGTCTCTGTCGACAAATCGCGATCCCGGCCTATTGGCGGCCGCCGTCGAAGGCAAGCTGACCACGCGCGAGGAAGTCGCCGAGAGCGTGCGTCGCATCCTGGACGATCCGAGAATCACCAAGCCCCTCGTGATGGGATTCTTCCGCGAGTACTTCGATTACTACCGCGCTCCCGAGGTCTTCAAAGACCCGCTCCCCGATTACCTGCAGCGGCGCGGCATCGGATACAACCCGCGCGGCAGCGTCGCCGACACAGACGTCTTGGTGTTGAGCATTCTGTCCCGCGACAAGGATGTTCTGAAGGAACTGCTGACGACCCCCGAGTCGTATGCAACCCACGAGCTGTTTGGCCCGGTCGGTACGCTGGACGGTCTTCGCAGCGGCGAGTCCTTGTTTCGCTCGTTTGGCCCGCTGGCGATGGAGCACCGCCGCCCGCCGCAAGTCGGCCGCATCGGCCTCCTGATGCAGCCGAGTTGGCATGTGGCCTGGTCGACCAATTTCCATAACGACATCGTCCGCCGCGGCCGCTGGGTCCGCGAGCATCTGCTCGGCGGGCGGGTCCCCGACCTGCCGATCAATGCGGCGGCAATGATCCCCGACGACCCGCACCGCACGTTGCGACAGCGGCAGATGGTCACGCGCGCCGCCGAGTGCTGGAAGTGCCACAACAAAATGGACGAACTCGGCCTGCCGTTCGAAGACCTCGACCATTACGCCCGGCCGCGGCGCGGCGAAGAGGTGCTCGACCTCGAAGCAATGGAGCAGACGAAAGACAAGCACGAGAAGATCTACCGCGAGGCGCCGCTCGACACGACCGGCACAATCGCCTACAGCGGCGACCCGGCGCTCGACGGCCCGGTCCGCGACGCGCCCGAGATGCTCCGCCGCCTGGCCGAATCCGACCGCGTGCGACAGATCTTCATCCGCCACGTCTTCCGTTATTTCCTCGGCCGCAACGAAACCCCCGGCGACGCAGTCAGCCTGCAAGAAGCCGAAACGGCGTACCTCGAAGACGGCGGCAGCTTCAAGGCGCTCTTGGTATCGCTGTTGTCCTCCGAATCCTTCCTGTACCGAACCGTCCCAACCAAAGGAATCCAGCCATGACCGCCAAGAAAAAGAGTCGCTTCTGCGACGGTCTCCACCGACGCACGCTTCTCCAAATGGGCGCCGCCAGCGTTTGTGGATTGTCTTTGACGGACTTCTTGCGGGCCGACACTCGCTCGGCGCTGGATCCCTCGTATCGCAAGCGATCGATCGTTAACGTCTGGTTGGCCGGCGGCGCTTCGCATCTGGACACATTCGATATGAAGCCGGATGCCCCGGCAGAATTCCGCGGGGAATTCGATTCGATCGCCACCAGGATTCCAGGGGTGCGGATTTGCGAGCATCTCCCGCGCATCGCCGAGCGACTGGACCGCATGGCCCTCATTCGCTCGCTCACCGGAATGGTCGACTCGCATGACGGAGCGATGTGCGCCACGGGCTGGCCACCGGGCAGCATGAAAAACCTCGGCGGACGTCCGAACATCGGATCCGTCGTAGCCAAGCTTCAAGGGCCCACGAACGGCAATGTGCCCACGGCCGTTGCCATGATCTCGGCTTACAACCCCAGCGAGCAAGCGTATTCTCGTTCGGCGGGGTTCCTTGGCCCGGCCTTCGACTGTTACTCCCCGGACAGCAAAGATGGGCGGGCCAACCTGACGTTGCAAAACATCACGCAGCAACGGCTGAACCTGCTGTCGAGTTTGGACACCCTGCCCCGAGACATGGATGCCCGCGGCAATATTCAGGCGATGGACGCCTATACCGAGCGGGCCGTGCAGTTCGTGACGTCACGTGAGTTCGCGGATGCGCTCGACATTACCCGCGAACCGCTGGCTGTGCGGGAACGTTATGGCATTGGCGTTGATTACCGGGGTCTCGGTGCTCCATTAGCGAAATCGAATCTCGGCCAGCAAAACGCCCGGTTGCTCATGGCTCGACGGTTGATCGAGTGCGGAGCGCGGTGCGTCAACGTGACCTGGGAAGAGGGTGGCGCCCGGCGGTGGGATACGCACCGAGACAACTTCAATGCCCTGCGCGATGAACTGTTGCCTCCGTTCGACATCGGCCTCAGCGCCTTATTCGACGATCTCGAATCCCGCGGCATGCTGGAAGACGTCCTTGTGCTGGTGTGGGGCGAGTTCGGTCGCACGCCGCGAATCAACAAGGATGCCGGACGCGACCACTACGCGCCTGCCGCGTCAGCGCTGCTGTTCGGCGGCGGGCTCAAGGTGGGCCAGGTCATCGGCAGCACGACCCGCAACGGCGACCTGCCAGCCGATCGCCCGATCCAATTCCAACAGATGTTCGCCACGCTGTATCGACACCTCGGTATCGATCCGTCGCAAACAACAGTGGTGGATCCAAACAACCGGCCGCAGTACCTGATCACGCATACGGATTCAATTCGCGAACTGACCGGGTGAAGCCCGCCAGAGTCCGTTTCGATTCCGTCCAACACGATGCGGGCTCGACTGGACCAATCGTCTGGCACCACCGCCCAACGAAGGGATTTACGATGTTCACCATCCGACCAAGCTACTCTGATGGCTGTTCGCGGCGCGCGTTCCTGCGCGTTGGCGCGGCCGGACTGGGCGCGCTCGGCCTGCCGCGTCTCCTCCGGGGCAGCGAGCTGGCGGATAAGCCGTGGGTGCGAGAGAAGTCGGTCGTGTGGCTGTGGCTAGGCGGAGGTCCGCCGCAGGCCGAAACGTGGGATCCGAAGCCCGACGCGCCGGAATCGGTGCGCACGATGTTCGGGGAGATCGGGACCGCGATCCCCGGGATCGCTTTTGGCAGCCACTTTCCGAAGCTGGCAGAGCGAGCGAACCGGCTCGCGGTCATCCACTCATTCCAAACGCCGTGCAAGGACCATCAGGACAACTGGGTCCGTGCGATGCTCACCGGGAGCGAAGCGAAGATGTCGCCACCCAGTGCCGGGTCCGTGTACTCGTATTTCAGGGGGACAAATCACCCGAACACCGGAGTGCCCAGCTACATCGTGCTCGACAGCGGAAACAACACGGAGTTCCTGCAGGAGCATTTTCTCCGCGGCAATACCCACGGCGATCTTTCCGAGGCCTACGCCCCGTTCAATCCGGCGGGCGTCATCACGAGGTCGCCGACGCCGACCGGCCCGCAGCGGAAGCCGGACGGTGACGTCACCTTCTCGCCGCTGGTCCAGAACATGGAGCTGCGGATCCCGGCTGACCGCGCCGCGAACCGCCGCGAACTGCTCCGCGGGCTCGATGCCGCGACTCGCAGGCTGGAATCGGACCCGATGTACGCGGCCCACGACGCCTACACCGAGCAGGCGTACAAGGTGCTCAAGGGGAGCGTCGCCGAGGCGTTCCGGCTCGACCGCGAAGACTCGAAGACCATGGAGCGGTACGACACGAGTCACATCACGCTGACGTGCCCGAACTTCCTCAAGCTGCCTGATTTCCCGCGGCGGCCGTCGCTGCTCGGCCGGCAAATGCTGATGGCCCGCCGGCTGTGTGAGGCCGGGGCCGGGCTGGTCATGGTCGAGAACTGCGGGTGGGACTTCCACAACGAGGGGCTGAACCCGGGTGTGAAGGACGGGCTTGAGGGTTTCGGGCCGCAGCTCGACCATGCGGTGTCCGCGTTCCTCGACGACGTCCGCGACCGTGGCCTCGAGGACCGCATTCTGCTTGTCGTGTGCGGTGAGATGGGGCGCACGCCGAAGATCAACCCGAAGGGCGGTCGCGACCACTGGCCGAGCCTTGCCCCGCTCCTGCTCGCTGGCGGTGGGTTCACGATGGGCCAGGTGATCGGCAAGTCGGACTCGCAAGCCGGTCGCCCGGTGACGACGCCAGTGACACCAGCCGATTTGATCTCGACCGTGCTACGAACCTTGCTCGATCCGACGAAGTTGCGACTGTTCCCAAAATTCCGGGGCGACCTCCTCCGCCGCGTCGAGCAGGGTGAGCCGATTCCCGGGCTAACCTGAATACCGACTCTCACGAAGGACTTGATATGAACATTCTCAACGACACGCTGAAGATGGTTACTCCCGATCAACTCGATCGTCGAACCTGCCTGAAGAGCCTCACGCTCGGCGCCGGGGCGGTCGTGCTCCAGCCGTTCCTGAATGCCTTGGCAGCGGAGGCCAGGGGCGAAGCGCCGCCGCCGCGGATCATCTTCATGCTGGAGAGCAACGGCCTGTACCCACGCCACATCCAACCGAAAGGTGTGGATGGCGACAACAGGAAGGCCGAAAAACTGGTCGATCTTTCCCTGAAGGATTTGGAACTGCCGGACGCGATCTCGCCGCTGGCGCCGTTCAAGGACCGTATGGGGATCATCCAGAAGCTCTCGCACAAAGTCTCCGGCGGCGGCGATCATGGCAAGGGCTTCGGCGGCCTCGGCTGCTTCCACTGGCGCAAGGGGGTCGCGGGGCAGACCATTGATCATTCGCTGGCGGCGGCCCAGCCGAGCATCATTCCGGTCGTGGGGTTGGGGGTTGCTCCCAACGCCGGCGCCGTGTTCGTCAACAGTGTCTCGGCCAGTGCTCCCAAGCGTCCCACGCCGATCGTCTGTCAGCCGGATCTCGCTTTCACATCGCTCTTCGGCAGCGTGGCTGAGGGGAACGCGGGAAAAGCGTTTAACGCCAGAAACAAGTTGCTCGACTGGTGCCGCTCCGACATTAAGCGTGTTCGCCAGGAATTGCCCGCGATGGATCGCGAGAAGCTGGACATCTACCTCGACACGTTCGAGCAGATGCGGACCCGGCAGGAGAAGGTCGCGGCAAACAAGGATCGGTTGAAGGCCAACGTACCCGCGATCGACAAGTTCAACAGCACGGTCACGACCGATCGTTTCGAGGCACAGTGCGCGATCGCTACGGCAGCGCTCGCATCCGGGCTGACCAATGTGGTGACGATCGACGCAGCGGGCGGCGTGGGACAGTATCACACATGGAAGGAACTCGGCGTCATGAAGGACGGTCATGCGATCGGCCACATGAACGGTCCGGACGAGTTCTCGGTGCCGATCCGCAAGTTCCACGCCCAGCGGGTCGCGGATCTGGCCAAGCGGCTCGACGTCGTCCCGGAAGGCGATGGCACGATGCTCGACAACACGCTCATTGTCTGGATGAGCGATTCGGGCGAAGCACATCACGGCTTCTGCGGCGAATGGCCGCTGGTGCTCGTCGGAAACCTGGGCGGCCGGCTCAAGACCGCCGGACGATTCCTGCAGTATCCCGCATACCAGCAACATGCGGATCAAATCCCGGGTCACCGCACGATCGCGAACCTCTATCTCGCTCTCCTGCATGCCGTCGGTGACAAACGCGAGCAATTCGGCGAACCGGATCTGAACCTCAAGGGCGCGGACCAGTCCGGCCCGTTGGCGGAAATTCTGGTGTAGCACGGACTCGAATCGACAAGCCGTAAATCACAAATGACTTTCAAATTCGAATCTCGAATGCAAGAAACGCAAACGTAAGGCCGCTGGGTGTTCAGATCATTTGAATCCAGGAGTTTGGATTTGTTTGCGATTCGGTGCTTGAGCTTGGGATTTTTCGGCGTCCTGGCGTTGATCGCATGCAGCAGCCGCGGCGTCGCTGACGATCCCCAGGTGCCCGTACGGTCAAAATATTCGGCCGAATGATAAATACGGACTATGCTTGTGTTTACTGGCGCTCGTCAGGTCGCGAATTCGGCCGTTGAAAGCCGGACTTGGGGAGGCAATCCTGCTGGTTCACCTCTACCAGCACCACGGCAGTGGGGGTGAGCGGTGCAAATCTGGCGTCTCCGCGGCAGGGCAGTTCTTCGCTAGCATGCTGGAGTTTCGAGCATGTTCTGACGGAGGCGGCGATGGGTCGGCGGCTGGATGAGGATCGAGAGGCGTTCTGGCGGGATGTGGTGGAGCGCCAAGCGGAAAGTGGGCTGACGGTGGCGGCGTTTTGCCGGCAGGAGCAGATTTCGCCGCCTTCGTTCTTCGCGTGGCGGAAGAAGTTGACCTGCCGAGAGAAGCCGCGGTTCGTGCCTGTGACGATTTCTGCCCCAGCGTCTGCCGCGAACTTCGAGATCCGGCTCAAGGGCGGCGCCGTGGTGACCGTGCCGAGCGAATTTGACGAGGCTTCGTTGCGGCGGCTGCTGCAGGTTGTCTGTGCAGTTGAGCGCGGCGATGCTTAACTTCTCGCACCAAACTCGGGTGTTCCTCTGTACCACGCCGGTCGACATGCGGAAGAGCTTTCGCGGGCTATGCCTGTTGGCGGAGTCGCTACTTGAAGAAGACCCAGCCAGCGGCCACTGGTTCGTGTTTCTCAATCGCCGGGCCGATCGGCTCAAGCTCTTAGGCTGGGACGGCCGCGGATTCTGGATCTGGTACATGCACCTCGAAGCCGGCACGTTCCAATCGCCTGAGGCGGCGACCGACGCCGCGCACCTGGAGATCGACGTCACGCAGCTCTCCCTCATCATCCACGGCATCGACCTCAAGAGCGCCAAGCGACGCCGCCGTTATGTTGCGTCCCAGGTGAATGGAAGCTCGCTGAATGGAAGCGTCACCTCTTGGCAAATCTGAACCAGACGCCATGATAGTGGGCTGTTCGATCTTCTCATCAGGCTACTCGTGCGGGTTGTCATGGACGATCTCTCGAACGCGGAACTGCGGGCGCTGCTGGCCGAGCGCGACGCCACGATTCGCGCGCAGCAACAGACCATCGACGAGCTTCAGCAGTTGGTGAAAGCTCTGGCGAACGAAGTGGCTCTGCTAAAGCGTTCCTTGTTTGGTCGCCGCCGCGAACGGTTCGACGATCCCCGGCAAGGTTCGTTGTTCGATGCGCAGTGGATTGGTTCCGAGGCAGAGACGCCGGAAGAAGAAGCTTCAGGCGTTGATGATCTCGCCGATGAAGAAGGAGAGCAGCGTGCTCCCCGGCGACGGCGCGGCCGTCTGGTGTTTCCCGACGCGCTGCCTCGTAAAGAACAAGTTTATCCTCTCCAAGAGGAAGATCTTCCCGAACATTTGCGCGGTCGCGAAGGCATACGGCGGTTTCGCAAGAAAGTTCGCGAGTATCTCGAAGTCACGCCGGCCGAACTGTATGTCGTGGAAGAATACGTGGAAGTCGTGGCCGCGGACAATGAAGACGCGACGGAAACCGAAATGGTTACGGCGCCGCGACCGCCTCGCCTCTTGGACTGTTACGCCGGGCCTTCGCTGTTGGCCAGCCTGGCCGTGGAGCGTTTCGCCGACTATCTGCCGTTCTATCGCGAAGAAGAGCGGCTCGCGCGACTGGGCGTCACGATTCCGCGGAGCACGATCGCCCGGTGGATGATCGGCTTGGCCGAGCCGTTGATGCCGCTCATCGAGTTGATGCGACAGGCGGTGTTGTCTTCGGCCGTGGCCTGCGTAGACGAAACGTCCGTAAAGTTGCTCGAGCCCGGCTTGGCCCGCGCGGCCACCGCTTATCTATGGACCCTGGTCGGCGATGCGGCCCATCCTTACACCACGTTCTACTTCACGGAAGATCGGAGTCGAGCTGGCCCCGAACAATTCCTCGCCAACTTCTCCGGCGTGCTCGTGTCCGACGCCTACGTTTGCTACGAATCGCTGCAGGCCCAGTGGTCTGCCAAGCAGCGTTGGGCCTGCTGCCACGCGCATGCGCGGCGGAAGTTCGAAGAACTGCATTATCTCGGCGCGACGCGCGACACCGCCACGGCGCTCGGTTATTTCCAGCGGTTGTTTGCCGTTGAAGATCAAGCGCGCTCGATGGCCGATGACGAGCGACACGCCGTGCGGCAGGAACATTCCCAGCCCGTGCTCGCGGAGTTCAAGGCGTGGCTGGACCAGCGTCTGGCTACGCTGCGGCCGAAGCATCCGCTCCGCAGTGCGATTCAATACATGACGAAGCGCTGGGAAAGTTTCGCTCGCTTCCTCGACTCCGGCGCCATCCCGCTGGAAAATAACGCAGCCGAGCGGGCAATCAAAATGCCGGTGATCGGCAAGAAGAACCATCTCTTTTTTGCCAGTCCGCGCGGCGGCGAAGCCGCGATGGTCTTCTACACGCTGACCGGAACCTGCCGCCGCCTGCACATCGACCCGCAGGCGTATCTTCACGACGTGTTCGCAACGCTGCCCCGCCTGCACGGCGACGAAGTTCTCACCCTGCTCCCCGACCGCTGGATCGCAGCCCATCCCCAACACCGCCTCCAGATCCGTATCGATCAGGCCCAACGCCGCGCCAACCGCAAACGCGCCGCCCGTGCCCACCGCCGACGCGCCCTCGCCCGGCAGCCTCGCAGCAGCTCCGGCTAAGCCGCCGACTCCCGCAAGACGCCAGATCTGTACCGCTCACGGCAGTGGGGTATTCCATGAACTTCGTGCTTCAACCTTGGCAGTTGCTGTTCGCCATTCTCTCCGGTTGGATTCACCACCGGCAGCAACCGACCATCGAGTTCCAGAATGATCAGATCCAGTCCCTGCTCAGCCAATTGAGCAAGAAACGCATCAGCTTGACCGACGACCAGCGGAGGATTTTGGCCGTCAAAGGCAAGGCGCTCGGCCGAAAGACCTTGCGGGAGTTGGCCACAATCGTGACGCCCGACACGATTCTCCGCTAGCATCGCGAACTGGTGGCGAAGAAGTGGGACCACAGCGAGAAACGCAAATCCGTCGGCAGACCTCGCATCCGCCAGGTAATCGTGGATCTGATTCTGCGGTTCGCCCAGGAAAACCCCTCGTGGGGCTACGACCGAATCCAGCAGAACTGGTCATTTTCTTGGGCTGTGGCTTGAGATATTCGCCGATGGACCGTTACGGTCCGCCGAGATTTGCGAGGGAATCCGCAATTAATGTCTTTAAAACTCGGCCACTGAACGTCGTTCGAATATTCTTAGCATAGAAAAATCCATCAGCGATCTAACCTCGACAACTCGTCAGACATTCCCCAGTAGCCGCCCCGTTCCATTTTGTCGATCAGATCGAGGCATCGAACCTTCATCGTGTCGTTCTGCGTCTGTTCATATTGACGAACGACAAGCTTTGAAATATTTCGTGCGAGGAAAGAACCGTGGTAGGCGATGTGTGTTCCCTCTTCGCCCAGGAAGCTAAGAATCCTCTCTGCCGCGGAACAAATCACCTCGGGCAATTGAACTGCCGATCTCTCCATCGACATAAGAAGTGACACGGCGTCTGTTTCAAAACTCTTGCTTGCGACAAAAACCAGCAGCTCAGACTCGTGGGCTTGAAGAAACTGTCCCGATAAACTGTTAAAGGCCGAGCCAACCTGTTCTCGAACCTTCTCCGAACGGTCATCATAATACTCGCCCAATGACTCCTGACACTTCTTCCCAACCAGTTCGTTATCGAAATTACTTGCGTAGACCGATGCGAGCTTTCGTCGCATGTCTTCGGTCCCCCAGCGAGCCTCATCGAGTAACGTTCCCGTGTCAACGTCCAACAGGTCGGCATGGGCAATCAACACCGTCGCATTCTTGACGGACTCCGGAATGTTCGAACGGAACGCCTCTTCAATAATTGGGAGAATCGCCTCAGGATCCATTTGAACCGCATCGTAGCAAAACTCCTTCCATGTGGACGCCGAAGCGATTTCTGGCTTGTCGCGACATGCAATAGTGAATAGGTAAATCGCCCTTTGATAATCGAAACTTAGCACGGGCAGGACCGCTTGAATTGCTGCCGCACGAACTGCCATCGAATCGTCGCAAACCAGTGACGACAGCGCGGAAGCTAGTTCGACAAATCGAGTTTCGTCTGCAAACAAAAGTTGAGACACCGTTCGGGCGGCCTGACCGCGAACCGTGCCAAAAGCTTCATTCATCAACGATTCGCGGCCAAAATCAGATACCGACTCTCGCGGCGAGGGACTCGGATCCTTCACTGCGTAATGGCTCAGAATGCTCAACGTGTGATTTGAGAAACTTCGCTTAGCAAATTCACCGATGGTCGTCACAATCGCCGAACCGCACGGATGCTTCGGTAGCCGATGAACTCTCACAAGCAATTTCTCAAGCAAATCGAGAGCGAAGCCTTGCCGCTCGACTGCGTCGCTGACCCTTTCTTGCTGCTCAAGATCGAAATAACGACTGGAAATCCCATCAAGGATCGAGGAAAAGAAAATCGGATGGATATCGTCTTCCATTTGGAGTGCTAGATTGCCAAACCGAACTCTCTCTCTTCGGCTCGCTTCTCGAAGCTGCTTTCCCACAGCTCGAGAACCGGGATACTTTCGCATCACTGCGATCCAGTTCTTATCGCGCAGCAGCGAAACCTTCTCATCAGGGATCGAAGACCGTTCGGCCGTCCGTCCCGTCGAATTTATGGAGTTTAAGCTTCGTTGAAGAAGCTCCGGAAACTTGCGTTCCAGAGTTTCGATCCGGCCTTTTGTCCTTTCGGAAACTCGATCCGCCGCAAGGCAACGTAGCAGGTGAAGTTCGTCGCTCCCGCGAATCTGCGGATAGCGTCGTTCGTACTCGGTACAGAAGCCGTTTATGAAAGATTCCAGTGACGAAAAGTTCTGCATACTGCAATACTTCGAAATTTCGGTCAGTGCTTGACGACTAATAATTCCAGCTCTACCAATATCCAATCGTTGCTTGCATTGTAAAAAGAAATCGACACACTCATCGGCAAACTCTAATGGGTTTGCGGTCCAAGCCCGTAAAAGGAGGTGACCATATGTCTCGCTCTTTTCTGTCGCCATCCCGTTAGTGATATCGCGTAGTTGGCCCGGCTTCTCTTTAGCGAGAATCTCAAGGGAAACAGCAAGTTGCTCCAGCGTTGCGTCGTTGATGTCGAAGAAGTCCGTTCTTCCGGTGATGTATGGCCATGCACGGTCGCACCCGTCAGGTCGATTCGTGAGCAACGTCCTCAGGACAATTGCGCGAACAACTGGGAGCATCCGATCTGCAAAGTATTCAGGGTCGGCTTGCCCCGCCTCGGCAACGATTATTGCACCGCCATGAGAGTGGTTAAGTCCACACTGATCCATGAAATTGATGGCTTTGCCGTCATCGTATTTCATCGCGGTCCTTTCGAACCACACCGCCAACACGTCAATCATGAAACGAGGATGCTCTTTCGCGGCATTATGATGCTTCGTCCAGAAATCGCTGTCGCCCGATAACATGCTTTTGAAGTCGTCGTACTTTCCATCGCGAATCATCGCGACATAAAGTTTGCTCATCGCATCGCTTTTGTGTGCTATCCCCCACGACATGATTCTCTGTAGCCGCTGCTTCCAATCGTCGCCCCGATCCTGAAATGGCGTCACTAGGGCAGCGATTTTTTCTGACCGAAAATCATGCAGATTGTCCGCTTCGAACATCCATACCGCTGCATTAAGGGACGCGCAAACAATAAAACGCGTTGTTATCCGGGAACGGCGGTGTAGTTCAGGCGAGGCAATAGATCGGAGAAGTGGATCGGCATCCTGTCCATGAATTCCTGGGTCGCCTTCCGTTTGAGTTCAAAGGCCCCGCGCAGGATGTGGGCGGTCGTGCTTAGGCCGGTTGTCGTCGTCGTCTTTCGCATCAACTCGGCCGCGAATTTCGCGCTGCGCAGCAATAGCCCGCGGCAGGTCCGGCCCACGTGGCTGAAGAAGCGGCGCTCGATTGGGTTGTACTTGCTGCAATACGGTGGATAGTGAGCCACATGAATCGGCAAGCCAATGCGATCGGCCAGTTGCGACAGGTCCTGTTTGAAAATCCAGTGCCGCGAACTGTTGCTTCCGCCGCCGTCGCACAACCACAGGATTCGGGACGCATCGGGGTAATGAAATCGGCCGATGCGGCGCCAGTACCACCAGAAACTGGCGCACGCGAACTCACTGGTGTCATGGCTCAGACCCAGGTTGAGGTGGCCATGATTGCGGGCCATGTCATAAATTCCGTGGGGAATCAGCACGCCATCGGACCAACTGGGATAGTCATGGTCAAACGCCTTCTGCGGATGATTGCAATAAGCCCTGCCCGCGCGATACATCGTGCCCAGTTGCTCTTTCGCCTTGGTGTCAATGGAAAAAATGGGGTCGCCGGAATCTTCAAACTCCTCGCGGAGTCGGGCGATCTGCTCAAACTGTGCGTTACGATCAGGACTTTGTCCGCCGGCGATCGACTTCTCGATCTTACGCCTGCGAATGTCATTTTCCGCCAGCCAATCGGCGACAGTAGGAGCACTGATCGAGGCGCCGTTTTGGTGGAGCGTTTCCGCGATCGCTTGCGGCGAGAGGTGGGTCCAGACAATATCGGGCTCGTCGGGACTCCCGGCGATGTGCACGTCGACGATTTCAAAAAGCTGATCTTCGATCTCGGGCTGTTGCTCGATTTTTGGTTTTCGACCGCCGCCGGGGGCCCGCTGTCGATCGCCCAATTCGTCATGGGGCAGAGAGTCCAGTTCACGAATTCCGTGTCGAATGGCGTGCTCCGAACAGCCGAGCAGTTCGGCCATGTAACGCAGTCCCCCGCGTCCGAGTTTGACGGTCTCGATGGCGGCGTATCGTCGCCGCTCTTTCTCCGACAAACTTTGGAAGACGTTTTTCATACGTCGTTCGGTCTGTGCGGAATAAGGTGACTCAAATTGAAACGCCATAACCGAAACCCTCCTTGAACAAACCTCGCCGCGCCTCCCACGGCAAATACTCACGTATTATAGCGTATTGAGCGCGGTTTGTTCATTCGCCGTCCCTAATCCAGACTTTTTCAGACGACTCAAGCCATTTTTTGAAGTATCCGTGATCATGCAATATATCAAACCATCCGACGTGACCTCGACAAGCTGATGACACATATCGCGACAGATCCGTCTCCAGAAAGTAAGGTTCGATAATGCGCCATTCATCAACCGTTGGCTCGGAAATCTGAGCAAGTGTTGAAGCCACCATTCGTTTAATGTGAAAGCGAACCTTCTCGCTTTCGAGAAGATTTTTTAAATCGACAAGGTACCGCGCTCGATCACTTCCACGGCGGAAAGCCAGGATCTGCCTGACTTGCGACCTGCGAAAAAGATGCTGCTCCGACGCCTCAAGGAGTTCGGTTATACTGGCCTGCGATCGGCAGAACTGACGCGCAAATGCGTAATCAAAAAACGACTCGTGAAAGAATCGCAAACTTTCTCTCGATCGAACCAAAACGTGTTCCGAAACCATCGCCGCAACGTCGTCGCTGTGGTCGTCGACGCCAATCGCAGGTGCAAAGAGTAACTGATCCTCACTCATGCGCTTCGTCAAATATGCGATGACCTCGTTCCAAGCAGGCCTTCGTCCAAGGCGCTCCTTCAGCTTAGCGCGTTTGCGTTCCCAGTAAGCATCATATAGATCACTGGTTGTAGAAAAGGGCTTGTTCGGATCGCCCTCTAAGAACAAGAGCAGATGGAACGGACACGCCAAGATCTCGTTTTGTTTTTCGTTTAACTGGATCGTTTCATGTCCAGCCCTCGCGATGGACTGTGTGATTTGTTCTCGAGAAAGCTTCCCAAGTTCAATCTGGTCAAACCCGCTCGACTTGCTAGCTAAGCCGCGGAGACGCGGGTCATGCTCTAGATCGAAGTCGCGACACGCAACCAACAGCTTCATATTGGGGTAATTCGCCACTTCCCGCAAGAGTTCTTGAAAAACGTCCCACATCGAAAAATGCCGTCCCGAGACCATACTCATCGCATCGAGCTGATCGATCAACAGTACACAAGTCGCTCCATCTGCGATTCCGGCCAGGACTCGAGCCGGAGAGTCTGGCAGGTCAAGTTGATGTCCCAGCTGTTTAGTCGTCCGACACGGGCTGAAATTGTCCATGCGAATGCAAAGGAATTCGAACTCCTTCTCAACCAAACCAGAGACTACCTGGGTCAAGACACAACTCTTGCCGAAGCCCGCCGGCGCTTTCACTAAGACTCCACGACAAAGCGAGTCGACAAGCCGTCCTAAAATACTCTCCGCCTCTGTGCGTACAATTGTCTCCCCATTGATAAGCTCTGCTTCGGCGACGCTTCGATACGCGCAATTTGTTTTTTCCTGGAGATCTCGAATCCCTTGATTATTCTTCCAGTCGCGCACCCCATACCCAAGCGACCTTACCTGGTCGCGTACGTCGGAAGTCGTTAATTTCCGTCCGAGGTTGCGAGTTGCGAACTCAGCAAGTTCCCGTCGCAAATTGGCAGGACTAATAACTGCTTGGTCAATTCGATGAAAATACTCGTCAATCCTTCGATCCACCGACCGAATCAAGTCATCGTGACCTCGCGGTATCGCTTCGATAGCCTTCAAGATCGAAAGGCAATTTTCCTCGTCACCGCTGGTGAGATTGCGCACCAAGATGTTGAACTGATTTGTCAAAATATTCGATAAAATCGTTCGAAATTCGGACGCGTCCTTAACGTTCCGCGCGCGCTCCGCCAATTCTCTGAGGTGGTTTGCTCCGGTCGCGGAGATAAACTTGAGGTGCGCAGTGGGATGGCGGTCAAGTTTTTCAGAAAGATCACCGAGAATACTGCGTCCTGTCGATGGGGCAGGCCCGCTCAGCTTGGAGATTGACCATTCCTTCAACTGAGACTGACGTTTTACCGAGTGAAACTCGATGATTCCAGACTCGGTTGTTGCTTGAAACTCTACTCCGAGCGAATCTTCTCCGTACGATTCGATTTCCATCTCGCAGTACCGACCACGATGCAGGTCGAGAAATACATCAACCGTCCACACCGATTCGTAGTGGTTGCCGATCTTGTCGGCTTCGCCTCCACTGCGCGTCATCAAACGTTGCCTTCACAGTTCTTCAAAATAAACGAAACTGCGCGATTCGATACGCGGACTAAAAGTCTCGCGTTTCTTTGTCGGAATTAACATCTTGTCTCATCATGGGTTACGACGAAACCATGCCGGCCTTCGCCCAACACACAGAACACTCGTTGTACCTGTGACAAGTTTTATGTCTTTCTTGGCCAGGTATTATGTCTGAAATGACAACTTTCATGTCTGACACCAATGTGACACTTTAGACGTCGAGGTTGCGGACCTGGGCGGCGTTCTTTTCGATGAATTCGCGGCGGGGTTCGACTTTTTCGCCCATGAGGACGCGGAACATTTCGTCGGCGGCGGCGACGTCGGGCATGCGGACTCGCACGAGCGTGCGGTTGGCCGGGTCCAGGGTGGTGTCGCGGAGTTCTTCCGCGTTCATTTCGCCCAGACCTTTAAAGCGGGTCACCTGGAGGCCTTTTTCGCCGGCGGCCCGGATGGCGGCCAGGAGCCCGCGGAGATCTTCCAGCGGGGTTTCGGAATCGCCGCGGCGGAGCACGTAACGCGGCTCTTCGATGCCCGTCCGCTCCTGCGGGATCAGCGACTGGATGTCGAAACCAAATTCCAGCAGCTTTTTCAAGCTGTTGTTGATTGTTTTGACTTCGTGTAGCTCCGTCACGTGGAACTGGTCGACCGCTTCGGCGTCGATATCAGGATTCTTGGCGTCGCTGACGGAGATCTCTTTGCCGAGTTCCGCTTCGCGCGAGCGGAGAAATTCCTCCAGCTGCTTGCGGGTGACAAACCAGTGCTCTTCACGTCCCAGAAACACATGGAAGACGGGCAACTGGCCGGTCTGCAGGTCCATCCGTTCGGCGTGTGCTTTAAGATTAACGCCGCTGCGTTCCAGCGGCAGCAGGCCGTCCTGTTCCAGCACGGCCAGCAGGCGACAAAGTTCGGCCATCCGTTCGCCTTCGATCGTTTCCGCCTGGAGCGGATCGACGAACACGGAGTCAGAGAGACCTTTCTCCAGCAGCTGCGTTCGCATTTCTTCTTCGCGCTGGACGTAGTACACATCCTTCTTGCTCTTCACGCGGAACAAAGGCGGCTGGGCCACATAGATATGTCCGCCAACCACCAGTTTGTACATTTGCCGATAGAAGAAGCACAGTAGCAAGGTACGGATATGACTGCCGTCGACGTCGGCGTCGGTCATGATGATGATTTTGTCATACCGGCGTTTGGCAAGATCCTGTTCTTCGCCGATGCCAATGCCAATGGCGCGGATCATCGACTGGACTTCTTCGTTGGCCAGGACTTTATCTTCGCGTGATTTATAGGCATTGATAATCTTGCCTCGCAGGGGCAGGATGGCCTGGTAATCGCGCAGTCGCCCGCCTTCGGCGCTGCCGCCGGCCGAGTCGCCTTCCACCAGGTACAGTTCGCATTTCTCCATATCTTTGCTGAGGCAGTCGCGTAGTTTGCCAGGCAAGCTGCCCATGCCGAGGCCGGTCTTTTTGCGGACCAGTTCACGGGCCTTCTTGGCGGCAAGGCGGGCTTCGGCGGCGAGGATGCCTTTGCGAACAATGATCTTCGCGGTCTTGGGATTCTCCTCAAAATGTTTGGTGAGGAAATCGCCGACGGCCGAGTTGATGATGCCTTCGATCTCACCGTTGCCGAGTTTGGTTTTGGTCTGTCCTTCGAACTGCGGTTCAGGCACGCGGAGCGAGATGACGACCGTGAGACCTTCGCGAAAGTCGTCGCCCGTCACTTGCATATCTTTGGGAAACATATTCTCCTTTTTCCCATAGTTATTCAGCGAGCGGGTGAGGGCGGCGCGAAAGCCGGATACGTGCGTGCCGCCTTCGGTCGTATTGATGTTATTGACGTACGAGTGCAGGCTTTCTGTCAGTTCGCCGGAGTACTGCAGGGCGATTTCATAGCCGACGCCTGTTTCTTCCCCCTGCACGTAAACCACTTCATTATGCAGAACATCACTGGCGCGGTTGAGATGTTCGACATACTCCACAATACCGCGTTCATAGTAGAAGGAATCGCCGTCGTTGCGGATGGCGTCGTGCAGTTTGATGCGGACGCCGCGGTTCAGGAATGCCAGTTCCTGCATACGCTTCCGCAAACGATCGTAGATAAACACGGTCGTCCGGAAAATCTGGCTATCGGGTTTGAACGTGGTTTTGGTGCCCACGCGATCGGTGGCTCCGACACGGCTGACGGGTCCGACCGGTTCGCCCCGTTCGTATTCCTGCTGGTACACATGACCGTCGCGGCGGACTTCTACTTCGGCCCATTCGGACAGGAAGTTAACGACCGTTACGCCCACGCCGTGCAGACCACCGGAAGCCTGGTAGGCGCCTTTTTCGAACTTGCCGCCAAACTTGAGAACGGTCATCACCCCTTCCAGCGTGGAAACTTCGCGTCCCATCTCTTGCGACAGGTCGCGGTGCAGATCCACGGGGATGCCGCGGCCGTCGTCTTCGACGGTGATGGAGTTATCGTTATTGATGGTGACGCTGATATTTCTGGCGTAGCCTGCCATCGCTTCGTCGATCGAGTTATCAACGACTTCGTAAACCAGATGATGGAGCCCGCGGTCGCCGGTGTCGCCGATATACATACTAGGACGTTCGCGCACATGTTCTTTATCCGACAGGTGCTGCAGATTTTCGCTGTCATATTTTTCGTTCCCGCGCGTGTAGCTGATGGCAGGAGGATTCTGCTTTTCCAGCGGCTGTTCGGGAGTGGCTTCCGGGTTGGTTTCCGGATTCGACTCGGGGGACGGATCTTGCGGTTGATTTTCGTCCATCATGATTATTTCATCCTTGGAGGTTTACTGACGTTATGGAAGCGACGAAACCTGGCTTCACAGCGGCCGATGGCACGGGGACGCAGCGGACGCGAGTTGGCGGGTCAGGTGCGACCGGCCGGGGGAGTGTTGTCATCGCCAAAATCGACGACGCCAATCTTGAAACGGATGTCGCGGATCTTGAAAGAGGCGGCCGCATGCAGCAGTTTTTTGAGAATCTGTTTTTTCTGAAACACCAGTTCCTGGTGGACGGTTGAATTACGCACGAAGACCTCGAGCACGCCCCGTTTGATACTGCCGGAACGGGTCTGTTTGGCGAGCCGCGGTCCGGCGGCCTCCGCCCAGGCGGCGGAACAGTCGCTGGAGGTTTGCTCCTGCGCGTAGCCTTTGCGGGCCAGGAGCGAGCTCATCAGTCCGGAGATTTTCTTGGGCGCTTTGGTGAACTGGCGGCGCCGGGCGGCGTCGAACAGCAGGTTCGCCAGATCTTCTTTTTCGTAATCCTTATCCATGATCAGCGTCGATCGCGTTGCAGGGGCATGATCACATAGCCATAGCCGTCGTCGGTGGTGCACAGGGCGGCCGTATCGGAAGACTCAATTTCGCAAGTGAACGTTTTCTCAGCGTCCAGCACTTTGAAGAAATCGGCCAGGTAGCGGTGGTCCAGGGTCAGCGTGATCGGTTCGCCGTCGTAGGGGATCGGCATTTCCACCCGGGCGGCGCCATGGTCGGCGTTGGAGCCGGACAGCACCAGCGACCCCTGGCCAAACTGGAAGTCGATGCCGCGGCTTTCATTGCTGGCGACAATCGAGGCCTGCCGCAGGGCCGAATAGGCGGGACCCACGACCAGCGGGATTTTCACGGCGTTAGTCCGCTGCGGGAACACATCCCGCCACTTGGGAAAGCGGCCTTCGACCAGTCGCGAGTACAGCACGGCGGCGCCGCACCGGACCAGCACGTCGTTCGCCCTGGCGGCGATCTGAATGGTGTCGTCGCTCTCCGCCAGGGCGGCCAGCGTACGTTCGATCAGCTGGGCGGCCCGGGTGGGAATGATGGTGGTGGCGTCGTGCACTTCGTGCCCGCCGATCGCTTTGCCGGCGCACTCCATTTTGGCCAGACGACGACCGTCGGTGCCAACGGCCGTCACGCCGTCGGCCGTAAATTCGAACAGGACGCCGCCGAGTGCGTAACGGGCGCTTTCGACATCGGTGGCGAAACTGGTGCGACGGATCAACTCGCGGAGAGAGCCGGCTTTCAGCTCGTGCAGCTTTTCCTCGTTAAAGGCGGCCACCTGGGGAAACTCGCTGGGATCCTGGACCGGCAGTTTGAATTCGCTGCGCTGGCCGCGGATCACGGCGCCTTTTTCGTCGGCTTCGATATCGAGCCTGTCGTCGGTGCTCTCGCGAAGGATGGCGGCCACCCTGCTCACGGGCAGAATCACGGCGCCAGGCTGCTCCACGGTCACTCCGGAGGCCTGAACGCGGATTCCGACCTCCATGTCGGTGGCGGTCAGCATCGCTTCGTCTTTGCCGACGTCGAGCTTGACGCTCTGCAGGATTGGCTTGGGGCTACGACTGGGCGCCACCGCTGCGGCGATTTGAAAGGCGGCGAAAAACTTCTCTCGGTCGCACGTCAGTTTCATTGCAAATGTTCCTCAATGCCGCCGGGTTCTTCCCGGGCGGTCTGGTTCTTAATACTTAATGTTTTAAATAATAGTCGTAATGATCTTCGCGGCCTGGCGGTCGATAACTTCTGGTCATCAAATTTCAAGTGCTGGATGGCAAACAGGTTGCGAGGAATTTGAAGCGCCATTTTTCAGTGCAAAACGCGTTGGCCGGTGGTTGGGTTGCGGTCGCTGGCGGGTCGACAAAATGGTCGAACCTGGCGGCTGCCGGAAGGGGCTGTTGCTAGCAGGAAAAGCATGAACCGTTAGCGACAGGCAATCGACAAGTTTTCCAGGCTTTGAACGGGAGAGTTGCGACGGTCGGGAACCCTGAAGTTCACCGGCGGCCAGAGAACCTGTACGGGTCCCAAGGAAGACGACAGGCGGAAACGACACAGGCAGGGATAACATCATTCCGGGTAACATCATTACGAAAGCTGGATGGCGATTTCTTCGACCAGTTTCTGCAGTTCGGGATCTTCGTGGAGGAGCGCTTCTGTGCGGCGACAGGCGTGCAGGACGGTAGTATGGTCCCGACCTCCGTAGTGTTTGCCAACTTCTTCGAGTGTTTTATCGGTTAACTGGCGTGCAATATACATGGCGACGCCCCGGGCTCGCACCACGGCCTGGCGCCGGGTGGCGCTCTTCAGTTCGGACGATTTGAGCTGGAACCGGCCGGAGACCTTGGCCGTGATGTTTCGCAAACTGGGACGACGTGCCGCCCGGGCCGCAGATAAATGCTGCGCCAGGAACGCCGGGCTGAGCGTTTCTCCGGCCGCATGGGCGGCAGCGGCGGCGGCCAGCAGGGTCTGTTTCAATTCCAACGGGGCGCCCGAGGTGCTTTCCACGAGCGTCGCCAGGGCGGGTCCTGACAGTTTGATCTTGCTGGCGGTCGCCAGTCGCTGCAGCAGTTCTTTCCGCACCAGCGGGCCGGGCGGACGCAGCGGGGTGGCCAGGCCTTCGGCCAGGCGGCTGGCCAGTGCGGGCAGGAAACCGCGGGTTTCGGTCGGCGGGGCCAGCAGGGTTACCCAGAGCCGGCTGCCCGCATCCAGCAGGGCGTCGATCAGCAGCACCAGTTCCTGCTGGGCCGGCTTTTTCTCGGCCATTTCATGGAGGTCTTCAATCAACAGGTAGTCATACGCCTGGTACTTCTCGCGCATTTCTCCGACGCTTTTGGTCTCTACCGCATCGGCGTATTCGCGCGCCCAGTCGACGCCAGCGATACACAGCGTGGACCAGTCGCGGGCCTGCAGCTGGTGTAATAAACCCTGAGCCAGGAGTGATTTACCGACGCCGGTGGGACCGTACAGGACCCACGGATTGTAGGAAAAATGATCGGGTTGCGACGGGTTGAGAAACGACTCGGCCGCAGCCCGGGCCAGGGCATTTTCTTCGCCAGCGAGAAACTCCTCGGCCAGACGCACCGTCTTCCCATTCGAAAACGATTTTCGCTGGGCGCCTCGCAGAGGGATCGACACTACGCCGTTTGCCAC